>NZ_RQET01000001.1:0-300000 GCF_004769195.1 Leptospira fletcheri
TTAAAAGGACTAAAACCGCCCGGCTTTTCGTAATTACTTGGCAAATTGCCCATATGATAAATACTATTTCCGAATCGAAAATGGAAAGTGTATGGGAAATTGATACAGGTCTGTACAATACAAAGGGTAAATCTTATCCGAGAGTCATTTATTATGGACAAATAAATTTTTCTGATAAGGAGACTACTTTGCAAAGGCCTTTGCCGTTGGAAAAAGGAGCGAGATATGCAGTTCAAATTGTAATGAGCGGATCTCCACGGTATATTGAACTTGAATTTACTCAATAAACACACGTTGAGTCCTGAACCTCGCAAAAACTAAAATATCTTGCAGGCGAGATCCTACCTTACCCGTTTTTTCTGGATCTTCTCTTATAAAAGATCCTAAATCCCAAACCTATGCATCCTAGAAAAGGCAGAATCCAAAAAACCAAATGCCAATTTGTTTCGGGTAGATAATAAGAGAAAAAGAAGCTCTGAATAATATCTAAGGCTAAAAGCAATGACTTTAAATACAGTTCCAACTATCGGAATTTGTCCTAAAGTTGACCCAATAATGGTATTGTCCTGTTGTACAGTATGTGTCAATTCATGTGCCAGCTGACCAAGGTCATTTTTATTAAAAGGACTAAAACCGCCCGGCTTTTCGTAATTACTTGGCAAATTGCCCATATGATAAATACTATTTCCGAATGTAACATCGACATTTATAAACCCCACTCCCTTTATTGCACTCCTAACCAATGACCCACCATTGATTAAGTTAATATTATCTAAATTCAATATAGGGAATAAGGGTTGTAAAAATATTTTCTCGTATGGAGTCAAGTTACGTTGAGTAAGACCTTGCCCTTTCCATTGCTGAAACAAAGCTTCACTGTGCGGTTTTTCGATATCCAATGGTAAACGTAAGTTTTTGATATATTCTGCTGTCTCCGCGGTGGTTAATGGTCGTATTTTCGCGAATTGATCTAATTGTTCATTGCGATTTGCTGCTTTCTCCAACCCATCGTATATTACCTTCTCATCTCCTGTTAAGGCATAGCCCATGGATCGCTTCGCTTGCCGCCTGAACTCCATGCGAGGAAAGCTCATTGTGAAATATTTGCGAATCTGTCAAAAAGGATCCTTTCGTAAATAGGCTCTTTGTTCTCTCTTGAACACCAAACCAGAATGTCGAAGGCTCAGTTAATTCTGGCAATGCTTTAGATGAACTTGCAAATCCTGCATCAGTTGCCATACCGTCATCTAAGTAGGAATTCTTACGATTCGGATCCAAATTACCGGCTAAATAATTCCCCTTCTCTTCTTACGGATATATAAGACCCGAGTATTCCCAGCTTTACCTAAATGTATTCTGTTTCTTCCGGAATCTGAAGGTATTCGGGTTAGATGCGATCGTCAAAGGATGGTGGGAGAGAATCGGAGTCGTCGAGCAAGGGACAGAGGTCGAGGCAAGCGAAGGGCAAAGCAAGCCGCTTCATTTTGGGGGAAAAACGAGGCGGTTAGAAGCTCCACCTGCTTCGCAGGCGCCTCGTTTTTCTCCTAAGCTGAAAGCTATTATACAGACCACTGTGCGGATTAGCAACAAAAAATGCTTACTTATTTCCCCAGTACAATCCTAACAAAGGAGAAGCGGAGAACAAAGAAGCTTCCGCCCTTCCTCTAAAAACGGAATACTATCATAAGATCACAGAGTTCTTCTTAGATACCTTCTACCCTAAGTTCTGCCCGGAATGTAAGATCCAATTAACGAAGAAAATCGCAACAAGAGACTACCTGATTCGCTGCGAAGAGTGCCACTACCTCACCTCAAGACTCTCATATACTCCCCTCCACCATTTTAAGCTACCCTTGTGGGTATTCGGATACGTGCTGGAAGAAGCATACCTCCAAAGCCCGAAAGTTCTCACAGCCTCCGCGATTCAGAAGAAAACCGGGATCTCCTACAAAACGGCACTACTTCTAAAACGCAGGATCCAAATCTTCGCAAGTGAACAAAAAGAGAACGTAAGAGACATGCTGTATTCAAAACTACAGACGGAGATTGAAGCGGAATTTTTAAAGGAAAACCGGCGCATTGAATTTCCAAAACGATCTAAAACCGGGCGCAAACCTAAAACAGAAGAAGCAAATTTCGCGGAGAAAAGCGCACCTAAGAAGAATACCAATCCCCCACTAACCATAATGAACGCGGATACAGTAGTACTCTATTCAGCCTCCCAGAGAGCAAATAAAGGCCGTAAAAGGCATAAACACAACGGTTCTACAGCATCTATCTATATGAGTGAGAAACTAGGCGGGAGACAGGTAGGAACCTTAGTGCATACAATCGCGGGAAGTAATGGAGCGTTAATCTTAGATTCTGTACCAGACCAAAAGATGAATACTTTAGGGCCGATTATAAGAAGGAATATCCCAGAAAGATCACCTATACACACGGATTCAGGGTATCCTTGGCTAAATAGCGTATATGAAAGCCACAGAATGGTGAATCATTCGGCCCACTCTAAGGACAAGAGATACCAATGGGCGAGAAATCGCTGGGTAACAAAAGACGGAGTTCACATCCAGTACGCGGAGGGAAACCACAGAGCGATCAAGCAGGCATTCTCTTCCTACGGATACATTAGGCCGGAGTATTCCCAGCTTTACCTAAACGAGTTCTGTTTCTTCCGGAATCTAAGGGTATTCGGGTTGGATGCGATCGTAAAAAGCTGGAGGGAGAGAATCGGGGTCGTCGAGGAAAGCGCCAAAGCGGACCAAGGGCAAATCGAGCCGCTTCATTCGGGGGGAAAAACGAGGCGGTTAGAAGCTCCACCTGCTTCGCAGGCGCCTCGTTTTTCTCCTAAGCTGAAAGCTATTATACAAACCACTGTGCGGATTAGCAACAAAAAATGCTTACTTCCTGACCTCTCTCTTTAGATCCTCTTTTACCTTGTCTCTCGTTGTCCCGCTCCGATTTTCCAGTCGGATCGTATAATGGATCTGGTATTTAGTAACCACCGGTTTTTCTTCGGAATGTTCCATAGCCCAACGAGTCACATCGTTTTGGATCACTTTCGCCAAGTCGTTGATTCTGGGTACCCGAGTATTGAATCGGATCGTTTCCACCGCGCCGGTGTTTCCATTCAGGATCACTAAAATGATCCCGTCATCGGTAAAATTGATCCGATTGTACTTGGCGAGTTCCTCGCTGATAAGTGCATCCCCGCCCTTATCTACTTTTCTGTGAATGAACTTCGCTCCGCGGATTTGTCGCAATTTATAATGATCACTCGTGATATAGACCCGGAAGTATTCGCTCGAATCCTTGGAAAGCGTCTGAAAGGACGCCGGATCATTCGTCGTGATTTTTACTTCGTTCCCCTCTTCGTCCAATACGGTCTCAAGTTCGCCCGCAGGATTCGGCAAAGGCTGCGCCTTCGGATCCTCGGTAGCGGACTTAGAAGCGCTGACGCAACCGACAAGTAAAATAACCAGCGTAAAAACGAACGCAGCAATAGGAGTTTTCACTCTCCTCTCGTATATTTCTCTCATGAAAAATCCCAATCCATTTCTATATTTAAATAAAGACGAAGGAACGCGCTCACAGATAACCCAAAAATAACGTGGCCAACCCTAAGAAGCAGAAAAATCCGAAAATATCCGTCGTAGTAGTCACGAAAATGGAAGATGCGATTGCAGGGTCGATTCCCAATACGCGAAGAAGCATGGGAATCGATGCGCCTAACAATGCGGCCATGATGAGATTCGCCAGCATGGCAAAAAAGATGACAAGAGACAGGGCCAATTTTCCGGAGTAAAGATACACTGCTCCACCTGCAATTGCCCCGATCGTGATCCCGTTGATCACCCCTATGATACATTCCTTTCGAAATCCCGTGCCCCAATTCCTAGGGCTCAAATCTCCCGTGGCGATATTTCGTACTACCACCGTGATGGCCTGCGTTCCCGCATTCCCCCCCATTCCCGCAACGATCGGCATCAATGCCGCCAGTAATACGAAGGATTGGATCGTATCCTCGAAAAGCGAAACTGTGGAAGCGGCCAATACCGCGTTCCCCAGATTGATCACAAGCCAAATCAATCTTCTACGGATGGAATCCCAGATGGAAGTATTCAGCCTTTCCTCTTCGGAAACTCCCCCCATCCTCAGGATATCCTCGGAAGCCTCCTCCTGAACGATATCAAGAATGTCGTCTACGGTAATCCTTCCGATGATCCTGTCCAAATCATCCACTACAGCTGCCGAGACTAGGTCGTATTTTCGGAATACTCGCGCTACCTCTTCCTGGTCCGTATCGTAGTGGATCGAAAATACCTCTTCCTTTACAAGTTTCGCTACTTTCTGGTTTAGGGGGGCGAGAAACAAATCCTTTAACCGGATAAAACCTTTCAGGTGATTCTCCTCATCCGTTATATAGAGAAGATAGATATCATCCGTTTCCTTTGCGACCTTTCTCAGTTTGATGATTGCCTTGCGGACGGTATCGGTCTCGTACGCGGCTGCGAATTCCGTCGTCATTAAACGACCGGCGGTATATTCCCGGAAATTCAACTGTTTCCGGATTTGGGAAGAATCTTCCCGATCGAGGGAGTTTAGAATCTCTTCCGCCTTTTCCTTCGGAATCTCGGAGATCAGATTCGTAAATTCGTCTGTCTCTAGATTTTCCACGATGGGGGAAATTTCATGAACGTTCAGACGGGAGATGAAATCCGCCTGTAGTTCTTCGTCGAACTCTACGAGAATCGCGGATTGCATTTCGGAATCGCAAAGCCGGAAAACGTAAAACGCATCCTCTTCGTCCAATTTTTCCAGCACCTCCGCGATATCCGCCGGGTGATTGGCTTGTAAAAAGGAGAGTAGATAGGAATTGTCTTTGGATTCTATACTTTCGGAGAGGGATTCGAGCCATTCCGCGGAATGCAGGTTGGCCTTGGCGGAAACCGGATCCTTTGCACTGCGTTTGTCATCCATCTGGACCGAACCTCCCCTTTCCCGACAGATTCCGAAAAGATTTCCAGTCATCAATGACTTTCCGATTTTTCCTCCAAGAGTTTTTCATTTGACTCGGCGTTTGCCCGCTTAGAATGGAACCAGGTCCATCGAAAACAATATGAAAATCTCCGGCGCAAAATCGATCTTTCTCTGGATTCTCCTTCTAGCCTCCGTCTTCCCGGCTCGAGCCGACGTCATTTATTATCCTTGGGAATACAACAAACTCTACAATGAAAAGGTCGCCGTGGAGTTGGAACTGGATTCCTTGAAGACCCGCTACAGAAACGAAAGTGAGAATTCCAAAAAGGAAAAAATCACTCTGGAAAGTCGGATCCAAAGTTTGGAGGAACAGCTCGCAAACGAAAAATCCTTCCGCGAAACGGACAAAAACCAGCACGCGGAACAGATCAAAAACCTGGAAAATCAGATCGCCGTCCTCAAGGCCAAAAGCAGCAACAAGGAGAAAGAGCTCTTGGACGAAAACGCCAAGCAGTCCAAAAAATACCAGGACCTGATCTCCGAATTGAAATCCTCTTTGGAACAGGAAAAGCGGGATTGCATCAAAAAAACAGAAGATTTGAAAAAGGACTATGAGACTAAGATCGCTTCCTTGGAAGCGAGGATCGCTTCTTTGAACGACGAAATCGCGAAACTCAAGGATTTATCGGAGAACCAAAAGAACGAAAACGATCGTCTGAAAAAGCAGGCGGATGAATTGGAGGAAAAACTGAAAGGGGAAATCTCGAAGGGACAAATTCGGGTAAAAAGATTTGCCGGACGACTCATCATCAACGTGGACGATCAAATTTCCTTCGATTCCGGATCGGCGGATTTAAAAAAACAGATTCTACCCGCTTTGGATAAAGTGAAGGAGATCCTTTCCAATTACCCTGGGAACATCATTACTGTAGAAGGACACACGGACAACGTACCGATCCGAACCAAGAAATTCCAGGATAACTGGCAGCTTTCTACGGAACGGGCTCTTTCCGTACTTCGCTTCCTGTTGGATGATAAAAAGTTGGATGCTCGGAATTTCTCTGCCGCTGGGTATGGAGAATTTGCACCTCTCGTTTCCAACGATACTCCCGAAAACAAAGCTCTCAACCGCAGGGTGGATATCGTTGTCGTCCCGCGCAAATAGGAACGGTTCGGAAATGACCAAATCGTCTCCGTCGAAAGGCGATCACTCTAAAAACGCCTTCTCCGCCGATCCTTTTCTAAAGCAGACGATTCTCCGCCCGAAACGAAAGGGAACGGTGGGTTCTTTGCTTCTCGCAATCTTCTTGTCTTTGGGAATCTTCTTTTGGGAAATCTGGGGCTCTTCCGCGAGCAAAAGCCTAGCGCTTCTTGCGGATGCCGGTCATGTGGTCTCCGACTCTTTCGCATTCCTGCTCAGTTTAAGCGCCGTTCTACTCGCCGACCGCAAACCGAATCGAACCATGAATTTTGGATATTTCCGGGTGGAAGTAATCGCGGCCTTTCTAAACTCCATTTTGATCTTCGGAATCTCGGCGTTCATCCTATTCGAAGCCTGGGACCGCTTGCACGCCGGCTCCGTCGTCTCGCCGGACTTGATGTTCGCCTTCAGTCTAGGTACCATTCTGTTCAATCTACTCTCCGTCGGAATCCTGAAAAGGGTCGCGGGGGACAATATCAACCTCAGATCCGCTTATCTCCACGTATTAAGCGACTTACTCGCCACAGTCGCCGTACTCCTCGGAGCGGTACTGATCCGATACACTCACTGGAATTGGATAGATCCGGTCATCAGCATCCTTCTCTCGATACTCATCATAAGATCGGCAGGATCCATCTTCAAAGAAAGTTTGCTCATTCTTTTAGAGGCGTCTCCGAATCCGGAAGAATGGGACCACCTCCGACGCGATGTCCTATCGGTTTCCGGAGTCACCAGCGTCCTGACTTTCCATAGCTGGAGCCTAACCAAGGGAATCCAAGCCTGCGCTTTCCGTCTCGGAATCGATCCCGGATCCGATCCTAAAAAGATCGTGGAAGAGGCGTATAGCATGCTTCGCGAAGAATGGAAATTCGAGCAGATCTATCTACAACTCGAAGAACCCAAATTAACGGAAAAATTGGACGGGATTCTGGTTAAGACCCTACAGGAAATGAAGCCGGAGGAATGGGGTCACAGCCACCACAACCACGATCATCCGGACCACCATCACTGATCGGAAATTCTTCCGAACTTTCTCCACTCTCTGGTTTGGCGGATCCGATTCTTCAGATATACGGGACTTCTAGCCGGATGGATCGAGAAGAATAACTCGAAATCGGGGTATTCTTTTTTTCGGTCCAGGAAGTCCAGGGAATCCAAGAGGGAACCGCAAAGCTCCAATACGGTCTCGTAACCGTAGGGATGGATTTCCTCGATTCGAAAAAGAGGGTCTTTGTCTTTTCTGTCGGAGATTTCCAGGCATTTCGAGAATAGAAGTCCGCTCAGATCCCAAAGTCTGCCCAAAACGTACGAGCTATCCTTCGCATCGGAACGAACTCCCAAATCGCTCACGATCTTACGAACCGCTCCGCAAAAGAGAACCGCGGCGGAAAGCATTTCGGAGAGATGTACGTCCGGTCCGATTTTGGAATAGTCCTCGAACAATAAATAATGTGCAGGGATACGAATCTTTTCTCCCTTGATCTTGCAGTGGGTCGCCTCTTGCGCAAAATCCAAATGGAATTCTTCCACTACCAGACCCGGTTGATCCCGAGGAACGAAAAAGACCCCGCAAGGAACCTCTTGGCCTTTCGCGACTACTAAAAATCCTTCCGAATCCGCCCCATTAGTAACGAAACCTTTGAAAAAATCCAATTCGAAGGAACCGTCCTCCAATCTTCTGGAAGAGGATTTTAAATTGCTGATCTTTCCTAGCCAACCTGGCTCGCTTACCCCCAAGCCTACGATTCCCAAACCGCCGGAAATTCTTTGCAATAAACGGGACGTGAGTTCTCTGGTTTCCGAAGAGGATTCTCTCCCGGGTTCCGCACCGCTAGCAAAACGGAGAATCCTTCCCGCGACGTTCGTCTGAGCCATGATCCCGACACCCACCCCGATTCCGTGAGGAAAGGCAGGAAGAAGAATTAGCTTTTTGTGAAATTCCCGGAATCCCCCCTTTGACACCGTTTCGAGTAGACCCGAATTCGCGATTTCCGGAAGGGATAGTTTGTATATAGAACGAAATTCCCCCTTAGGAAAGGAGGATAGCTTCTCTAGGAGTTTTTGCATAAGCTCTTAAGAACCCCAATTGCCGTACGCTTACGAAAGGGTCCACTACTATCCGGCTTTTTTACCGTTCGTACCCAAAACCTTCCGGAGATATTGGCCCGTAAACGAATCCTTGATTTTACTCACGTCCTTAGGGGTTCCTTCCGCAATGATTTGTCCCCCGCCTTCCCCGCCCTCCGGCCCCATGTCGATGATCCAGTCCGCCTGTTTGATCACGTCCAGATTGTGCTCGATCACGATCATGGAATTTCCTCGATCCACAAGAGTATGCAGCACGACCATCAAATTCCGAACGTCTTCGAAATGGAGTCCCGTCGTCGGTTCGTCCAAAATATATAAGGTCTTGCCGGTAGGCCGTTTGGAAAGTTCCGTCGCCAGCTTGATTCTTTGCGCCTCACCGCCGGAGAACGTGGTGGCAGGTTGGCCCAACTTGATGTAACCGAGTCCCACTTCGTCCAGGGTTTCGAGTTTTCTTTTCAACGCGGGAATGTTCTCGAAAAACTTGACGGAATCTTCCACCGTCATTTCCAGAATCTCATAGATATTCTTTCCCTTGTATTTCACTTCCAGAGTTTCCTGGTTGTATCTCTTTCCCTTGCACACATCGCAGGTCACATACACGTCCGGCAAAAAGTGCATTTCGATCTTTAGGATTCCGTCGCCTTCGCAGGTCTCACACCTTCCTCCGCTCACATTAAAGCTGAAACGCCCGGGGCTATACCCTCTCAGCTTCGAATCCTCCAAACCCGAAAAAATATCCCGAACCACCGTAAAGAGTCCTGTATACGTCGCCGGATTCGAACGAGGAGTCCTTCCGATCGGAGATTGGTCGATATTGATGATCTTGTCTATCTCTTCCAGACCGGTGATTTTTTCGTGTTTCCCCGCGATGGTGCGCATCTTCATCACCTTGTGGGCCGCCGCGTTGTACAGGATATCGTTGATCAGAGTGGATTTTCCGGAACCCGAAACGCCCGTAACCAACACCAATTTTCCGAGAGGAATGTCCAGAGTGACATTTTTCAGATTGTTCTCTTTGGCTCCCTGGATCTTGAGTTTCTTTCCGTTTCCGGGACGAACCGATTCCGGAACGGGAACAAACGCTTTTCCCGAAAGATATTTCCCGGTTAACGAATTCTTATTCTTAGCGACTTCCGTAGGAGGTCCCGCGCATACTACTGTACCTCCGTGGACTCCCGCACCCGGTCCCATGTCGATGAGCCAATCCGCCTCTTCCATGGTTTCCTGATCGTGTTCCACCACGAGGACGGTATTTCCCAGGTCCCGCAAATCTTTCAGAGTGTTGATAAGCTTCGTATTGTCCCTCTGGTGTAGGCCGATGGAAGGCTCGTCCAAAATGTACAACACTCCCTGCAACCGAGAGCCGATCTGAGTCGCCAACCGTATCCTCTGCGCCTCCCCTCCGGATAAAGAACCTGCGGAACGTTCCAAACTGAGATAGCCGACCCCGACGTCGTTCAAAAAGGTCAGCCTTTGTTGGATCTCCTTCAAAATAGGTTTGGCGATGACTTCCTCGCTTCCTTTCAATTTCATCGATTTCACGAACGTTAGCGCTTTTTCCACACTGAAGGCGGAAAATCCGTCTATGCTCAAATCGTCTACCTTGACGGCGAGCGTCACCGGTTTCAGACGTTTCCCGTTACAGGAAGGACAGGCGTGGTTCGTCATATATCCTTCCAGCATCTGCCTTCTCGCTTCCGAGGATTCCTTGTATCTTCGTTTCAGATTTGGAATCACTCCTTCGAATTCCCGGCTGAATTCATAGCGGGAATTCTCCTTTCTGAAATCGTAATCTATCTTCAAGTTACGATCTCCGTAAAGTACGGTCTTTTTCACTTTCTCTGGCAGCTTCTTCCAAGGAGTATTGTAATCGAACTTCAATGTCTTTGCCATGGAATGAACGGTGGTCAAGAACCAATAGCTATTGCTCTTTGCTCCCGCCCAAGCCTCGATGCAACCCTCCACCAAGGAGAGTTCCGGATCCGTTACCAAAAGATCCTCGTCGAATTCCAAGAGACTTCCCAATCCGTCGCAGGTTTCGCAAGCTCCGTACGGAGAATTGAAAGAGAATAATCTAGGCGAAAGTTCCGGAAGGGATTCCTCCGGGTGGTTCGGGCAGGACAATTTTTGGGAAAAAATATGATCCTTCTTTCCGTCGTCCACGATCAGAATTCCGTCGGATTGTTTGAGAGAGGTTTCCACCGAGTCCGCCAATCTGGAACGGATCCCGTCCTTCATCACGAGTCGATCCACCACGATTTCTATCGTGGCCTTAAAACTTTTCTTAAAGACGATCTCCTCGTCTAAAGTACGAATCTCACCGTTAATCCGCACTCGATTGAATCCATCCTTACGGATCTTATCCAGAATATCCTTATGCTCTCCCTTTTTGCCGGAAACGATCGGAGAGAGAAGTTGTAACTTGGTTCCCTCCGGGTAGGAAAGGATTCTTTCTGTGATCTGATCCACCGAAAGGGATTGGATCGGAGTACCGCAGATCGGACAATGAGGCTTTCCGATCCTTGCGTACAGAAGTCTCAGATAATCGTAGATTTCGGTGACCGTCCCGACCGTGGACCTAGGATTTCGGTGGGTCGTCTTTTGTTCGATGGAAATCGCGGGGGACAGTCCTTCGATCAGATCCAGATCCGGCTTTTCCATCTGACCCAAAAATTGCCGAGCGTATGCGGAAAGACTTTCCACGTACCTCCTTTGCCCTTCCGCATAGATGGTATCGAAAGCTAAAGAGGATTTTCCGGATCCGGACAGACCGGTGACTACCACTAGCTTGTCCCTTGGAATGTCTAAACTGACGTCCTTTAAGTTGTGTTCCCTCGCACCTCGAATCCGGATATGGTCCAAACTAGTACCCTCTTCGTGTTCAGAGAAATTCTCGAACCTTAGACTGAAAAGCGGTTTTCCACGGACAAAAATCCGTTTTCTACTTTCGCACGGAAAATACATTGGTCGGCAAAAGGAAGCGCCCATGTTTTTCTCCATCGTTTCATTCGTTTTTTTACCGATCCGACTTCTATTACAATTCTGGAGACTGGTTCTTTTCCGATTTCGAAACGGGAATCATTTCTTTTTGGAGGTTCCCTCTTCCTTCTCTTATGAAAGAAAATCCTGGTTCGTAAGGATGCTCGTATCCGGCGGAGAAGAACCTTTCTTCGTGGATTTTCTCCTTTGGATCCGCGCTCTTTCCGTCGTCCCGGGATTGCAAAAGGTATCCTTTCTGTTCGAAGCTCCGGAATACGGTTATGGAGAAACTTGGAATCTCTGCAAATCCATCCAGGCCCTAAACGAGAAAGGGATCACGACCGCAGGGTATTCCCTCGGCGGAGGAACAAAATCCCTTTTATTACTTTCCTATTGCAAAGAGAGATATTCCAGTTCCGCATCCGAGTTCTTTCCCACCCTTCCTTCCGCGGAGGCGTATTTCTTCGGCAATACTGCAAAAAAAGTCGGAGTGGGAGTGGAAACCTATGCGAGCGGAGCTTTTAAATCCTTCGGAGAAACGTTCCAACGTTCTTCCTTTTCCGCTCCGGCTCGAAAAAACCTGGAAAATTTACTGAAAGACCAAAGGGAATTTTTGGAGGAAAGTTTCACTTCCACTTCCGGACTTTCTCTTTCCATCTTGGAGCAACCGATCTTGAGCTCCGAATCTCTTTTGGAAAAGAATTTCCTGACGGCACTTATGGAAGAGGACGAATTCCGGGAGAATTATCTCTACGAAGATTATCTGAACGAAAAGGAAGGAAAGCCGGAAAAACCGAACTACAAAAAACTCACGGACAAAGGACTGAGATTACACTCCAAGCTCGTAAGATTCTCTCCGATTTCGAAATCCTATCCCATCGTCACGATTCTCCCCGTACAAGGAAATATCCTACCCGATCTGGGAAGAGAGGAAGAATTCCGATCCAGACAGGTCTCCTATAGATATTATCAGAATTTGTTAAAAGAATTACGGGAAGATCCGAAGGTCGCTGCGGTCGTGCTGGAAATGAATTCTCCGGGAGGGTCGGCGTTGGTTTCCGAACTCATCTATCGTGAAATTAGAAAGCTTTCGGAAAAAAAACCCGTTTTCACCTATGTTCTCAACGTGGCGGCTTCCGGCGGCTACTACCTGGCCTGCGGAGGAGAAGAAATCCATGCTTCGCCCTATTCCGTCGTAGGTTCCATCGGAGCAGTCATGCTTCGATTCGATCTAAAGGGTTTATACGATAAACTAGGCGTAAAGAAGGAAAGAATCGCGTTTTATCCTTACCGGGACATCCTTTCCGAATACGGAAAATTAGGACCGAAATCGGCGGCATTCCTCAAAAAGGAAGTTTCCCGTTCGAGAGATCTGTTTTATTCCCGAGTCACTTCGGCTAGAAAGACCACGAAAGAAGAATTAGAATCGAAATGGGGAGAAGGCAGGGTCTTCTTGGGAACGCGTTTCTTACAGGGTGGCTATCTGGACTCCTGTTCCTCCTTCCTGGAAACGCTGGACCGAATCAAAGAGAAATTGGATTTGACAAAAGTGGAAGTGAGATATCTCCCCGGAACCTATAGTTGGAAGGACCTCATCCAGGAATTAAAGCCTAGCCTATCCCTCCGAACTCTGGGCCTTCCCGATTTCGACTCTTTGGAAAAATTACGAGACGAAGGACCGCATTACTTTTCGGAATTGGCGGAAAAATTAGCAAAACGTTAATTAACTCGCCGCTGCCGCCTTAGTGATACGGTTTAAAAGCGCGTCCCTTCCCGGTTCGAACAACGGCTGAAAACAGAACGCAGCTTGGATTCCTTTCGCATCGCAATCTCGGAAGAAGGAATATAATTCCCTCATATATTCCGAATTGTTTTTAACGGAAATTGCATATGCCCAGCCGGACGTTTCGATCCCGATTCCGATGGCAGCCGAGTCGGAACTCGGAGTTTCCATGCCTGTAGCCAGAAAAATCCTGCAATCGGGCGCGTAATGTCTGTATTTCATTCCCGGACTCGCCGGTTTTTCTCCGGAACCCAAGGGTTCCGCTAAAACGAGATCCGGTAAAAAACGACTCAATTCCGAAAATTCATACGCTCCTGGACGAAGCAGTTTGGGAGGTTCCGTGGAAAGGTCCACTACGGTAGATTCCAATCCTATTTTAGGATCTTCTCCTTTTAGGATCAGATCCACCTCCCCTGCAAACTCTTGGATCGCGTCCTCCATTCTCGTAATCGAAGGTCTCCCGGAAACATTCGCGGAAGGGGCCGAAACCGGACCTCCAAATGCGGAAAGCATCCTATGCGCGGCTCCGTGACTCGGAACCCGGACGCCGATCGTGTCCAATCCGGTCGAATAGACTTTCGGATCCGATTTTTTCAGGATCATCGTGAGAGGCCCTGGGAGAAATTCTCCGGCCAATATCAAGGCGCCAGGATTCATACGAGCGATCCCTGCGATGGAATCCGTGTCCGCAAGATGTACGATCAACGGGTTATCCGTCGGGCGGTTTTTAATTTTATAAATCCGTAAACAAGCTTCGGCGTTTCTGGAATCGGCGCCGATCCCGTATACCGTTTCGGTGGGGAAAAGGACGATCCCTCCTCTTTGGAGAACCTCTGCAGCTTCGGAGGGATCTTCGGAGATTTTTGTTTCCTTACTTTTTGACAAGGTCCTGGTTATTTTTCGCTTCTTCCTGATCCTGATTGTCCTCCGGAGCCGTCTGCTTGACGTCCGGGTTCTTCGGTTTGGTTTGTGCCTTAGGAACAGGAGGCAATTTATTCGTGACTAATAGTTCCAGATACGTACTGATTCCGGGGTCGTTATCGGACAAAAGTTGCCAAAAAGAAAATCCGCCGAGATCGTACGAACGCAATAAGGTCATCTTCTCTTCGAAAGCCTTACGGTTCATAAAGAAGGCTACGCGATCGCATCCTTCCGAATGATACCAGATGCTGGGATCCTCGTAGGTTTTTCCTTCATGAACCCAACTAAAGCGGGAAAGATTGGTCCAGGAATTGGAATTTTTGCTCTCTGCAAGCACTTTATCGATATTGGTAGGCTGACGGGTCACGCCTATCTGTTGGCGCCGCAACGCGTCGGACCAATAAACGGATTTGATCTTAGCATTGCAATTTAGGGCCCAGTCGTAACCGTACGTCGGAATCGCCATATATAGCTTTTTAGCGGGAACCCTTTCTTTAGCGTATTCGATGATGTTCCGGATCCATACGTTCGGAGCTTGGGGTCCCGGCCCCGGATTGCGGTATTTTCTAGGATGCAATTCGTAGGCCATCACTTTGATCCGATCCGCATGTTTCGCTAGGAAAGCATAATCGTGAGTCATAGGACCGCGCCAGTTTTCGGCGAAATCCATGTTGATCTTTTCGTTCAGTCCCTTGCAAACTTTGAGGCCGCTCTTTTTTGCGGAGGTCTTAGGGTGAACGGCAACGGAAAGGATTTTTCCCCGTTTGTGAATCTCTTTGGAAAGAATTACGATGAACTCTTCGAATTTTTCCTTTTTCTCACAGGACATCCCTTCGTAGTCGATGTCTATCCCGTCGAAACCGTACGTATCCACTTCGTAGAGTATATTCTGGATATGTCTGTCCCTGATATCGTTCCGACCGTTCATTCCGATATTTTCGGAGATCTTCTCGTTCTTATTTTCCCAACGGAAAATCGTCGGAATGATCTTCACTCTAGGATTCAGGCTGCGTAGTTCCGCGACCCGAGCGTGCTTTTGGGAGGCACCCCATAAGGAGTACAGATCTCCGTTATTCGTCGTTCTACCTTTGAAACCGTAGATAAAAGGGTGGATTTCATTGTAAAGATGGACGGTTTTCTTCATCGCCTCATAGTCCGAAAACCAAGTGGAAGCACGAAAGGATACTTCGTCATCGTTTTGAGGAAGAGGAGATTTCGACTCGTTTCCGGAGGAAACTCCTGTTTCTTTCGAGCCTTGGGTCGGAAACAGCTCGGTAGAATTCCACCATTTTCCCAAAGAGTCCCAGAGGCCAAGATCGGATAAGGAAGATTTCAAACTCGGATTCGCCAACTGCAGGGGCTTCCCTTGGTCTGCGGCGACCACATTCTCGTTCTTTTCGGAATGTTGGGCCTTTAAAGCCTGTACCCCTAAATAGAAGGAAACTCCGGATAAGCAGAACCAAAGAACGCTGACAAACAGGGTTTGCCAGCCGGAGGTTTTCTTGGGTAGATATGGGACGGGACGATTGAGTTCCTCGGGTGTATGGGCTTCTTCGTAGGATTTCATTTGAGCTCTATGTATTTATCGAATCTCGGAGGCAAAAAATAAAGCACCGACTGCTTTCCAGTGATTCTTTACCCGGTGAGAAGTCAAATCTTTGTCCAAAACCGGAAGGTTCTTTGATTGACAGTCCTTCGATCGGGAAAAAATTTCCTTCGATGCATTTCCATAAGCCGTTCAAACTCTACTTTGCCCTGAGCGCCCTCTTCCTGACCTTTCTCTTGATGGCGGAAGTGACCGGCTCCAAATGGATCCAGGCTTTCGGATTTACGATGACGATAGGAGTGATCCCGTTTCCGGTAACGTTTATCGTTACGGATCTTCTCAACGAATACTATGGAAGAAGAGGCGTCCGTTACCTTACCTTAGTCGGAATGGTGATGATCGTGCTGGCTTATTTCCTGCTGCAAATCGACATGAATATACCTGCGGTGGGAAACTCCCCCGTCGACGATCCTTCCTTTCACACGGTTTTTACGAATACCGGACAGGTGATCGCCGGTTCCGTAATCGCCTATCTGATCGGACAATTGATCGATATCCAAATCTTTCACCTGATCCGAAAAAAAACCAAAAATCGTTTTATCTGGCTCCGAGCTACTGGCTCCACCATCGTTTCCCAATTGCTGGATTCTTATGTCGTGATCTTTGTCGCTTATTGGGGGCAATACGAATTCGGAGTCTTAAACTCGATTTCTTCCACGAACTTCGTGTACAAGATGGTGATTGCGATCGCGATTACTCCGATCATTTATCTCTCCCATTCCGTCATAGAACGGTATTTGGGAGAAGAAGCTCATAAATTAGTGGAACAGGCTCTTTTGGAAGGAAGAGAAGACAGCCAACCCTATCCCGGTTAAGCGACTCCTCTGATTACTCTAAAAAATACAACCAGATCCGATTCCCCCAGGGATCCAAAAAGGAATCGTACCGTGACCCGACGCTTTCCTGAAAAAAGCCGCTTTTCAAAAGAAGATCCGAAAAAGCCGGAGCTTTCCCTGGATCGATCCTCCAGACTAACGTGCCGGGAAACACCGGACACTCTTCGGACGCACGGCTGAAAATCACTCGTTTCGTTTCGGAAAAGAGGATTTCCGAATGTCCGGGAGAAGAACGCAAAACTCTCCCTTGGAACAATTCCGCGTACAATGACGCCGCTAGGATACAATCCGTAGAGAACAGGCAGGAGGCGAAGAATTGCGGTCCATCCATAAGTCGTTTTTCGTCTAAGGAAATAGAATTGCTGGGCTTTTCCTATCGATTATTCGGTTTACGTCTGGATTTGTGCGGGAATTTTGGAACTTAGGAATCGAGCAGGCATGAACCCAGATTTGGACTACGTACGGATTTTCGACACAACTCTCAGGGACGGAGAACAATGCCCCGGCGCCGCAATGAGCGAAAACGAGAAAATCGAAATCGCATTGCATCTCGCTCAGATGAATGTGGACGTGATCGAAGCGGGATTCCCGGTTTCCTCCCCCGTTCAATTCCAGGCAGTCGAAAGAATTTCCAGAGAAGTAGAAGGTCCTACGATCGCAGCCTTGGCTCGGGCGGTACGTGGAGACATAGAAGCGGCCGCCAAAGCGATTCTTCCTGCAAAGAAAAAACGGATTCACACCTTCCTAGCCTCTTCACCTATCCACATGAAGTACAAGTTAGGCAAAGAGCCCTCCGAAGTACTAAAGATGGCGGTGGAAGCGGTCCGCATTTGTAAGGAGTTCGTGGAAGACGTGGAATTTTCTCCCGAAGACGCGACTCGATCGGAGCGAGAGTTCTTGCGCGAACTCTGCGAAGCTGTGATCGAAGCGGGGGCAACGACCGTTAATATCCCTGATACGGTGGGATACACGACTCCATACGAGTATGGGGAACTATTTTCCTTTCTCATTTCCAAGGTTGCGGGATCGAACAAAGCGATCTTTTCCGCCCATTGTCACAATGACTTAGGACTCGCAACCGCGAACAGTTTAGCGGCCATTCGAAACGGCGCCCGCCAAGTGGAATGCACGGTAAACGGAATCGGAGAAAGAGCGGGAAATACCGCAATGGAAGAAGTCGTCATGTCCTTGCGAACCAGAAAGGATACCTTCGGAGTACAGACCAGAATCAAAACGGAAGAGATCGCAAAAGCATCGTATCTGGTCAAGACCATCACCGGAATGGTGGTCCAACCGAACAAGGCTATCGTAGGCGCAAACGCATTCGCTCACGAATCCGGAATCCACCAGGACGGAGTATTGAAAAATCGGGAGACCTATGAGATCATGACCCCGGAATCCGTAGGAATCCATTCCAATAGGATGGTCCTAGGTAGGCACAGCGGAAGAGCCGGCTTCAAAGATCGGATCGTTCGCTTAGGTTTTTCTCCGCAAGCCGAGGAGTTAGAGGCCGCTTACCAACGTTTTCTCGAGATCGCGGACCGCAAAAAGGAAGTCTTCGACGAAGATATCCGAGCTCTATTTGCGGACGAATCCAGAAAATCCGCCGAGGACAAATACGTATTAGAAAGTTTTCATGTAACTACTGGTACGAAGAGCACTCCCACAGCGAGCATCCGTATCTCCATCCAGGGAAAAACGAAAGAGGAATCCGCGACGGGAGACGGCCCGGTGGATTGTATCTTCAAAGCGATCCAAAAGGCGACGATTTCCGACGCCCAACTCTCCAGATTAGTGATCTCTCCGGTGACGGAAGGTCAGGACGCGCTGGCGGAAGCCTCCGTCACCCTAGAAAAGGACGGAGAAAGAGTGGTAGGCAAAGGAAGTTCGACCGACATCATAGAAGCATGTTCCCAAGCATACATCTCCGCCTTAAACAGATTTTCTCTATCTTGATCTGACGCCTACAGAAGGTTCTAACACAAAACGAACAACGTTCAGACCCCTAAAAAACCGAAAAAAACCCTTGCGGGAATTTTTTCCGTCTCGAACATTCACTTAGTAGAACACTCGTTCTGTTCAGAACGGGCAAGGAGCCAGTACGATCTATGTCCTCATTAGATACTTCTTCCATTTTTCGACCCATTCAAATCGGATCTGAAAGCTTACCGAACCGTATCATTATGGGGTCCATGCACCTCGGATTGGAAGGGTTGCCTGCCACCGCGGACAGGATGACCGCATTTTACGGAAAGCGCTTTGAAGGCGGAGTCGGACTCATCACCACCGGCGGAATCGCCGTAAACCAAGAAGGCAAAGGATCGAATATCTTTTTCGATTTCCAAAAAGAAGAGGACTGCAAAGAACTCGAACTAGTGGCAAGCGCCCTGAAACCCATGGGAATTTTTTGCGCACAACTCTTCCATGCCGGAAGATACGCTTACCTTCGCGAATTGGTGGCGCCTTCCGCCATCCGGGCTCCGATCAACCGATTCGTTCCCAAAGAGCTCACTACGGAAGATGCGTGGAGAACGATCCGTGATTTCGGGAGTTCCGCTTTGAGAGCGAAACAGATCGGCTTCCGAGCGGTGGAAATCATGTCTTCCGAAGGTTATCTGGTAAACCAATTCTTTTCCGAAGTGACGAACAAGAGAACGGACGAATTCGGCGGATCTCCCGAAAATAGACGCCGGTTCGCCGTCGAAATCATGAAGGAAGTGCGGAAACAGGTAGGACCTGGATTTCCGGTAATCGTAAGGATGTCCGGAATCGACCTGATTCCCGGAAATCCCACGTTTGAAGAAGTGGCCGCACTCGGAAACGAACTGAAAGCCGCAGGAGCGGACGCACTCAACATAGGGATCGGCTGGCACGAATCCAGGATACCTACGATTTCCCAGCTCGTTCCCCGCGGAGCTTGGGCGAAAATTTCTCATAAGGTCAAACAAGCCGTCCCTGGCATTCCCATTATCGCATCCAACCGGATCAATATGCCAGAAACCATCGTTCAGGTATTGTCCTCCGGAGAAGCCGACGTAGTAAGTATGGCTCGTCCCTTCCTAGCGGATCCCGAGATCGTGAACAAAATCCGCGCCAACGAAACGGAAAGAGTAAACACTTGCGTCGCCTGCAACCAAGCATGTTTGGATCATACATTTAAGGAAGAGATGGTATCCTGCCTAGTAAATCCCGGAGCCAATCGCGAATTGGATTGGAGCCGACTTCCCCAAGCCCGGAAACAGAAGGTCGTCGTCGTAGGTTCCGGTCCGGGAGGAATGGAATCCGCCAGAGTCGCCGCACTTAGAGGACATTCCGTGATTCTCTTGGAAGCTTCGGAAAAACTCGGGGGACAGTTGAACTTGGCGGCCTCTATCCCCGGAAAATTCGAATTCTTCGAAACCGTCCGCTACTTTCGTAGTGAACTCCCTAAATTAGGAGTAGACATCCGCCTGAATACTCGTGCAAACCTCGCCCTTTTGGAGGAACTGAAACCGGACGCGGTGATATTTGCCACCGGTGTACTTCCTAGGGAATTGAAACTTCCAGGCCTAGATAAGAAACCGCATGCTAGCTATGTGGAATTCCTGAACGGAAGTTTCCGTCCGGGAAAATCCGTAGCGATCATCGGAGGCGGGGGCATCGGAGTCGACGTGGCACATCGTTTGACGGAGGAGAAAGATCCGGACATCCCCACCTACTTCCGGAGATACAACGTTGGATCCTACACGGAAGCGCATATCATTCCTGAAAAATCGGGACGGAAAGTTTCTATTCTCAGAAGGAACGGAAAAGTCGGAGCAGGCCTAGGCCAAACCACTTCTTGGGCCTTGTTGCAGGAACTGCAGTCCAAAGGAGTGGAGTTCCATACCTCTCTCGTCTACAAGGAAGTGACGGACCAAGGATTAGTCGTCGAGACCAAAAAAGACGGAGTCAAAACGTTAGAATGTGATACAATCATTCTTTGCGCGGGGCAAGTCAGCGATGTCTCCCTGTATGAGTCGTTCCGAAAAGAGAGACCGAATGTTCCGAGCTATTTGATCGGAGGAGCCAAGGACGCTTCCGGAATAGACGCCAAGAGAGCCATGTTAGAAGGATATCTTGCCGCGGCGAAAATCGGCACCGAACAGAACTAAGGCGAAGAGATTAGTAAAAACATTCGATTTTGGTATGATACGGAAGAAAGCTTTAGACGACGAAAGCCCAACGGAGTTTACAAGAAAATCGTAAATTGTTTCGGAATTCGATTTTCATTTTATGACTCACTCTCGGCAAACTTTTAGTCTTTACCGTTGACTTTTTACGCGGATAGTCCTAAATAGGAACCGGCTTTTGTCGCATTCTCGCGCGAGTTTCCCTCCTTCCGAAGAGGAAGAAAAAAATTAGGTCGGTAAAATGAAGGTTTATTCGGCAGAAAGAGTTCCTAATTCCGTAGACTACAACCTGTACGTCACGGAAGGCAATTCCAAAGTAAGATTACTTCTGCAGGAACCAAAGCTACCCGCCCTGCGGGAATTACCCGCACAAGACCGGGTACTGCGCTGTCTTTCCTTTACCATACTTTTGAATTACACGGATGATGCCGCTTTCGCCAGCAGCAACTCCGGTCGCTTCCTGAATTATTTGGAAGACATCATCCATCGTGATTCTTGGTTTTTTTTGGCGAACCGAGTGGAGCAATTCATCAAGGAATTTGAAAACTTCGGTGTGGAAATTTCCTACGACTTTTGACCGCCGGTAAAAAATCTGATTGTCCCGACACCGTCTAGGAATAAACTACCGTTTAGACGGTAGTGGAAACTTTCCTTCCTATCCCGAATCCCGGGGAACCCCCCTAAACTGGAGCTTCCAATCTCATGAATCCAAGAGTCGTTACGTTTCACTATACATTAAAAGACAAGCAAGGCAATCTAATCGATTCTTCGGAAGGAAGTCATCCCCTTTCCTATTTGGAAGGCGTAGGCCAAATCATCGCGGGTCTGGAGGAAGAAATCAAACATCTCAAGGCCGGAGATAAGAAGGTCATTTCTGTGGATGCGGACAAAGGCTACGGAAAGAAGAATGCGGAATTGATCTTCGACGTCCCCAAAAGCCAATTCCCGCAGGACGAAGAGCTTACCGTCGGAATGATGTTCCAGACGGATGAACCCGATACGGTGTATACGATCACCGAAATCAAAGGGGAAAGCATTATCGTGGATGGAAACCATCCTCTGGCTGGAGTGGATCTTGTCTTTGACGTGCAGATCATAAATACCAGAGAGGCAACGGACGAAGAGGTGACACACGGGCACGTTCATGGCGAGGGGGGACACCACCACCATTAATTCGTCCATGACCGCCCCGGAAGAACTGAACGAAAAACAGAAAGAAGCCATAGAAGCCACCGAAGGTCCGGTGCTTCTCGTTGCAGGCGCAGGAACGGGAAAGACCAAAACTCTAGTCCATCGTTTGGCCAAGCTGGTTTCCCTTGGAGTCCCGGCGGAAAACATCCTTTTATTGACTTTTACGAGGAAAGCGGCACGTGAAATGTCCACAAGGGCCGTAGCTCTGCTGGACAGCCGATGCTCCAAAGTCCACGCCGGAACCTTCCATTCCTTCTCGGCTCATGTCCTTCGAAAGTACGCTCCCGTTCTCGGGTTTTCCCCGCAATTTTCCATACTGGACGAGACGGATGCTTCGGACGTATTCCAGTTCGTCCGCTCGGAGGGAGAATACGCGAACCAAAAAAACCGATTTCCCGCCAACGAAACTCTTGCAACCGTTTATTCCTCTTTTATCAACACGGGACGAGAACTCAAAGACATTCTAAAATCGGAATATCCCAAATTCCTAGACCAAGAACCTTCCATTCAGAAGATATTCCAGGACTACGCATCTTATAAGAAGGAAAGGTCCTTGCTCGATTACGACGACCTCTTGCTTTTCGTAAGGGAATTATTGTCGGAGCACGATACCGTTCGCAAAAAGCTGTCCGAACAGTACAAATACGTGATGGTAGACGAATACCAGGACGCCAATAAATTACAGGCGCACATTGCCTGTCTGCTCGCTTCCGAGCACGAAAACATATTCGTGGTAGGTGATGATGCGCAAAGTATCTATTCGTTTCGTGGAGCGAACGTCAAAGGGATCTTCGATTTTCCGAAGATTTTTCCGAACGCTAAGACGATTTATCTGGAAAGAAATTATAGAAGCACCCCTTCCGTTTTAAATTTAGCGAACGGAGTGCTGCTCAATTTCTCCGAGAAATACGAAAAATACCTTTATACCAAAAACGAGGACCATCAAAAACCCATGCTATTGGGTTTCTCCGACGAGCTGGAAGAGGCCGAAGGAATCGCGGACCGGATTCTGGAAAGAAGAGAGGAAGGAATCCTGTTCTCCGAGATGGCGGTACTTTTCCGCTCCGGTTGGAATTCCAACCAACTCGAATTGGTTCTGAATTCCAGAAACATTCCCTACCAAAAATTCGGAGGAAAAAAATTCGTAGAGAGCGCGCATGCAAAGGATTTCCTTGCACTCCTTAGGATCAGGGAAAACCCGATGGACTCTGTGTCTTGGCTGCGGGTTCTGTTGCTTTTATCCGGTATCGGACCTGCAAAGGCCAAAGTCCTATTAAGCGAATTGAAAATCCTTTCCGGAAATCTCGCCGCCGTATTGGAGCGCCAAAAATCTACGACTACAGCCCTGGAAAAACTCTCTAGCTTGCTTTCCTCGGAAGGGAACCTGATCTCCACGTTGGAAAGATTCTTAGAATTTTATAAACCTCTTTTGGAAAAGAAATACGACGATCCGAAACGAAGATTCGAGGATCTGAATTCGTTTCTCACTCTGTCCCAGAGATACGAAACCCTTCACGAATTTCTAGTGGAAATGAGCCTGGACGGCCCGACGCGTAGTCTGGAAAAACTGACTCCGGAAGACGAAGAAGAAGGAATACTAGTGCTTTCCACGATCCATTCCGCGAAAGGGCTGGAATTCGATACGGTATTTTTACTGAACGTAACGGAAGGCTCTTTTCCCTCCGGAAAAGGGGAAAAAAATATAGAGGAAGAAAGAAGATTGTTCTATGTGGGAATTACCCGTGCGAGAAAAAATCTTCTTCTCACCTACCCTCAAACCTCCCTCTCTCGAGGAGGAAATACGTTCAACCGCGTTTCCCGTTTTATCGAAGAGCTGAAAGAACCGGACAAAGTACTCGACAAACGTTTTTACGACGGAAAAAAAACCTCCGGTGGTCCTCCTGGACTTCAAAATCTTTCCGGGACTGGATCGCCGGAAAGCGAGACCGTTAAAAGAATCAGGGATTTTTTCGGATCTTAAAGAATGAACGGTGCCGTGGATTGGAATACTCTACTTTACGAAACCTGGATTTCCCTATCGAAATTTTCCGGAAGGTCCGCTCCCCAAATCAAAAAAGTGGAGCTGAAATTTTATCCCTACCGAAACGGAGGCAGTTCTCTCCTTTGGAAAAAAGGTACCCTATTTGGAAAGATCCACGAATCCTTCCTGGCGGCCGACCAAGCCACAGCGGAAAGTTTAGCCAAACTTCTGATTTCCAGGATTCTAGGTCGGGCGGAGAATTCCGATTGGAAAGAATCCGTGCAGAACTATCTGAACGGACAATCCTACAAGCCGCGTCGGACCAAAATCTATTCTCCCCGGGGAAAACACTACGATCTAGAAAGAATTTTCTCGCGAATCCGTTCCTTATATTTCGAACAGGACGATCTAGAAGGAATGCGGATCGAGTGGTCTCCACGTATGGGAAAAAGAAGACTCGGCACCTACGATAGGGAAACGAAAACGGTGCGGATCAGCCCCGTGTTAGATCGCCCGGAAGTTCCGGAATTCGTGATCGATCATATCGTTCATCATGAAATCCTACATCACCTTTACCCTGTGCTAAGATGGAAGAGCAGAAATATAATACACGGCCCCGAATTCAAAAAAAAGGAAAGGGAATTCGAATATTTCCGGGAAGCAAACCGCTGGTTGAAAACGGTATATCCTAAAATGGCAGTGCTTCCGTTCTTTCTCAAATCCCGTAGAAATTGATTTCGATTCTCCGAATCGTACTTAAAAGAGAAATAGCTACATCCCGAAAATTCAGTCGGACACGAAGTTCTCACCGATTTATTTATCCTTCATTCCCTTTTTGTTTTTTTACTTTTCATCTTACTCCCAAACCGGCAATATGAAGGGAAGTGATAAAAATGAAACGGCTTCTTTTCCTCCCGGCTCTCTTATTGACAGCTTTTCCTCTTTTCAGCCAATCGTATTCTTCCAATTCCCCTTACTCCTTCGATCCGTTCGCCTTCACCGGAGGGAATTCGCTGACTCCGGATTACCGAAATTATTCCCCTTCGTTCCGTAATGAAGAATCTTCGATTCGCTTGGAGACTCCTTCCGATTCCTCCTCCAAGAAAAAAGACCGAGAACGTCTCGAGTTCCGCCGGAGTCTACTGAATTGGCACCAGACTTTGGGATTTTTAACCTGGGCTTCTTGGCTCGCAACGAATTTGGCGGGAGAACGATCTCTCTCTCATCTGCATCGAGAATACCAGCCCTTAGCGGATTTCGTGCTTCTCTCCAATCCTCAACAAAATTTTTTGGCATACAATCTGATCCTGCACGCATCTCCTTGGGATGGAGATCCTGGCGGAAGCACCCACAAAGCACTGGCGGGAACTACCTTCACACTATACGCCCTCACGGCAGGCTTTGCATTTCTGGCACCGAGCAATACTTTAGTACGCGAACCGGGTCTCACCACAATCTTCACTCATAAGGCAATGATTTGGATCCATTTGCCCGCAATGTTGGCCTTGCCGTTTCTCGGACAGGAAATTCCGAAACAAGGACCTGGCGCTGCTCATAGGATGGAAGCGGTGGGCTGGACAGGATTTGCAGCATTAACGATATCGATTGCTACTTTTTACTTTTAAGGAAAACTCATGAAACGAACCCTATCTTTTTCGATTCTTATCAGCTTCGTATTTTTGTTCTCCGCAGCTTTAAGAGCCGAGGATCTGAAGATCTCAGAAAGGAACCTGAAATTCACGGTGGTCCATCCCTTCAAAACGGTGAACGGAATCTGCAAAACCGTAAACGTGACTCCGGCAACCTATTTCACCGGGGGAATCGGTGTGCAGATTCCGAAGTCGGTGAAGATCGAGGCTCCCTTAAAGGATTTTCAATCCGGAGATCCGAACCGAGATTCGCATATTCTGGAAAGTTTAGGTTACCCGGAGCAAGAGAATGTAAGCTTTACCTCCACTTCCATCGATCCGATCGAAGGAGGTTGGAACGTCACTGGGAACCTGACCATAAACGGAGTCACAAAACAGATCAAAACGAAAGTTTCCGTGCTGAATAAGGGGGATGGTCAGATAGAAGTTTCCGGAAAATTCCAGATCAAGATGAAGGAATTCAACGTGGATCCGCCGGGTGTTCTGTTCGTCAAAGCAAAGGAAGAAGTGGAGATCGAATTCTCCTTTTTATTGAAACCCTAAGACCGATTGCGTTACGAGCAGCTAACGAAAACCCGGCGGTGCTCGCTTATCGAATCCTTTCACGAAGAGGATGAATATTCCATTCCGCCGGGTTTTTGTAAATTTGCCCCGAAGTAACTAAATAATCCGCGATCAAGAATGCATTCTCCATTTCCCGTTGGTTGTGTTTTCTCCAGATTTCATCCGATTTTTCGGATAAAGCCGCTTTATAGTCCCGCTCGCTCCCGAATGCAATCGTCAATTCCTCTCGGATCGAATTTTTAGAAACGTAAAAGCGCAGAATGGTGGCCACTTTCATTTCAAGATTCCATCTTTTGATCAGTACGACGGACTCGGGAGATACCCATTCTATAAATCCTTTTTTTCGATCGATACTGACTTTATACTGATGTTGGATCCATTGCCCGCCGGATTCTTCCGTATTCGTAATCATCGATCCGTTAACGATTTTGTTATCCGCAACGGAAAAACTGAGGTGTTCTTTTCGGGCAAAATCTTGGTAAAGACCGGCAAGGTTTTCGTGAAAACGATAGAAGATCTCCGTGGGTCGATTCTTCTTCTCTTCGAAACTGAACGTATACTTATATTTCAGATCGTTCAGATCGGAGGGAGGCTTGCCGTCCACAAAGAGAGAAGCGCAACTGCAAAAAAGGAAAGGAATGAACGCAAAAATACGAAAGTGAATATCGATTCTTTTCATCCCCGAACAGTCTGAAAAAGGGAATTTATTTTGCAACGACGAATCGAATCTACGAACGAGCGAATTCAGGACCGCGTACATGACAACGTATATCGGGGCCTATTGCTGGTTCAACAATTTACGGATCCCAGCTTCTATCCCGTCTATACTTAGAAAAAACATGGGAAATACTTTCCTGATTTCATAGACGGTAGGCGCGTCCCAATACCTCTTCGGTTCGGGATTCACCCAGATACTGTCCCGAAAATGATTTTTGATCCTTTGAAAACTGTCCAGACCCGATTTCGGATCCTCCGGTAATCTGTGGTCGTTTCGAAACCTGGAGTGATAAAAGCCGTAAGCCGGATCCAATAATTCGTACGGCGCCATACTAGCGTCGCCCACAAGAATCACCTTCGTGTCCTCCTTATGCTTCTTGAATACGGATTTCAGGGAAATCGGAAATCTCAAATCTCCTTTCGGATAAACACAATCGTAAATCGAATTATGGAAATAATAATAGTTGAACTCCTTGAAATGATTCATCTGATGACCGGCGGAGAATAGTTTGCTCACACGGTCCGCGTAAGGAGTCATACTCCCGCCGGTGTCCATAAGAAGCAGAACCTTGATCCCGTTTTTCCGCATCCGATCGAAGACCAATTCCATGTCCCCGGCATTCCTGCAAGTAGCGTCCACTGTCTTGGGAAGGTGAAATTGCGGAACCCCGTCTTTTCGTAGATTGCGGAGCCTCTTCAACGCCACCTTGAGCTGTCTCACATCCAATTGTTCGTCCGTTCGGTAGTCCTTGTATCTGCGTTCCATCGCCTGGAATACCGCAGAACGTACTCCGCCTTGGCCGCCGATCCTCACTCCTTGAGGATTTACGCCTCCGTGACCGAACGGGGAAGAACCTCCGGTGCCGATCCATCGGTTCCCACCGTGATGTTCCCCTTTTTGGTTCTTCAATCGGTCCAGAAATTCCTCCCAAAGTTTTTCGGGGGGAACCAGACTCGGAGGAAGCTTGTTCGGGTTCTCGAATATTTTGGAAAGCCATTCCAGAATTTCCTGTCTCAAAGAATCTCGAAATACACCGCGATCTCCGAATAATTCCGAAAACACCTGATCGAAGGTATCATAATGCCGCAGGTCTTTGACCAAGCAAAGACGCGAAACCCTGTAAAATTCCTCCAAACTCAAATACGGCTTGGTACCCGTCAGCCCGTCTACTGCCTTTAGGAAATCCAAAAGCTCTATCGTAGAGACCGGAAGTCCGGCTACTTTCAGCTTATAAAAGAAAGGAAAAAACAAGCGGAACTCCTAACGGAAAAGACGTAAGTCCTCTTCGTTCTTTACCAAGGCTCCTAGATACGGAATCTTTTCCTCGGCGGAAAGGTCGGCTCCCATATGGACTAAAATCTGAATCCAATCCAAGAGTTCGCTGGTCCCCGGCTTTTTCTTCATATCGTCCATCCTTCGAATCACGTAAAAAGCCTCCAAGGCTCGCTTTATAAGTTCCGTATCTATTTTAGGAAAATGTGATTTAACAATATCGCTCATAAAGGAGGGTTCGGGAAAATCGATATAATGAAAAATACACCTTCTTAGGAACGCGGCCGGTAATTCCTTTTCGTTGTTCGAGGTGATGATTGTCAAGGGGCGTATCTTTGCTTTGACGACTCGGCCGGTTTCCTGGATCGAAAACTCCATCCTGTCCAATTCCAAAAGAAGGTCGTTCGGAAATTCGATGTCTGCCTTATCGATCTCGTCGATCAAGACCACGGAAGGAACCGGAGAATCGAAGGCCTGTCCGAGAGCGCCGAGCCGGATATAATTTTCGATTCTCTTTACCTTGTCGGTATCCTCGGCAAACCGGGAATCGTTCAAGCGGGAGACAGCATCGTAAAAATACAGACCTTCCTTCGCTTGGGAGGTGGACTTAACATGCCAAGTGAACAAAGGACGATTCGTCTTCTGCGCGAGGTATTCTGCCAAAAGGGATTTTCCCGTCCCAGGTTCCCCTTTCAGTAGGAGCGGACGGGAAGTGATTTCCGAAACTTTCACCGCCTCCTCAAGTGTCTCTGAGAGAAGGTAGGTTTCGGAGGAAGTTTGATCTTGAATCATGGAGATGTTTTCCTGTACCTACATTGGACGCCCGGCCGCTTTCTAAAAGAGAATTTCGTACGCGATTTATCTTACCTGAAAGGCAACCGTATCCAAAATGGCGCCGCCCGGAATGCGGACCGAGAGCAGGAATTTTCCGCGTTTCGGTTTCCAATCGTAAGAATTCCCTTCGAACGTACCTAAACTGGCTCCGTTCAAAATCCATTCCAGAGGCAAAGTTGTAGGTCCTGCTTCGAAACGGATCCGTTCGTTTTCTTCCGGAATTTCCGGATCCAAAGCGAACAGATTTCCGGATTCCGGATAGCGAATCCGTACACTGCCGCCTCCGCGGACGGAAGGGATCGGAAGCGAAGGTTTCGAGTTAGGAACTGTATTTTGGGCAAGAATAGAAGGTCTCCCTTCCTCCAAAATGGTAATGATCTCCTTCCAAAGCGGTGCGGCCCCGGTCACCCCGCTGACATCGTGCATAGGTTCTCCGCTCATATTTCCCATCCACACGCCTACCGTATAATCCCCGCTGGAACCGATGCACCAGTTGTCTCGCATGTCCTGAGAAGTTCCGGTTTTAACGAACGTAAAGAATCGGGTCGAAAGATGATTTTCCCAACCGAAAGTAGGAGCCCGATCTTCTCGCGAGGACAATACCTTCTTTACGGATAATACTGCGTCCTGCTGATAAATCCTACGAAAACGATCCGTTTCTCCTTCTTTCCAGAACTGACCGTTCAAAGCCGCCTCTTCAGGATCGAAGGTGGGCAGGCCGAACAAACCGTCGTTCGCCAGCGTTCTATACGCGTTCACGAGCTCCCAAAGAGTGACATCCGCCGTCCCGAGAGCTAAGGATAATCCGTAATGATCGGGGTTTTTGAGTTTATGAAAACCTAATTCGCTTAATCTGGATACGAATTCCGGCACACCCGTCCAATCCAGAACCTGGACGGCAGGAACGTTCAATGAAGAAGCCAATGCGATCCTTGCCGGAACAGGACCGTTATATCTGTCCTCGTAATTCCCCGGCTTATAGGATCCTCCGACCAATTCCCATTCCTTAGGTCGATCCATGAGCAAAGATTCCGGAGTCAGAATATTTTTTTCGAAAGCCAAGGCGTACAAAAAGGGTTTTAAGGTGGAGCCCGCTTGCCTTCTGGCTCGGATCGCATCTACGAAAAAACTCTCCCGAGAAGATTTGGAATTTCCTAGATAGACCAAAATTGCGCCGGTTCTGTTTTCTACGACGAGTATCCCCGCTTCTTTCACGTTTTTCCCGCTTACTTGGGAAAGAACACGATTCATAGCTTCTCCCGCCGAGATCTGCAGGTTCGCATCTAGAGTGGAACGGAAACTTTCAGAGGTTCCGACTCCCCCGTCTCCGACGGACCAGATCTTATGAGCGGCATGGTAGGCCAAGGACGGCCCCTGCTCTTTCCGATTCCTTTTTTGGGAAAGACTGGGAATGATCTCCCGGACGGGTTGACAAAGATCGTTTCTTCCGATTGCGGAAGAAAGCCAACAACCTCGCCGAACCCAACTCTTTTGAGAACTCCCCGGATTGGGGAGCAGCGCTACCAACGCGATCGCTTCTTCCGGACCGAGAGAGGACGGATCCGCACCGAAAAGTCCTCGGGATGCGGCTCGGATTCCTACGTATTCTCCCTGAAACGGAATCAGATTGATATAAGCCTCTAGGATTTCCTGTTTCGACCATGAGGACTCGATTTTCCAGGCGACCTTCATCTGTTCCCATTTTTCGGAGAAGGATCTTCTTCCCGGCTTCGAACCGATCAGAAGTCCTGCCAGCTGCATCGTTAACGTACTGGCTCCTCGTTTCGGACCGCCCAAAATCCTATCCTTGATAGCCCCCAAAACGGATTTCACATCCACTCCGCCGTGAAACGGAAATCTCCGATCCTCTTGGGCAATCAAAGCCAGGACCAACGTCTCCGGAATTTCCGAGGAGTCCGTCCAAGAAAGACGACGAAACTTATGGTCGAGCCGGATCTTCTGCAAAGGGATGCCCTTTTTATCCAATAAGATCCCTTCCGTAGAAAACGTCGCGGATTTGACTTCGGAGAAACTAGGAATTCTGCCAGACCGAATCTCTTCCGAAAAAAAATTCCCGGATTCCTCCGCTCCGATCCATGCGAAAGGAAAAAATAAAAGAAGAATCCAAGCAGTTCTCATGCGACTTCAAACGATATTAGGGAAGAGGCACGACCGAAACATTAGGATTCGGGACGGTGGAAAAAATTTCAGGTTGGTACATCGCTTCCACTCTGGTGGGAGGCAATCGGAACGTTCCGGGTGAATTGATTCGATACGAATATTCATAAACGCTTTCCCCCGGATAAAATATTTCGTAATAAGCGACCAAACCTTCGAATTTCCGTTCTACGAAAGAAGGACCATCCCAACGATTCGATTTCACCTCTTGGGACAACATTGCGGAATCCCTTCCGAGACCGGAACCCAAGATCGTAGATCCGGCAGGAATGGGATCGCGGATCGCCAACCATGAGATGGAGAATTCGGATTTTAATTTCAGGCGGACTCTCACCACATCCCCTTCCCGAAACGAATTCTTCGGCTTTCCGTTTTCGTCCAAGACCTCTTTTTCCACCCGTAAACCGCTATGAATGGGCGAAGTCAAAGGCAAGGCCGATGAGGTTTTCACATATGCGTAAGGACTTCCCCCTCCTTCTTGATCGATCTTCAATTCGGATCTGCCTTCCGGTAAGGAAAAGGAGATCGCTCCTTCCTTTTCCTTCCAATCCATGCTCTTTTCCGCCGATCCGAGAGTCGCCTTGACTTTTCCGGCGACGGAACCGGATTCGTACAGATTCCGATATTTTTTCAATAAAAGAACTCCAAGCGCGTTTGCGGGAGTAATATCAAAATGTCCTAATTTCATTTGATTTAATATTCCGCGCAATAGCTTCGGCATGTCCGCCTTCCATCCTTCTTCTTTCAGAACGGAAGAAAGTAGTCGGATTTGAACGCCATCTCGGGAGGATAAAAGCCACCAAAGTTGAGGATCGTCCGACGCCAATTCGTAGGAACTTCCTTGAACCCTTAACCGGGATCTCAAAACCTGATCCAACTTATTTCGTTTAGCGAAGTCCCAATTCACATTCCTATACAGGTTTCGCAAGGACACCAACGTTTCGGTGGGAAGCCGATTTGGATCCGTTTCCAAAGACCGGATCCTCGATGCTTCCGGAGCGGTAAACAAAGAGATGGACTCTAACGCGGCAATCTTACGCAAAAGAGTGTCGCTCGAAGAAATTTGAGAAGGACGGCTCAGAGTACCGTCTACGAACCGATGGAGAGCCCCTAGCATCGCTTGCCTTGAAGTTTCCGGAATTTCCCAGCCCGACTCCGAGGAAAGAATCAGAACATAGGAGGTCAGGGAAACGTTCCCCCAACCGGACGATCCCGGAAAAAATTTCAGAAGTCCGTCCGAATCCATGTATTTCGGCAGAAGGCGCATCGTTTCCTTCCAGGAATCGAATTCCCCCAGACTCACCGCTTTGGAAACTTTTTGTTCCAGACAAGTGTAAGGATATCTTTCCATATAGGCTTCAATCCCGGAGATAGGAGCCGCCGCCATACTAGACTGAAAAGAGAGTTCCACTTTGCTCCGATTCGGTTCCGCCTCTTTCGGCTCCTCCAAAGGAACGGTAACGGAAGGATTCAATTGGTAAAAATTCGCCTGCAAAACGGTCAAAGGAACGGCCGACTCCACTTTTTGTTTTACCTTTAGGGAATCGGAAAAGGAGGAAGATACCGTGGAAAATTCGTAGGAAATTTCCCGGACACCTTTCGGAATTTCCATGTCCCAAGATACGGTGTTGGAAGCGTTCGGTCCCAGAGAAACCGTCTTTGCAGGAAGGTCGGATTTCGGAATCGTATTGATGGAAACCTGGACTTGCACCGTTTTGGACGAGCTGTTTTTGAGGGAAAGCCCCGGCCGAGTCTTGTCTCCTTCTCGTACGAACGGTGATACTGCGGCATAAGACAGGACCTCTTGGGAGGTGCGCACCGAAGTCGAAGCGCTTCCGAATTTATCCGTACCGGAAGAAGCGACTGCCACGATTTTAAAAGCGGTAAGAGAATCGTTTAGCGGTACTTCGAACTCCAATTCTCCTTGAGAATTCGGCGTCGCATCCGCCTTCCAGAATACGAGAGTATCGAACAACTCGCGAGTAGAGGACTTTCCGCCCCCGCCGCCCACAGGAAGACTTTTGAGGCCGAAATGTCTCCTTCCTACCAGAAAGGTTTGAGCCGTAGAAGTGCGCACATCTATGCCTCTGGCAGACATCATGGTAGACAAAAGGTTCCAGGAAAGATTCGGTTTCAGCTCCAAAAGACTTTCATCCACTGCTGCCAAGGTAATCTTGGTATCCTTCCACTTTTCCCTGTCCTTTTCGGATAGAATCACCTTCACCTTCGCCTTTTCCCTCGGCCTATATTCTTCTCTTTCCGAAAGTACTTTCAATTCTAGCTCGAAAGGTTTCCATCCTACTTGGATTTCCGCCATTCCTAACCGATAAGACGGCTTTGCAAGATCCACCAAAGCGCTAGGTTTGGGAGAAGCCACCCTACCTCGGATCGCTAATACGGAAACGAATACGTTCGGTCCATAATTGCGTAAAACGGGAATTTCCACACTAGGATTGGTGCCGCTGAGAGTCTGCACGAAGGACGTGAGTATTCCTTCTCTCTCTACGGTTACGAGAGCGGTCGCGGTCTGGAAAGGCATCCGCACCTGGAACTTAGCCGTTTCCCCCGGCTCGTATTTCTTACGTTCCGGAATCAGGTCCATCCTGTCTCCGTCAGTGGATCCGAACCAAAGGTCCTTTTCTCCCACGACCCAAACCGAAGTGTGGGCATAGGAATCCTCTTCGTCTACCTTCGCTTCCAAATAAAGTTCGCCGACCCTCGTAACGGATCCTTGGCAATCCAAAAGGCCTTGGGCATTCGTGCTTCCGGAACAGACTTCTCCGATTTCCTTTCTTTCCAGGCGATGCTTATAGGAATAAAATCCCCCTACGAGACGTTTTCTGTGGGAGACGTATCTGGCGGAGATTCCCTTGACCACCACCTTCTTCCCAGACACCGGATTGCCTTGGGAATCCAAAACGTAAACCTTGGACTTCACCTGATTTTTTACGGCCACCCAATTTTCGGCGCGGATTGCGACTAAATACTTGGAAGGTAGAAGTTTGAAATTTCGTGCTACCGTCTGGATCTCTCCGTTCGGATCCTTCCATTCCAACTCCAAATCGAGAGAATGCACGCTATCTATGTTTTTTCCTACGGGAATTTTTTCGGAAAGAAATCCGTGATCATCCGTTTGGGATTGTACTGTGCGAACATCCTGTTTTTTTCCGGAGGTTGCGGTGTCTTCCGCTTCCTCGGAATATTCATAACGGCCCAAGGAGCTTTCCGATTTTCCGTTGCCGAATTCCAAATTCGGATAAGAAGGGAATTGCATCCCGCCCGCATGTCGTATGGAAGAGCGAAGAGAAACGGGAAGTCTAGAGGCCGTTCCTCCCGAGAGATACGTGACCTGTCCGCTAACGGAAAGTTCCTTAGGCCGAACGAATTGGGAAGAGTCCGCCTGCAGTTCTGCCTTTAAAAGCGGAAGACGAAATTGTGCCGAAGTAAAGGAACCGGAAAATACTCTGGATCCGTTCGGGAGCAGGAAATACACGGAATATTCTCCGAGTACCGCTTCCTTCGGAATGGTGAACTGACTTTCTGCCGAAAACGTTTTGGACCAATTCAAATTGATGGAATAACTTTGGTCCGTGGAATTATGGACCACAAGCGCGGATTTGGGAAGTTCCGAAGCCTCCGGATAACGGAATCCGGAGCCGCTCGCAACCCGAAGGATGTGGTTCATCCGAACCGTTTCTCCCTCCCGAAACAGAGTACGGTCCATGATGGTAGCGTACCGAAAAGAACCGTCGGAATAATTTTGGAGAAGTTTGAATCTCCAAGGCTCGATTCCGTCCTGCCAAGAAGAATGAAGAAGAGTAAAATCGTCGCCCTTCTTTGCCACGAGAAAATATCCGCTATTGAATCTGCTCTCATTCTGACAATATCCGGCATTCGCCGGAATTCGATCGGTGATCACCAAACCTTGGTTTCCCGTCTTTCCTGTCCAAACCTGATTTCCCCCGCAGTCATAGACGAAGATCTCCGCGTCCTGTACAGGTTGCCCCTTGTCCAGAGTAGTCAGCCAAAGCAGGGAATTTTCTTTTCCCCATTTAAAATGAAGAGAGAGATTAGTGACCAGAGCGGCGGTCCGAACGAACATAGGAGTTTGATCGGGAAGCAATGCCTTTCCTAAAATCGCACTTTCGATCTCCACTATGTGCAAACCGTTCCGTTTCAAAGGAATTCCCACGACTTCGAATCGTTTTTCGCCGGAAGCGCTCGGAATCCGAAATTTGTTGGTCGGAACAGATCCGTTGTCCGTTCGGAACACGGATTCGTCGGCGCCGGCGTTGGAAGTTCTCCTCAGCCAATATAATAAATCTCGAATTTGGTTCGCTCCGAGGACCAAAGATTTCGCCGGGACGGATTTACCGGAAGAGGAGCCTTGGTCCGTAGATTTTTTGCCGTCCGTCGAACTTCCTAGAAATTCCTTACCGGAATCCTTGAGAGAAGCCCATTGTTCCAGTATCAGTTCCCCGGCGCCGCTCGGTTCCAGAGGATTGAGATGTTTGCTCGGAACGGGGGCTTCTATATTTCGAACGGTAACGGGAAGCAAGGCCTCCGGAAATCTTTCTATGATTCCGAAATCTCCGGCGAATTTGGCGAGAGGAGGATAATCGTCGGTTTTAAAGGAAAGCGGAAAAGAAGCGGAGTTCCCGAGCGGACGACCGGCATCGTCCGTGATTCCTTTCGGCAAAACGAGTTGGAGTTCCGTGCTCGCGGGTAAGGGAGGCGCGAACTCCACATTGTAAATCTCCCGTTCCTCATCCGGTTGGGATTTTTTTGCGGGGATGGTTTTACCGTCGGAAGTTTTCAGAAAAATCTGATTCCTCCAGGCGGAACGAATCGCGGAGGAAAAGGTCGCGTAAATCGGGGAAACCGGAACGCAGCCGGATTTCGCATTCGTCCTCTCGCAGGTAAATCCCGCAGTAAAGGAAGGACGCACCTGGTAGTCGATCACCCAATCGCTGGAAGCCGCTACGCCGGACGCGGACCGAAATCCTTTTTCGATTACGATACGGACCGTCTTTCCCGAGGGAAACACCTGTCTCGCCGCCAGAACGATCGCATTCTTTGAGGATCCGTAAAATCCGCTGGCCTTGATGAGTTCCTCTCTCTCTTTTCCCTGGACGATCCGAATCGGAATGCGGTTCTCCAAGCCCTCTACGGAAAAATAGATTTTGGTGTTCAGATCTCCGAGCTTCGGTTCGGTATCGAACTCTAGGAGGAAGGCTTGGTCTTCGGCAATCGTTCCTCCTTGGTACGGTTGAGAAGATCGAACTCCGGGACCTCCGGTATGGAACGTGAATGTCTTTCCCGGTTCCAATTTGTTTCCGGCCAGCGATTGGATTGCTTGCGTGGTGAATTTACAAACGACTCCTCCCGGAAGAGGTTCCGGGAATTCGTAGGCCCAATCCGTTTCGGTGATCCAACGTTCCTCTCCGGAAATCGGACATTCTATTTTAAACGGAGAAACCTTTCGCTTCGGATCTCCCAAAGCGACGATCGGTTCCCGAAAGATCGCCAGAACTTGGCCGACCTTTTTGATCTCTCCTTGGGGGGAAAACGTAAATGCGATCCTACCCGATTGGGAGAAAACAGGACCGGAAAATAGAAGAAAGAAGCAAAGAAAATAGAAGAAAGAAACGAACCGAGCAGGAAATTGCACGCGAGGCCCCCATCGAATGGTGAGGACTTTCATCTCTCTTGCCCGAACTAGAGGCAACCAGTTTTCTTGGCTCTAAATTCCGGAATTTCCCACGACTAGGAATGTTTCGCTTCTTCCGATCCTTCGTACTTAGCCGGCAATGTTCACTTCTCTGATCAGAATATCGGGTACCTTGATGGAAGAATAACTGTCGGCATACTGGTCGGAGATCCCTTCGATCCTTTGGATCAAATCGAAGAAATTGGTGTTCATCGTCATCCGATCCACCGGAAATTGCGGCTTTCCGTTCTCGTAATAAACCCCTTGGATCCCGATGGAAATTTCTCCCGAAACGGCGCTACATCCCGCTCCCCCTTCCAACTTCGTGATCAAGATACAGCGTGGAACGGAGGATAAAAGTTCTTGCCGAGTGTTCTTGCCGAAAGGAACAATCAGGTTGGAAAAGGAAGTGCCCGCTCTTCCGGAATAGGAGCGAACCCCGTTCCCACTAGGAGAAACTCCGTCCTTTTTAGCGGACTCCAAATTGTATAGAAACGCGTTTAAGATTCCGTTTTCCACGACACTTCTAGGAGAAGTGGGAACCCCCTCCGCGTCTAGCAGCCTAGAGCCGGGAAAATCGGGTATGTGAGGTTCGCAACGTATGTTCAACAAGGACGAAGCGATCTTCTCTCCTTTCTTACCGACCAATCTAGATTGTCCTTTCTGCACGGCATCCGCAAAAAAGGGAGAAGAGAACATCCCGAAAATCTGAGGACTGATCCGATGGGAAAGCACAACGGAAATCACCCCGCTTTCGATCGGTCTGGCGCCTAATAATTCCACCGCACGGGAAGCGGCCTCTTTCGCGATCTCCTCGGGAGAGAATTTGGACAGGTCCCGTCCGGAACGATAAAAGCTGCCCATTTTCTTACTGTCTTTTTCGGACGCGACGATTCCGGTTCCCGCATACACTAGATTGGATTCCTTTTTCAGGAAGATTCCTTTCGAATTCGCGATCAGACTTTCGGAACGACTTTTTCCCACTCCTACATGAGGAACGTTCTCGATTCTCGCATCCTCCTTCCACGAAGCTTCGTCTAACGCCTGTCCGAAATTCCGCATCCAGGTAAAATCCAGATGTTCTAGATTCCTTTCGAAATGCTTTAAGTCGATCTCTGCGATCCGATTCGGTTCCGGCAAATCCAGCTCCAGACGATCCGTGATTTCCGTCTGGTCCGTCGCATCGGAGATCATCCGAGACAAGGCTTCTTCGCTAAACCGCTCGCTATAGGAATAACCGGGCTTCGAATTTTTCAGTACTCGAATTCCCACTCCTCTCGAACGGGAAGTTTCCGTATTTGCGATCCTCCCTTGGAACACTTCGATACCGGTATCTTCGGAATCGGTGGCGATCAAATCGAATTCTTCTAGTCCGAGCTTCTTTCCCTCGCGAAGGACGTAGTCCGCTGCTTGCTCTAGATTCATCAGCGACCTCCGACCAGGATCTCGTCCACCTTCAGGGAAGGCTGTCCTACGGTTACGGGAATGGATCCGGACGAAGCGCCGCAAGTTCCCGCGGCCAATTCCAGATCTTTTCCGATCATGGAAATCTTAGGAAGAATTTCATGTCCCTTACCGATCAAGGTGGCGCCTCTTACTGGTTCCGCCAGTTTTCCGTTTCGAATTACGTAGCCTTCTTCCACTGCAAAATTAAACTCTCCTGTCGCAGGATTTACGGAACCTCCTCCCATTCTCTTGGCATACAATCCGTAATCCACCGAGCCGAACATACCGTCCAAGGAGTCTTGTCCTGCCGCGATAAACGTGTTTCTCATCCGGGAAACCGGAGCATACTGGTAGGATTCCCTTCTCCCGCTCCCTGTACGCGGAACCCCTGTCTCCGCAGAACCTATCCGGTCCGAAAGATAGGCTTTAAGAATCCCGTTTTCGATCAAAAGGGTTTTTTGGGAGGGCATCCCTTCGTCGTCCACTTTGATGGAACCGTAAAAATCTTCCAAAGTGCCGTCGTCGTAAGCGGTAAGGCAGGATTGTGCGATCCTTTCCCCTAATTTCCCTACAAAGGGGGAAGAGTTCTTCCGGATCGCTTCCGTTTCCAGAGGATGCCCGCAAGCTTCATGAAAGATCACTCCTCCGAATCCGTTGCCCATAATTACCGGCATTTTTTTCCCTTCGATGTATCCTGCATCCAACATGAACAAGGCACGTTCCGCGGCATTTTTAGCGAGCTCAGCAACTCTCAATCCTTCGAAGAATTCGAAACCCTGCAAGGCTCCCGGAGATTCCGTAGCTACGAATCTTTCTCCGTCTTTTTCCGCAGTGACGGATAAGGAAAATCTGCTTCGAACACGCAGATCCTCCACCCAAAGACCTTCCGAATTTGCAATCAGAACGTTCGTGACGATATCGGAAGCGCTCGCTCCCACCTGGACTACCTTAGAAGACAATTGTCTCGCGGAGGAATCCGCAGCCTGTAACAGTTCCAATTTTTTGGCCGGAGAAACGGATCGAGGGTCTTTCAAGCCGGCAGCAAACACGGGATGTTGCCCGATAGAAGGGAGAGTGAATTTGCCACCGTTCACGGTCGCCTCCCCTCTGGAATCCGCAAGCAAGCGGATCAAGGAAACGAGATGTTCCGTATCGTCGTTACTGGTATATGCATACAAAACGTCCGTTCCGTAAATCAAACGAATCCCGATCCCATAATCTGTGGCGGCCAAAGATTGCTCTATTTTTTTGTCTCGCAAGGCAACGGAAGAATTTCTGGATTCTTCTTCGTAGATTTCTACGAAATCCGCCTTCCGATTTTTGCCGGCTTCGATCAGGGTTTCTACTTTTCTTGGTTCCATGTTTCCTTTCTTAGACCCGTTCTAACGAACGACACTCTCTCTTTTTCTCGAACGCTAGTTTCCTTTCGGAAAAGAAATTCCCTCCGGAGCCTGAGCCGTCCCTTCCAAGGCTTGGCGGATATACTCCGGTCCTTTTGCTTCCCCGTATCTGGGAATCAGATGAAAATGCATATGTGCTACTTTTTCGGAGACGAGAACCGTATAAATCTTAGGCGGAGAAAAGCGGGAAAGAATCCACTCGGACGCCTTTTGCAAAGCGATTCCGAATTCGGAAAATTCCTTCTCCGACCATTCGGAGTAACTTTCCCGATGTGCGATCGGCTCTAGATACAAGTATCCCGGAATTTTCTTGGAAGGTTCGCAATGCCGGACCAGGAAATCGCCGGATTGAAATAAAAATCCGGAAGGAGAAGAGGAACGATGCTCGATGCAAATCGGACATTCGGAGCGGAGCGCTTCGGAAGGAATTTCCAGGATCAGACCTCCGATCCCTGAGCGGTATAATTCTTGTATCTCTCGTACACTCTATGGATATAATCCAGATTCGAACAGAAACGAATGATGCATCTGTAAAAATGGTACCTTTCCATATCTTGGATCTGATTTTCTTCGTCCATTTGTTCCCGAAGCAAACCTTTGATCATCCCGAAAAACAAGGAACGTTCTCTGGAATTGTATCCTTCCGGGGAATACCTAGCCCCTTCCAAAATATTCACGAAATTCCGGGCGGATCGGACAAATTCCTGTTCGTCGGACAAATATCGATTTCTCTCTTCCGGGGAAAACGTGGATAGATAATCATGAAATAACGTCAGCTGAATCGATTCCACTAAGGAACCGGTCCTTTCCTTGGCTTCTCTGTAAAACGGGGTCTGGATGCTATATTCGACGAAATCTTTCCAGGAGGATCTCGTAGTCTCTATTTTATGCAGTTCTTTCAAACTCATGGATTTTCCGCTTTCCAGACATGAATTTTCGATTCTTCTCTGAAGTAATACGGGAAAAATCGTCTCAATGTCAAAGGTTTTCCGTCCTCTTATTCTTCTTTTCTCTCTATTCTTAACGACCGCAGTCCTTTCTTCCGAACCTAAGGACCAAGAGGTTTGGGAGTCCGCCATGGAGTGGGCAGGTCACCCGGTATTCCGGGAAAAAAAAATCGTCCGAAACCTTGTGTCCGACTTTTACCGAAACTTGAAAACGGAGACGGAAACCTCGATTCGTGAAAGCATAGACGCAGAGGTTTCTTCCCCGAAAGCGTTAAGGCCGGAAGTCTCCAAAAGACTTTCCGAAGACTTAAAAGAAATTCCGGATCTAGGCGGGATTTCTTACGACCTTCCCGGCTTTGGCAAGGACACTCTACTAAAGGAGGAGACGGATTTTCCGGAATCCTTCCAAAGCTTTTCCTATAAAAACGGTAAAATAAGCTATTTCTTCCGAAATAGAACCGATCCGAATTTGGAAAAATGGGAGAGCCTCAAACTGATCGGCTCCTTTTATGCATTTACCGAGGCGGGAGCTTTGATTTTATGTAAGGAAGCTGAAAACGCTTCTCCCAAATTCAGAGATATTCGAGAACTGAGAGCCTATTTTCAGGAGAAAAAAAAGAAGTCCTCCTCCCTGGAATTATTTCACGAAAACGGAATTTACCTTTTCTACTTTCCTGGACAAAACTTATTTCCTTACTATCTATTATTCCTTTCCAAAATTGCTTTGCTCGTTCTCGCTCCGTTATTGTCGTTTCTATACTTCAAACGCTTTTGGGAATTCCTAAAAGACCAAAGAAAGCGAAGCTACAAGGCCCAAGCCCAATTTCTGAGAGATAGGCAAAAAGATTCCGGCTCCGAAAGCACGGAAATTGCCCCCTAAAGAACGCCTACATTTCACTGCAAGTATATTTGCTATACAAATAAGTAGATTTTTTTCCGATTGTTACCTGTTTTTTGGGTGACATAAGATTCAGAAAAAATCATCCTTTTCCTAAGGGAAAGACCGAGTTTTTTGCCGCAGCGGATTGGAATTTGTCCGGCGGGAGTAGTATCCTACTCTTAACAACGGAAGCCCTCAAAAGTACAAGGAATTTTACGAAGAGAGGAACCGTTCTTGGCAAGAGAAGGAGCTAAAGAATCCATGAAGAAGCAAAAGGAAGAAGCGCAAGGCCTGGACGATTCTAAGAAACTTGCGATCGACCAAGCCATGACCCAAATCGAAAAGCAATTCGGCAAAGGGTCCATCATGCGCCTCGGTGCGGCATCCGCTACGAATATCATTCCCGTGATTCCCACCGGTTCGTTGGACTTGGATATCGCATTGGGAATAGGCGGCTACCCGCTAGGCAGGATCGTAGAAATTTACGGACCGGAATCTTCCGGTAAAACGACTTTAACTCTTTCCGCGATCGCAGAAGCGCAGAAGAGAGGCGGAGTGGCCGCCTTTATAGATGCCGAGCACGCACTCGATCCCTCCTATGCCAAAAAGCTAGGAGTGAATCTGGAAGAGCTTTTGGTTTCCCAACCGGACAACGGGGAGGAGGCCCTGGAGATTTGCGAATCTCTAGTACGGAGCAATGCCATTGACATAGTGGTGGTGGATTCCGTTGCTGCCCTTGTTCCCAAAGCGGAAATCGAAGGCGATATGGGAGACGCACATATGGGATTGCAAGCGCGTCTTATGTCTCAGGCTCTCCGAAAACTTACGGGAACGATTTCTAAATCCAGAACGGTGGTCGTTTTCATTAACCAAATTCGGATGAAGATCGGAGTGATGTTCGGTTCCCCGGAAACTACGACCGGAGGAAACGCTTTGAAATTTTACAGCTCGATCCGACTAGACATCCGAAAAATCGAGACACTGAAGGAAAAAGAGGAAGCCACCGGAAACCGAGTAAGGGTCAAAGTAGTGAAAAACAAAATGGCTCCTCCGTTTCGTCAGGCTGAATTCGACATAATCTACAACACAGGGATTAGTCGGGAAAGTTCTCTCGTTGACTTAGGGGTGAAACACGACATCATTAGTAAATCGGGAGCTTGGTATTCGTACAATACCGAAAAGATCGGGCAAGGGAAGGAAGCGGCCAAGGAATACTTGAAGTCGAACCCCGAAATCGCTCTTCAAGTCGAAAATATGGTGAGGGATTTAAACGGCCTCCCACCCCTTTCCGCGGAGGGAAAACCGCTCCCACCTCAAACTGAGGCACAGGACGGGCAAAGAGCTGCGGGATAAATCATACTGGCTTTCTTTTTAGAAACCATTGACGCCGGGTGGGTTTCCATCCGGCGTTTTTTTATTCCAATACCATGGACTTCTTCCATTCTTGTCTTACAAGGAAACATTCCTACAGAAACACATGTCAGAAATCAGCATCATCGGAGCCGGCGGATTTACCGGAAAAGAACTACTCGGCCTTTTATCCAGACATCCTAAATACAAAGTAGTCCATCTCACTAGCGATAAACTCTCCGGAAAGAAATTGTCGGAAGTGTTTCCCGACCTACCCTTCCCCGAAGACCTAACGTTTCAAAAACATGAAGATCCGGTTCCGAAAGGATCTCTGGTGGTTCTCGCGATTCCAAACGATGCTTCTCTCCAATTGGCTCCTAAGTTTCTGAACGCAGGACACAAGTTGATCGATCTTTCCGGAGTATACCGCCTGCACGACAAACAGGCTTTCGAGAGTACCTACAAACTTTCCCATACTAGCTTCGAGTTGATGAACCGTGTCGTCTTTGGAATTCCGGAGATTTTCCGGGAGAAGATCAAAGGCGCCGATTTCGTCTCCAATCCCGGTTGCTACTCCACTTCCGTGATTCTAGCAGTGTATCTTTTAGGGGAACTCAGGCATAAGATACGTCCAAGAATCGTAGCTGATTGCAAATCCGGAGTCAGTGGTGCGGGAGGTAGAGTGGAGGACGGCGGGTTTTCCTTTACGGGAGTGCATGAAAATTTCCGTGCCTATAAAATTTTAGCCCACCAGCATGAACCTGAAATTCAGGAATACGCTTTTTCCGGATCCGGACTCCCCTTCCCGGAAATCTTATTCGTTCCCCACTTGCTGCCTTTGTACCGCGGGATTTTATCCACCGTCTACCTGGAGATGGAGGATTCTTCTTCGACGACGGACCTTCTTTCGGTGATGAAAAAGAACGCGAAAGAAGAACCATTTCTGAGAATCCGGGAAACTCCGGAAGAAATCGATCTTCTAAAAATCGCTCACACGAATTTTCTGGATGTTTCTTTACGAAAAAGAGGAACCAATATCACCATCGTATCGGCATTGGATAACCTGGTAAAAGGAGCTGCCGGGCAGGCTCTACAGAATATCAATCTGATGCTGGGAGAAAAGGAAACTCTAGGCCTGCTTCCGTAACTTGAAATGGAAAAACTCAGCGTTTATCATCTGGTAAGGGACTCTTGCCACCAATACCAGGATCGCCCTTTCCACTGGATTTGGGACGAAAAACAACGTACCTTCTTAGGGGTCACTTACGGAGATTGGTTCCTGAGCATGGGAAAACTCTCCGCTTATCTTTTGTCCAAAGGATTGAAAAGAGGAGATAAGGTAGGACTCGTCTGTGATAATAGAACGGAGTGGTCCCTATGTTCCCTCGGGATCGTTTGCGCAGGCGGGGTGGACGTTCCGCGGGGAACTGATGCCAGTCCGGAAGACATTTCTTATATCCTTGGCCATACCGAGGCCAAAATCGCCTTTCTGGAAAAGAATTCGGTTCTACAAAAACTACGGACAAAACCGGAATCCTTTTCTACTCTGGAAGCATTGGTTCTGATCGAAGAGGAATCCACCTTCGAAGGCTTGGCGGAAATCAGAGCGAAGTTTCCGAAATTAGAGATTCTTACGTTAGACAAAGCGCTTTCTTCGGGCGAAGCGTTTTTAGCCAAGAAAGGGGACGAGATCTTGCGCCAAGCGGGAGAAGCCCTGACTCATAAGGACAACGCGACCATCATTTATACCTCAGGAACGACGGGTGTTCCGAAAGGGGTGGTTTTAAGGCATAGGTCCTTTACCTGGAGCGTGCACCAACTCCATCAATTCGTTCCGGTCACGTACCAGGATCGCACCGTAGTATTTTTACCTCCGTGGCATATTGCGGAACGGATCTTAGAGACTGCGCTCGTCTCTTGGGGAGCCTCGATGGCTTGTTCCGCAGTCTCTACCATACAACGGGATTTCGGGATCGTGCGTCCGACCGTGCTCGTTTCGGTCCCTAGAGTTTGGGAGGCTCTCCACAAGAAAATTTGGGACACCGCGAGAAAAGGCCCCTCTTGGAAATTCACGGTTTTTCGCTTAGCGGTTCGTATCGCGGAATTTTATAGTTCCGTCTACGACACTCTCACGGGAAATTATTGCGCCAGCGAAGACGAACCCTCCGACGAAAAAGCGAAGGATAAATTCGTTTCCCTACTATTTTTCGGACCGAGCTATCTTGCGAATCTACTCGCCCAGAAAATTTTAGAACCGGTACGGAATTCTTTAGGCGGGAAATTGCGCTTTGCTTTCTGCGGTGCGGGCGCCATGCCTCCCAAGATCCAATTCTTTTTCCGCTCGATCGGAATTCCCATTATTGAAACCTACGGAATGACGGAGACCACCGGAATGGGAGCGATGGGAAGGTTTCCGATTCCCAAAACGGGAGCCATCGGTCCCGTATTTCCCGGAGCCCATATCAAATTGGTGGACGAACAGGGAAAAATCGTAACCGAACCCGGGACAAAGGGAATCGTGTGGCACAAAGGACCTCATGTTACGCCCGGATATTATAAGGACGAAGAAAAAAATCGAACCTCCCTCGTGGACGGATGGTTCGATTCCGGAGATCTATTCGTTTGGACCAAAACCGGGGAACTGAGATTCGCAGGAAGAGCCAAGGACACTATCGTGCTTTCCTCGGGTGAAAACGTCGAACCGGAACCGATAGAATCAAAAATCGGAGAGACCGGATTTTCCCAGTTCGCAGTGGTAGCAGGCCAAGACCGAAAGTCCCTTACGTTGCTTCTCGTACCGGATTTCGAAAAATTACGAGAGAGATTTTTGCAGGACGGGAAAAAATTACCTTCCTCCGACTCCGAATTGGCAGCCGATCCGCAAGTAATCCAATTTTACAAAGATCTAATCAAGAAAACCATTTCGGAAAGGAACGGCTTTAAGAATTTCGAACGGATTTCGAATTTAGCAGTGCTTGACAAACCGTTCACGAAAGGAGACGAGCTCACGGAGACCATGAAGGTCAAACGAAAAGTCGTATTAGAGAAATATTCCGATCTAATCCGCCGTCTATATGAATAGTTGTATTTTATGAATCCCGAATGGAATCTGAAAGACATTCTTTTTTGCGGAGCTTTTTCGGGAGAAATAGATAGGATCTCCGTTCACGCCGATTTGAAAACCTTGGAAGTAGGCGTCGGAAATTTGAACGCAGCTCTTCGACTCCAATCGTATTTATTACGAAATCCGGAACCGGTCCCGAAGGCGATTCTTTTCCTCGGGTCTGCGGGAGTCTATCCTTGGATTCCCAGGAAGGAATGGGAGGGAAAAATAGGCTTTTCCAGAACTTTTACGAATTACGAAATCGCCTACTTGGACAAAAAAATCCGCATCCCCGAATTTCTCTCCTTAAAATTGGAATGTATCCCGTTTTCATTTCCTCTTCCGAATCTGGAATTTTTCGAATCCGGGACCAACGGAACCGGTTCGGTCACCATCGAGGATCCGAGTCCGCGAGTCCTGGAACGATTGAAGACCGAATCGATCGGATTGGAAAATATGGAGGTTTTCGGATTGGCAAAAGTCGCTCAGGATTTCCAAATCCCTTTCGCGGCCCTCTTCTCTTTAACGAATCGCGTCGGTCCGAAAGGAAGCGAAGAATGGAAGAGTTCCTGGAGAAAACTTTCCGAACGTTTACAGGAAAGTCTACTCTCCTCTCTTCCTCAGTGATTTTCCTTTTTACGCTCGGAGGGAAAAAATAGCGCGCGAATCTCTTTGGTCGCCGCTTCGGCTTCCAACTCCCCCTTTTTAATGATCTCCTTATAGCGACCGAAATCGGTAAAGGCGAACTCTTCCAAATGCATGTTTACGAAAAGATCCATCTTTTCCTTTCTGAGTTTCGTGATTTCCCGGCCTTCCAATGTGATGGCTCGAGCCATGATTTTGAGAATAGGGGGATAAGATATGTCTTCCAAAAGATTCTTGAAGAAGGATTTTCCAGTCACCTTTCTATCTTCCAGTAATCTTACGATTGCATCGTCCCGGAGCGGGGATACGTTGGCCGATAAAATAACATCGGCACCCTTTTTACGTATCAGATTTTCCGGCACGTTGTTGATGACCCCTCCGTCGATTAACAAATGATCCCCCTTAAACACCGGAGGGAACATTCCGGGCAGGCTCATTGCGGAGGCTAACGCTTCCCAAATGGGTCCTTGGTCCATAACGTATTCCTGCCCGCTATGCAAATCCACCGCGGAGGTGGCGAAAGGAATCTTCAAGTCCTCGATCAATTGGGAACCGAACGCATCCTTCAGCATTCTTACCATTTTCTTTCCCTTAAAGAAAGATATGAGCGGAATCGTCGGATCGAAAGGCTTATCGATCCCTCCGAAGAATTTTCCGATCATCTTGTATATCGAATCTGCGCTTTCTCCTCTGGCGTACAACGCGCCTATGACTGCGCCGAAGGAAGAACCGGAAACGTAATCGAACTGGATCCTTTCCCTTTCCAGAACTTTAAGAAGCCCCACATGCGCGAGAGCTCTTGCTCCGCCCCCGCCCAAAGCCAATCCTCTGGTTTTAGAAACGAGATACCTGGCAAACGTTTCCCCCCGATGGAAGATTCTTTGATTGGAATCCTTTCCCTCGGTATGAGAAATCTTTTCCGAGACCACCAACTTAGAAGTCCTGCCTTCGTAGTTTCGGATCCTAGGACGCCAATAATCCAGGATTTCGTTTTTACTTTTTACGTTCCGTTCGGGATTATCCTCCCAAAAAACGATCTGATCGCATTGTTGTACGACTTTGTCCAAGTCGGGTACCAGCCCGTGATTCCTGAAATAGATATGAAGCACCGGGGATTTCTTTCTAAGCTGGGATATCATACGGATCATTTCCGAAAGGGATTTTTCCTTAAAAATATCCATCTTGAACAAGGCTACGTTGCCTCCGTGCGATTTTCTCCCTGCGTCGACGATCAGGTCCAGATGCTGTTTAAAATCTTCGATTTCCTCTAATGGAATATGACAGACCAATCTTCTGGAAGTCGAAATCGGTTTGGTGGGACCTTCCATCACCTCCCGCATCCGTATTCCCATCAATCTCATCAAATTCTGCGAGAGGATTTTCTCTTTTGCCGCCAAACGGAGAAAGTATTCCCCATCCAGAACGTACAGAAGAGTGTCCAAAACTGCCTGAGCCGAACCCGAATGGACGGATCTGGTCAAAACACTGTTTTCTGCAAAGATATCCCCTTCTCCCAAATAACGAACCGTTTGGCCGGTTTCTCCTAGGGTGACCATCACTTCCCCGTGTCGGATCAGGTACAGTTCCTTGGATATCTCTCCTTTATAATAGATTACGTCGTGATTGTAGACATTCCGTTCCTCGATGTGCTTATAGATCTGCACGAGTAGTTTGCGAGGGAGATTTTTAAATAACGAAATGGAGGCAAGAAATTGTAGGGCTTCGGGAGGTACGAACCGGTTCATTTCCGGCAAATCCTAATAGGCACCTTCGGATTTGTAAAGCCTATCTCGTAACGGATTCGAAACGGAATTGAAAAGCGCGGTCGTTTTCGGTGGAAATCTCTTGATTTCTGGATTTAAAGGGAAATTCTAGCCAGATGAAGTTAGATTCGGCTTCCGTGGTCTCGATTTTTCAAAAATCCGTCCAGGACTGGCATGCAAACGAGTCTTTATCGGTGAACCCCTATCCCGCTTCCGATTTAGAGCACTTACTTTACAAAAAGAATCAAATCGACACGGTCCAATGGCATGTGGAAGACGAAATTCGGAGACCTGACCTCCCGGATTCCAAGTTGGTCCAATTCAAAAGGCAGATCGACTCCCTGAATCAGGAAAGAACCGATCTGGTAGAATCGATAGACGATCGGATTTCAGCATTATTCCAAGAGATTCCTCTCAAACCGGGAGCTCGAATGAACTCCGAGACCCCTGCTTGGCTCATCGATCGTATGAGCATTCTGGAACTCAAGATCTATCATATGGAAGAGCAAACTCGTCGAAACGACGTATCTTCGGAGCATCTCCAAAAATGTAAGGCTAAGCTGGACGTACTCCTGGAGCAAAGAAAGGATCTCTCCCTCTGTTTGGACCAGATTTTAGAGGATCTGAAAAAAGGGGAAAAGTTTTACAAAGTGTATCGACAGATGAAAATGTACAACGACCAGAATCTCAATCCCTCTCTGTATTCTCATAAAGCATGAATCTTCTCGTCCTTCGATTCTCCGCGATGGGAGATGTCGCCTTGATGGCTCCGGCTTTGATAGCCATCGTATCGAAGTATACGAATATACAATTAACCGTCGTTACGAGAGGGAATTACGCTCCTTTTTTCTACAATATCCCGAACGTTCATGTGGTAGGGATCAATCTCAAAAAATATAAGGGAATCAAAGGACTCTACCGCCTATTCCGCGAATTGAATAAGCTCGGTCCTTACGAGAAAATCGTGGACCTTCACTCCAGTCTTCGATCCAGGTTCATCAGTCTTTTTTTCCGATTTAGAGGAGTTCCCGTATTCCAGATCGTGAAGGGAAGAAGGGAAAAATTGAGACAGATCCGGAAAAACAGGAAAATACTGCGGAAACTCCCTCATACCGTGGATCGGTACCTAAAAGTCTTCGAGAAGGCTGGATATCCTGCTTCCGTCAGAAAGGGTCCGTGGATCAATGTGGACCCCGAATCCAAAATCTTCGCGAAGGATTTCTTGAACTCCAGAAAGATAGACAAAAAAGAAGGCCTTTGGGTTGGATATGCTCCGTTTGCCGGACACAAGTTGAAGGAATGGCCGCACGAAAAAAGTATCGCCCTACTGAAGTTGTTGAAGGATGAATTTCCGAATATCAGGATATTTTTATTCGGTTCCTCTCAGGAAGCCTCTCTCATGGAAGAATGGAGAAACGGCGACCAATCCATGACGATCGTTTCCGGAGGAAAATTAGGAATCCGCGGCGAGTTGGGAATCATGGAGCGCATGGACGTAATCATCGGAATGGATTCCTCCAATATCCACATCGCTGCATTGTTAAAACGTCCGGTAGTGGCTTTGTTTGGCACTACTCACCCCTATTCCGGATTCGCACCGTTCGGGCAGGAGGACACGGGAGTGCTTCAGATCGAAGATCTTTCCTGTCGGCCGTGTAGCATATACGGCAACACTACCTGCTTTCGAAAGGACTTCGCATGCATGGAATGGATCACACCGGAGGACGTGATCAAGCGTATCAACGTTATTATCAACATCAACACGCTTTTCTAATACTATACTTTATCCGAAAATCCCGAAAGGATCCAGGGAAAAGATCATATTCAATAAGGACCTACTTTTTTTCTTCCCCTTTTGATCTGCCACAGCTTTATAGGCGTCTTCCATTCTATCCACACAAGCTTTTATCTCGTGACTCTGCGCGATCCGAATCGATTCGACGGAAAAACTGGAATACAATTCCGGATCCTTAAGAATCGAGATCGCTTTTTCTGCGATTCCTTTCACGTCGAAAGGCTTAGCGATAAAACCGTTCTTTCCGTCGTGGACCAATTCCGGGATCGCAAAAGAATCTACTCCTACTGCAGGAAGGCCACAAGCGATGGATTCCAAGATCACCAAACCTTGGGTCTCCATCGTGGAGGCGGTTAAAAATAGATCGTAATTCGGATATTCTTCCGGAAGTTTTTCTCGATCGATAAAACCTTTAAAAATAACGGAATCGCCGATTCCTAATTTTTCCGCCTGCAATTTCAGGGAACCGAGGGCAGGCCCGTCTCCTATGATCGTCAGATTCGATCCGGGAAGCTGTTCCTTGATGATCTTAAAGGCATTGATGATCACATCGCAGTTCTTTTCGTAGGAAATCCTCCCCACATGCAGTAATTTCAGGGAGTCGTCGCTTTCCAATTTTTTCGGTTGTCCCTTGAACTGAGATAAATCCAATCCGTTGGAAATCACCGCCACAGGTTTTTTAAGGCCGAATTCCTCTAATTGCTTTTTAATCAGATGGGAAGGAGAGATGATGAGATCGCAACGATCGTACAGATTATTCGTGATTTTTAGAATGATTTTTTTCCGAATATTGAACCTGTCGAATTTCTCGAATTTTATCAAATCCTTGATCCGCAGCTTTTTGTTTAACTTCCCCACCTTCATGAAAAGTTTATCCAACTTGAGAAGTCTGTACAAAGAAAGATACATGTCCTGCTCGGACATTAGGGTATGGTAGGTTCCGATACTGGGAATACCGTATCTTTCGGTCGCGTTGATTCCGTACAATCCCAAGAGGCCCGGGGTATGGATGTGAACTAAATCCGGCTGGAATTCCTTGATGATCCGTTTGATCTTTGCGGGAGAAGGCAGGACCACCTTTATGTCGGGATAACTGGGCAGATAGCCGCTGCGAAATCTTTCGATTCGAATCTTTTCTCCCATCTGGTCGAAGTCACCTTCTCCGTATCTTGGGCAGCAAACGACGAACTCGTGTCCTCTTTCCGCAAGCAATTCCGCGAAATTCTTCATGGAAATTGCTACTCCGTCGATTTTGGGAAGAAATGTATCCGAAAAATAAAGGATCTTCATTGTAGTCCTGACGGGGAACCAATCTCTTCGTAATCCGGGATTTTTCCACTCCATTCTACTTTATGTCGGGAAAAATAATCGAATTTACAGGGAATCGGGAATTGGCAATCTGTAACGGACGTTTTCTCTCATGAAAGGTTTTTTAAGTAAGGCGCATCTATTCTGTCTGCTCGCCACTTTTTTTACGATCGGAATTTCCGTAAGTCTGAGCCAAGCTTTTCTAGTACTCTCCTTCGGCTTCGGGTTTTCGGATACGGTTCGGAATCGCCCGCTTTCGCAATGGTTTCCTCACCATCCACTTTTCTACGCATCCCTCCTGCTCTTTTCCTGGTATTTTTCGGATTTTTTCCTTCATTTGATTTCCGACCAGGACGCCAATCATCCGAAAAGAGCCTTCGACAGTGAATTAAAGGACTTCTTCCTGTTTTTCGGCTTTTTGGCGATTTGGTTTTTACGGGAAGAGGATCTTCCGAAGGTCCGGAACGGAATGTTCCTCCTATTTCTAGTACTGATCGTGACCGGTGTCATCGGGGGTTTTTCTCCCGTTCGTTTATCCCGTCTAGTCACCGACCTCTACAGAGATTCCACCGCTTATAAGTTTACTCATCCTTTAGGGTCGTTTGCAAAGATTCCGATGTACGTTACGATTGGTCTCATGAACACCCATTTGACTTTCGGTGGTTTGCTCCAATTTTTTTCGGGATTTGCCGTATTTCGGTGTCTCAAGGATCTGGAATATTCCGACAGAAAGCGTCTCTTACAGAGCGGGATTCTACTTGCACTTTACGTCTTCGTATTGCTCCTGAACCAAGCTCGCTCCAGTCTGATCGGGGCATCCGTTTCCATTCTGATCGCGACCATCCACTTGTTCTGGATCCGAAAGGAATTGCCGAGTTCTTATCTGGTCAAAGGCGGATTCGCCTTCCTTCTTCTAACCGCTATTTTAGGCCTCGGTCTCGCGTTTAGTCCTGCGGGAAAGAAGGTGCTCGGTCCGATTTTCGGAAAAGAGAAGCATACCGATTCCGGTAGAACTTTTATCTGGGATTCCACCTTTCCTTTAGTTCAGGAACATCCTTGGATCGGCGTAGGTCCGGGAAATTACAATCGATCGATAGAAGTCGTTCGAAAAGAGCATTCCGAGAAATATCCTGAACTTTCTTACTTTTACGAAGTTACCCAACGCGGGCACGCACATAACGATTATTTCCATTTCGCTGCCGTTTTCGGACTTCCCGCCCTGTTTTTGTATTTAGCAATTGCCGGAATTTTCGGATATTCCCTACTCTCCTCCAAACAACCTTTTGAAAATCTAGTTCTGTATTACGGAGTCTTCGGATTTTTCGTCTCCGGATTGTTTCAATGTTATTTCCAGGACGACGAAGTGGTGATCTTATTCTGGCTCATACTCGGTACCTTTGTTAGAATGGAAACTTCCTTATCGGATTCCGGAAACACAAAGACGGTTTCTGCTTAAAAACGGTCGGTTGAAATCGGCGAAAAATCTTTCGTCGGAACGTTCGACCCAGGGAAGGTATTTATCGGGAACGGAGACTGGACGGGAAATCTCGTAAGCAGAAGTGGCCAACTCTTCCATCCAAGTCAGTTTAGAAGTTTCGGATTTTGTGCAGAACAGCAGAGTGAAATTCCCGGAATCCAAAACAACGACTGCGTTAGCCGGAATCGGTTCAATCGTCCGAAACGAGGCCCCGTAAGGAAGGACCACACTCTTGAGAGGCAATTTTCCCCTGGAAAGAATCCAAGCCGAGGTTGGCAAGGAAGGAAGCGAAAGCGCTTTCAGTAAATCGTTGTCCGAACTTTCCCAAGACCAACTAAAATCGCTTTCCGCAAAAAACTCGGGACGTAGAAATAAGATCGGCTTCGATAAAAGGGAAAGAAACTCCTCCCCTAAAAGCGAACTCGGTTTAGAAAACAAGATGTTCCCGGCACGGTCCGAGATCGTAGACGGTAAAAAGTCGAAAAACTCCGTCGGAAATTCAGACTTTCCACCGAATAAGCGAACGCTGACATCCTCGAAATCCTTCCATTCCTTACAGACTTGTCCGATCTTAAATTTATAATACGGTTTCCATCGAAAAAAACCGCCTCCTACATCCCCGAAAAATTCGGCTCCCTCCGAATCGAAAACACAGATTCCGGCTTTATCCACGTTCCGAAGGCGGACCTCCGAAGATTTTTCGCTCGGAAACAGAGGGATAGCGAAGTTCCGTACTCTGATTTCTTCCTTTTGAAATTCCGAAACCAAGTAGGGATTTTCCGTTCGAATGAGTATCTCCCGATTGGAATCCCGGGCACTAACGGAATAATTATAGGATCCCGTAAGAAGAGTGGAAAAATCGACCAACATGGTTTTATGATGCAGCAAACCGCCTTTTCCGAAACTAGCGTCGTCTAAACGGTCTTCGTTTCCGTCCTCCCAAACGGCGGCGTTCGACAATCTTCCCAAATGAAACGCTTCGGGATCGGCTGGGCGATCATAGACCACTCCAAGGTGTCCGCCTCTTCGATCGAATCTGGAAAATTCGGAACTTAAAACGGAGTCGTAATGGTCGAAAATGAGGACCTCTATTTTCTCTCTAGCCATTCGGACCGATTCTGTGAGGACAAACTGGATCAACTTTCCTTGCTGTGGGGAATTCCTGAATTCCAGAGAACTCAGGCGCAATTTCGGAAACGGATATTCTTCCCGTAAAAAAGCGAAAAAGGAATCCTTTTCCGAGTCCTTCAAAACGAATTCTATGTACCCGTTATGATCCCTTTCCAAACCGTAATGGGTGAAATTTCCGGTTCCGATAAATACGGTTCTCTCGTCCACAACCAGCACCTTTGTGTGTTGTAATCCCGTTCCCTTCCAATAACGCAAAAAGGGCAAAAATACGTCCGGATAGGATTTTCCGAATTCTCCTAAAATCTCCGCCCTTACCCCTCTTTTGATCGCGGAGGAAATCTCCGCCTCGATCTCGGGGTCCTCGAAAGAATAAACGTGAAGATAAATCGATTTTTTCGAATTTCGGATTAGCCTTAAAATTTCGTCTCTTACCGTTCTCTTCTTTCCGACCGGCGTAAATCTTCCCGGAAAGGAAAAGAACGCCTTCGGAAAATCATTGCTCAGAAACTCTCCCAAAAAAGCGGGATCGGTTTCGGAATATGTGCATGCGAACGAAATGAGAGAGAGTAAAATTATTTTGGAACGCATGAAAACTCCCAGCCGAATTTAAAGAGCAAATACCATTGCTTGATTCCCGTATTCCGGTCGGATTCGATCCCTCCCAGATCCAATTGCAGGTCCGGAACGTTTCCTTCTCTCTTGGCCCATCCGATTGCGATACTTCCTTCTCTCATAAAAGAGCCGGAAAAACCTTTCGGAGAAATCGACCATGCTCCGCTCGATGCTCCTGTATCCGATAAAAATTGGATATAGCTGGATTGAATTTCCAAACGTAGGTTTCCGAATTTGAACGATCCCTGAGTTCCGAATATTCCGGACGGTCGCTTGCTCGGAATCCGGGTGGAATCCTTTTCCAACCCTGCCCCCGTAACCCAAGCTCCGGGTGTCCAACCCCATATCTGATTTAAGAGAGGGTTCGGTAGCGGTGAGGTGCCCATACCTACGAATCCCAATTCCAGTATTTCCCCGTTTTTACTCCTGCGGTCCCCATTCGGGAGAAACCCGTACAGGGAAACGCACCATCCGCTCCCGAAAACGCCTGTCTCTATCCGTAACGCCTCCCCGCTGATAGGAAGGCTCTTTTGAGGTCTCTGCGGATGGGTAGCCGTTTTGTCCAGGCCTCTAGACGCCAGGCCTTCTCCCAAAACATAAAAGGATTCGAGAAGGTAACCTAGGCCGACTTTCGTATGAGAAAGATAATCCTTATCTCCTAACGAAGAAAAAGACCTAGCTTCCGAGGTCTCCTCTCCGAATCTTCCCCAGTTCCCCAAAGATAAATAACGTATTTGTAAATTATAAAATACTCCCGAATTTTCCTTCCCCCAGAACCCGATTCCTGTCCGATATCTGAATTTTGTTTTCGAAAGAGCGTCGCTCTTTTCCGACATTGCTCCTAATTCTTTCCTAGCGGATGCGGGTAAATACGAATCTTTTCCCTGCCAAATCAGCCATCTGTTCTCCGCCAACGGAAATCCGCGGTAGAAATCCAGCGCGTCGAAACGGATTCGATAGCGTTCGGATCGCTTCGTTTCCACAAAGAAGCCTTCTACGCCGTCGTTCCAATGAAACCGACTCGGAAGAGAATTTGGGTCCGATTTCCTACCGAACCCCCAATAAAATCCTTTCGAATACAGTGCAAGATACGCTTCTTTTCCGGGAAGGATCCTGAGTTTGTCTTCTCCGGTAGAGACCGCGTCCAACTCCAGGTTTGCCTTCCAATCCTCTTTTTCGGAATTCGCCCGAAACCGGATCCAAAACGGTAGAGCAATCCCGCCGAACCTTTCGGTTTGCGTTTGATTTTTTTCGACAAGATTTCTCCTGCCTTGGGTCTTAAATCCGAATGTGCTGATTCTGATCTTGGCTTCGTCCGATTCTGCTTCGGCGACAAGAACAGAGGGGAAAATCAGACAGAGGAATACCATGAAACGGACTTTCATCCTACCTCGGCGGGAAAGGCGTTCGGCGCTCCTGGACTAGCGTGCGTTCCTTCGCAACCCTCCGACCTTCCCGGAAAAATAGGCAAATCCGAATCTTTCCAAATTTCCGTTCCGCCTTGTTCCAAGAGGAAAAAAGCGGATCTTCTGATTTTTCCTCTGGTGTCGTTTTTTCCCGGCCCGGCGGACGTATACCGAAACTCTCCCCAAACCCCTCCCCGGATCGGATCCAAAAGACGGAGTACATTCCCACCCGTTTGTGGAAGAGAAAAATTCGACTCCGTCCAAGAAACCGAATTCGGGAAGCAGGTCAGTTTTCCTGAAGACAAAAGAGACCAACCTTTCTCTATCGGGAAAAGAATACTCGAAATCCCTCCTCCGCTCGTCTGAGTCTGCAATACTGCGGAGGAAACTTCCTGGTTTTCCGACCGAACCTCTAAAAAGCGATCCCCGGATATAGGTTCGTTTCCTCTATAAGAACCGGCCCAAGAAACTTCCGAAATCGTAGCAGATCCGGAGAAATCAAACTCGGTTTTCCTTCCAGGAAAGAATCGATGACTGGGATGGAGTCCGTCCGGAGGCAGTTCCTTTTTCGGTATGTATACCTTTTCCTCCCTGACTAATAAGGAAGAGGTCGCAGTTCCCGGAATTTCGAGGGCCACACGATCGTACGCAGACTCAGGTCCTCGAAACTCCCCGTTCCAAAGGTTTTTTTCGCTTCCCGAGGTTCTGTTTCTGATTCGGATCGAGTCCGTTCCTTTTAAGTTCGAAAGGTTCCGGTAAGAAAGTTCAGCCTTTCCGAACAGAAAAGGAATCGCCCCTACGGTCAAAATCGCCCCCGGTTGCAAAAGGCTTCGCGCGGAGATCGGCAGATTCGTCGAGCCGAAAGAGAGTTCTAGATCCGAAGAGTCGCATTTAGTAAGGCCCGTATATTCTAAATCTATGAACTTATAATCCGGACGCAACTTCCCATCCCGATAAGCTCCCAGAAAATTGATTTCTTCTATCCGAAATTCTCTCGCGTCGCAGAGACCGATTCGTCGGTCGTCGGAAGCGAACCTTTCGCTCGGCCTCCCTGGATCCATACAATAGGACTCGGGCAAAAAACTCGTTCGTTCCGGGGCGCCACAGTCCGAAAAACCGCTCCTCTTCCAGGAATACGATTCTTCTCCGAAACGGTATCCTCCACCCGGAAGAACCCGTTCGGAAACGCTTCCTTCCTTTGTAAGTTGCAAGGTTCCGTTTCGTTTCAAGTCTCCCCAACGAATTCCTGTTAAGAGAATTTTTTCCAGGATGGAGGATTCTTCCGCATAGACCTTGGATTCACCGGGAGCGAAAAATCCGACGGAAGCGGGAAGAGAAACCCGATTTCCGAATAAGACGAATTGCAATCCGAATTCGCATATCGGATGCGGATAAGGATTATAAAGTTCTATCCACCTTCCGGATACGGATTCGGTCTCTCCGAAAATTTCGGAAATCTCAGGCAGGTCCGCCTTGCAATTCGCGAGTATTTTCTCGTTCGTGGAAGGAATAGACCCCAGACGATTCGTCCAATCGGAATCCAATCCAGGCGGAAGTAGAATCTTAAGGGTAAGATAAACACCGGAAGACTCGCTTGGAGGAAATACCCAAAACCATTCGTTTCCCTCCAATCGAAAAAGACTGAAACCCGGCTCGTGGAATTTTCTAACATATCTTCTCCTGTCCCAAAACATACCGTCCGAAGAGTCCTTTTTGAGTTCCCCGCTTCCCAAAATCCCGAATCCGCTTTTTACGATCCTCTTCCGGACCTCGTTGATTTTAAACGTTCCGATACTCGCTGAAATGTTCCGATCGACGGAGTCATAAACGGTACGTTCCGGGGATATCTCCTTTCGCCGCCATGCTTCGATCGAATTTTCCCATGTGCTGTTTATGGACCGATCCGCGTCCGACAAGCAAAACGTGAACGCATAGCCTGGAACTTCTCCCGATTGCAAACAGGTTCTGGAATCTAAAGTAAGGATTCGAACGGGGATGCTCCTCGGGTTCTCTCTGGCTTCCGGATCGTAATTGAGATGAAAAGGATTCTGAACGGGAAGTTCGAACCAAAGCCGTTCTTTTTCAGAGATCTTACAATAAAAGAAAGGAAGCGCGAGCCAGAGCCGAAAGGAACTCGAGAAGATAGAATTGATTCTTTTTTGCATTCTTTCCACCTGCTTGGATCGGCGGGTGGGAAGAACGTGAGCTCAGGAACGAAAAATTTTAAAAACTCACTCCGATTGTGTCGGAATACTCTCCGAATGGAAATGACGGAAAATTTTTTCCGCAAGTGCATCTCCGATTCCGGGCACCTTCTTCAACTCCTCCACGGTAGCTTCTTCGATTCTTTTTTGTCCCGTGAAGGAGCGGAGCAACAACTTGCTCCTTTTTAAACCGATATCTGGAACGTCTTCGATCAGACTCCGCAACGCTTCCCGGTTCCGTCTAGAGCGATGGTGCTCCACTCCGAATCTATGAGCCTCGTCACGGACATGACGTAGCAATTTCATTCCCGGAGAATTCATATCGAAAGTATAGGGTTCGGATTGTCCCGGAAAATAGATTTCCTCTCTCTTTTTAGCGAGTCCTACCATCGGAAGGTCCGGCACTCCCGCTTCTACAGCCGCCTCGCATGCCTTGCCGAGTTGCGTCGGGCCGCCGTCGATTACGACGAGATCGGGCAGAACCCCGTCTTCGTTTAGGATTCTTTGGAGACGACGGGAAATCGCTTCGTGCATCATCCCGGGGTCGTTGATCCCTTCGTACCCTCGGATATTGTATTTTCTATATCCTTGTTTAAAAGGTTTTCCTTCCACAAAGATGACACCGCTGGCGACGGGGAAGGATCCTTGGAAATGGGAAATATCATAGCACTCTATGATATGAGGCGGCTCCTTCAGACGGAACATCTCTTGGATCTCCTTTAAAGCGACGGTTTGATCCCGGTACTGCGTCGCAAGTAAGCGCTCAGTCAGGCCTAATTCGGCGTTTTTTTCCGCTATTTTCAAAAGGGATTTCTTTTCACCTGCTTTCGGAAAACGTAATTTAGGACGGAAACCCGTCTTTTCCTGCAGAAAATCCAAAACGGTTTCGGCCTCCTCCTTCAGAGCGGAAGGAACGACGATATGAGAGGGAACTAAAGCGGCGCTCATATAGTAATCCCGAAAGAAAGAGGAGAGAATCTCGTCTTCCGAGGAGTTTGCCATTCCTTGGATTGGAAAAGATTTCTTGGACTCCAGACGTCCTCCCCTGACTTCCATCAACACGACCTGTCCCTCGTCCTCCTTTCTAGCAAAGGCGATTACGTCTTCGTCTCCTCCGTCTAGACTGACGACCGTCTGCTTTTGGCGGAAGAATTGCAGCTTCAGAAGCATGTCCCTATAACGACCCGCGATTTCGTATTCCAATTTTTCGGAAAACTCGTCCATCCGTCGGGTCAGTTCGGAGACGAGACCGTCCTTTTTTCCCTCTAAGAATTGGATGACCTGGTCCACCACTAATTTGTATTCCTCGACGGGAATGTTTCCTTGGCAAGGACCGAGACAACGCTTCATCTGAAAATTCAAGCAAGGCCTGCGGGGCTTGGGCAACGGTAGGACCTGTTTCGTTTTCCGGATCGGAAAGATCCTGAGAACCACGTCGAGGGTTTCTCTAGTCGTCTTCACATCCGTATAAGGACCGAAGTATCGATCTCCGTTATCCTTTAATTTCCTGGTCACGGATACCATAGGATAAGGCTCGGAAAGAGAAACGCAGATGTACGGATATTTCTTATCGTCCTTTAGACGGACGTTATATCTAGGAGTATGCTTCTTGATCAAAGTGGCTTCCAAAATGAGAGCCTCTTTTTCCGTGGATGTGGCGATCCAATCCAAGTCCGCGATTTCGTTGCGGAGAAATCGGGTTTTTAGATCCGTATGATTTTCTTTCAGATAACTGCGGATCCGCTTATCCAGGTTTTTGGCCTTTCCTACGTAGATGATTTCGCCTTCCCCATTCTTCCAGAGATAACATCCGGGAGAACCGGTAAGGTTCTTCAATTTTTCCACGATCAGATTGTGGTTTAAGACTTCGGCCATAGATCCTTTCTTATTGGACTTCCCAATCCTCTCCGTACTCCTCTTTCCAGTCTTCCTCCGGATTTTTTTCGCGTCTAAGCGCGCTAGACGCGGATTTAGAAGCCGCCTTCCGCTTTGCCCGCCTAGCTCGGTCCGCCTTGGCTTTTCGAATTTTGGCGTGCGTAGGATCCTCTATTTTAGCCGAGTTTCTTTTTTCCTCCTCCAAACGTTCGCATAACAAAATTCTGGCTTTGTAACGATTCAATCCCTGGGTTCTATGCACGGAACATTTCACTTCCGTACCTGTGGGTTTGTGAAAAAGACGTACTGCGGTGGATACCTTATTTACGTTCTGACCGCCCTTCCCTCCGCTCCTGACGAACGTTTCTTCCAGATCGGATTCCGAAATTCCCAAAGAATCCATTCTCGCCGAAAGCGCGGCATCCTTTTCCGGGGAAACTGGAAACTTCGAAGACATGTTTAGTGGGAAAGAAGCTTGTGGGAATCGAATTGGGTAAAGTACGGAAAAGGCTTACCGGAATCGTCCAGACAAACGTACGTGATCCTGCAATCGATGATTTCTCGGACTTCCTTACGTTTTTGGCTTTTGGAAATGGAAGCGTTCCTGATCGTAATCGAGCTTTTTCCGATCTTTTCTATCTTGGAAAAAATCTGAATGATATCTCCGGACAAACCGGGACTTTTAAATACAACATCGTCCATGCTCACCGTAACGATATTCGAATAACGGATTTTTTCCATGACATACATGGCGCAACCCTCGTCTATCCATGCCAACATCTGACCTCCGAATAAAAATCCGTGCTGGTTTAAATCTCGGGACATCACGATATGCTGGGTGCTGAGCTCCATCCCTTCCAGCTTTTGGTCCAAAAAAACTTCCAAATTCATTTTATACTCCTAGGGTTGGTTTTTCGCCGGATCCGATCGCTGGAAGGACAAATCTCTCCGAGAACGCATTCCTCACAAAACGTTCGATGCGCTTTGCAGTATCGTCGCCCCAAAAAGATAAAATACAAGGAAAGATCCATCCAGAACCTATTCGGAACGATTTTCATGAGATCCTTTTCCACTTTTACCGGGTCCGTTTCTTTCGTGAATCCCAGTTTCTTGGAAACCCTTTTTACGTGAGTATCCACCACAAACCCTTCCGAAATTCCGTAGAGCTCGTTGAGTACCACGTTCGCGGTTTTTCTACCGATTCCGGGAAAACGGATCAGTTCGGAAATGGATTTGGGAAGCACTCCCTTGGTTTCGTTTAAAAGTTTGTTTGCAAATCCCAGAATGGACTTTGCCTTATTCTTATAAAAACCGGTCGGATAGATGATCTCCTCGATACGTTCCGACCGAGCGCTAGCGATCGATTCTAATGTGGGAAACGCCGAGAATAATTTAGGAGCAACTTCGTTGACCCTGGCATCCGTGCATTGCGCGGACAGAATCACGGAGATCGCGAATTCGTAATCTTTTTGGTATTCTAACGGAGATCGAACTTCCCCGAATTCTCCCTGCAAGAGGGAGTGCATCCGGGAAATGTACTGAGGTGTGGGGACAAACTCAGGCTTTGGTTGCCTGTTTTTGGATTCCGACGTGTTTTTTGGGGGCAAGAGCTTGCAGAGAACCGCCGTTATCTTTGATTGCGGCCTTGATTCCTTTTTTACGAAGAGTACGAAGAGCGCGGGTAGAAATACGTACGGTCACCCAGCGGTTTTCGTCCTCCAAAAAAATCCTCTTTTTAATGAGATTGATTTTCCAAGTTCTACGGGTTTTCAGGTGAGAGTGGGAGACATTGTTCCCTGCTATCGTTCCTTTCCCTGTCACGACACACTTTCTGGCCATATTGCGACCATAATTTTCCTTCAGGGGAAGCTGTCAAGAAAAGGATACGGGGTGATTCATTTTCGTCAACATCCGCAAGGAAAAGTAGGAAAGCTCAATCGTCAAAAGGAACCTTCCTCTTGAGAACTTCTAGCACGTCGACAGGATGATCGCAATAGGTGATCAGGGACACATCGTCCGGGTCGATCAGGCCGTATTCCTTCATCGGCTCTATGTGAAACACCTTATCCCAATATTCCCGCCCATACAGAATCACCGGAATTCTCAGGTTGTTTCTACCGGTTTGGATCAGAGTCAAGGTTTCAAAAAGTTCGTCTACCGTTCCGAATCCTCCCGGAAAAACCACGATTCCCTTGGAAAGTCGAAGGAACCAGAGTTTCCTCATAAAGAAATAATGGAATTCTATGCTGATCTTCGGGTCTGCGAACGCATTGATCGTCTGTTCGAAAGGAAGACGGATGTTTAGTCCGAGGCTAGGTCCCCCTCCCTCCATCGCCCCTCGATTGGCGGCTTCCATGATTCCGGGCCCGCCCCCGGTACATACGGCCATTCTACGGACATCGGAAGAAATTTCCTTCCCCCAAAGAGTGATGAGCCGAGCAGTCTCCCTCGCTTCCTCATAATAACGGACGAGTTCGCCTTGTTTTTCGTGTAACTTCAATTCTTTAGGGGTGAGCTTGTTTTTCAATTTATCTCTGGCCGCAAATTCCTCGCTGCTTAGGATACGAGCGGATCCGAAAATACAGATCGTATCCTTGATTTTTGCATCGCGAAACAACGCCTGCGGATAATTGATCTCCGCCAAAACGCGGAGGTGAAACGCATCCACGGAATGTAAAAATTCCTCATTCTCGAACGCTGCCCTTCCCATAAGCCATCCTTCATTCTATTTCTAGGGTTCCTGCGGATCTTCCGTGTCGAACTAACGCTTGCCGGAAAAACGATCTCGGATATCTTTTCCGCATGAATTCCATTTCCGGCCTAAGCCAGAAATTTCTCTCTAACCTGGAGCGGATCTTCTTTTTAATTAAAACCAAATTTCGTGCGGGATTCATCAGACTCCATAAAAAAATCGAAACTTACAGATCCGAGAGCACGATTTCCGAAATTACGGTCCCCATCGGTTCCTCACAGAAATCCGACCGATCTGAGTGGATGGAAAACTCTCCCCCGTTTTCCTATTGGGAAACGCAAGAAGAAACGGTATTTCCGAATGCGAAACGAATCGTCAGGACGCGGACCGTTCGTAGAGGCAACCCTTGGTTCTTGAGCGGAATCTTATTCGGCAAAACGAAACCCTCCGAATTGGATCCTATTTCCAGAGCGTTTTCCCCATCGGAAAAGGAATCCGAAATTGCAAGACCGCAAAATCGGAAACGAAAACCTCTTTTTCGGAGCAGACCGTATTTTTGGGAAATTTGGTTTCCCCAGATTTCCACCTTAACTCTCTCTCCACTGGTCGTCTGGGAATGTGAAATTCCCCATTCCGCCTTCCGGGATTGTTTACCTGAATCCGTCCTTCCTTTCGGGCCGCCCGGAAAATGGAAAGTGAGGATCTATTCTATGAAAGTGCTCAGTCACCAGCTCGGCAATTTGTACGAGGATTTCTTTTCCAGTCCGAACGTCGTTCGCAGATCCGAAATATGGGTCTATGGACATCGTTCGCAAGAGAGCATAGATCCGGAAAATTTGCGTTTGTTTCCTTTAGGAGTCTGGATCCATCCGAGCATTTTAAAAGAGGAAGATCCGAGACTCCGGATCGGACTTCCGTTTCGAAGCGGGGAAACGGATTGGTCCATCCAAGGGGACATCTTAACGATTCGGATCCGGGATCTTTCCTGGAGTTGGAAACCCGCAAGTCTAGGTTCGGAAACCCGCGCCGATCTTTCTGCGCCTCATTTCTTTTTTGGAAAGGAAAGCATCCGTCTCTTACCGGAGTTTCCTCAGTCCGGTCTTATGGAAGCTTATTTGTACAAACGTGCGATCGTTTCGGATCCTAAGGCTTTCCAGCGCTCCAATCCCTCCCGAAACCTCTCCTGAGTTTCTCCGAAACCGACTCGAATATAGCCTTCCGTCTCGAAATCCGAACCCGGGAGCACGAAGATTCCGGCTTGGTTCCAAAGTAGATCCGCGTACAACCCGGAAGAAAGCCTCGGATCCAATTTCGGAAATCCTACGATCCCTCCTTCGGGACGTCGAAAAAAATCGATCCCATCCAAATCGGAAACACTCCGGGAAAAAAGGGTAATATTGGTTTCCAGATTTCTCCGGATCGATGCCTGCATCCCATTTCTTTTTCTTAATAAAGCCAAAGTCAAAAATTCCGAAATGGGAGAAACCGTGTGAGTGAGATAATCCTTCATGGATCTCGCCTTCCCAATAAAATCTTTCGGACCGACAAGCCAACCGATCCGCAATCCCATCACCCCGAAGCACTTTGTAACGGATCCGGTAGCCACAGAACGTTCCGATAGACCGAACCCTGACCAACCCAACTCGGAATCCCCATCCAAAAAACGATAGTGTTCATCGAACAGAAGCCAAGTTTCCGGGAATTCTTGCGGGAGTTTTTGCAGGACTTCCCGATCTCCTTTCGTAGTGGAGATCCCGGAAGGATTGTGGGGATGATTGAGTACGACCAATTTCGGTTTCTCTTCGAAGAGATTCCTCAGATTCCTTTCTCCGAATCCGAATTCTTCCTCTTCCATCCGATCCAGAAGGGAAACAGGATTCAATCTTGCTCCCAGAAACAGAGGAACCTCGTACAATGCTTGGAAGGCCGGCCAAAACAGGGAAACCGGATCCCCTTTTTCCAACAACAGGCAAAACGCTAAAAACAGGGCTTCCCCCGTACCAGTAGTCACCAAAACCTGGTCGGCGGAAGCTCCCGGATATAAGGCAGCGATTTCCTCTCGCAAATCCGGTCGGCCGCTGTTGGGTGAATCGGCAAGGGAAAGCCCGCCTAACTCTCGCAGATCCAATCCTAGATAGGAGGAAAGCTCGGAAAGATCCCGGTTTCGAATTCCGCTCTCCCCCAAATTGCAGGACGCGGAGGTTCGGAATCTCTCCAACCGATCTTCGATAAAAAAATCCCGGAGCATTTTGCCTTAAGAATCCTCCCTTTAAGAAAGAAGAATGGCAAAGGCCCCGAAAAATGAAAATAAGAAAAGGCCGACGACGATCCAACCGAACCAGAGTAGAAAAAGACGCAAGTCTTTGAGAGCATACAGCAATTGTTCCGGATCCTTTCCCTCCAGGGCAAGAGTCCTTCGAAACGAAACGGAGGCGCTATAGGCCAATATACCCAGGATAAAAGTCAATACAGCAATACTTGCGGATACGACGATTTTTCCGGAACCTTCCGTAAATAAGGTTCCGAAAGCCAAAGCTCCGGAAAGTAGAAAAAGAACGACCCCTGTATTTCTGAGTACGGCGCGGAGAGAATCCAACTCCCTATGTTGCTCTCTCGAAAATTCGGTTGATTCCATACTTATAGAATCGGCCCAAAAAACGGGTTGAACCAGGGGGAAACCGAATTTTTATGAAAATAGACTAGAAAGGGCAACACTGATGAATCGCGAAATCGCTTATATCGAAGCCTGGACGGAAGAACCGTTTTCGCCCGCTGCGCGGAAGGAAGCGGTCTCCGTTCTGGAAAAATTCAAGAAGGGAGAAAAGGGACTGGAGATCGAATCCTTTACGGTTCCCTTGGAATTCGGCACGGGAGGAATCCGGGGAAGGATCGGAAACGGAATCGGTCGAATGAACGAATACACCGTAGGTCGTGCAGCCTTAGGTTTTGCCAGGTATCTGGTCAAGAAATCCAAAAAACCGAGTTTGGTCATCGCTTATGATTCGCGTAGAAGATCCCGGGAATTCGCGGAAGTAACGGCAGGAATCGCGGCTTCCTTCGGAATCAAAGTACATCTCTTTCCGGAGGTAGCTCCTACCCCTTTGCTCTCTTATGCTGTCCGTTATTATAAGGCGACTGGGGGAATCGTTTTGACGGCCTCCCATAATCCGCCTGAGTACAACGGATTCAAAGCCTATCTGTCCAAGGGAGAACAATTAGTTCCGCCCGACGACAAGAAAATCATAGGTTTGATCGAGGCGATAGAGGACTGGAAAGAAGTCAGGATTCTTTCCGCAAAGGATCCACAATATAAGAAATTCGTAAAAAAGGTCGAACCAGCCTGCTTTGCATCCTATCTCAAAGAATTGAAAAAAGCGGGAATCCAATCCGACCTGGTCACCGCCAAAGAAAGGGCCTCCTTGAAATTGGTCTACTCTCCTCTGCATGGCACGGGAGGGAAATACATGAAGGCTTTGTTACATTCCTTCGGATACAAAAAAGTGACCCTGGTGCCGGAACAAAAAGATCCGGATGGAGAATTTCCGACGGTAAAATATCCGAACCCGGAAGAACCGGAAGCCTTGGAGATGAGCAGGAAATTATCGGAAAAATCGGGGGCCCAGGCTTTCATCGCCACGGATCCCGACGCGGATCGACTGGGAATCGGAGTCCGCAATTCCGCCGGAACCTATACTCTTTTGAACGGAAATCAAATCGGCTCCATCCTAGCCGCCTACCTATCCGAAAAAGTTTCCTCTAAAAAGAAGAAAGGAAAGAAACCTGTCTTAGTAAAGACGATCGTCACCACCGATCTGCAATCCGAAATCGCGAAAAAAAACAAAATCGCCCTGAAGAACGTTCTCACAGGATTCAAATACATAGCGGAAGTGATGGGCAAACTGGACGCAAGTAAGACCCAGTATTTTCTCTTCGGTGGAGAGGAATCCTACGGATATCTTCCCGTAAATTTCGTAAGGGATAAGGACAGTCTCTCCTCCGCTCTCCTCCTATTGGAAGTCCTAGCGGAAAAAAAGGATCTGAACGATTACATAGATGAAATCTATCTGAAATACGGACTCTACCAGGAAAGTTTAAAATCCCTGAATTTAGAGGGGTTGGCTGGAAAAAAGAAAATTCAGGATTCCCTGCAGTTATTAAGAGACACGGATTTGGTCGGAAAGACAATAGGAAAACGTAAGGTTTTGGGTTTGCTGGATTTCAAAAACAAGATCGCTAAAGGTTCCTCATCCAAGTCCGCATTTTCCGGACTCCCTTCTTCCGACGTCATCCAATTGGAATTGGAAGGATCCGCCAAACTTACCCTTCGTCCTTCGGGCACGGAACCGAAAATCAAGATCTACTCCTCGTTTAAGAGTCTGGCCTCTCCGCGGAACAAAAGCGAAATCCCCGGTTTGACGGCGAGTCTCCAGGAGGAATTGAAGCAAACGGAAATCGAATTCTTAAGATTGGCAGGACTTTCATGAAAGAAACGGCGACAGATTTTCAAAAAACCAAGGAATTAAACGACAAGTACGTTCTCGACCTGGTCAACCGATATCCGATCGCGTTTCGATACGGAGTGAACGAGCTACTTTTCGACCAGAACAACAAACAGTACATCGACTTCCTAAGCGGTGTCGCCGTGACCAATCTAGGACATAGCGATCCCGACATCATCGAAGCGATTCGTCTGCAGATCGATAAGCTCATGCATACCTCGAATTGGTTCTATTCGGAGGAAGCGACGAAGTTAGCCGAAATCCTAATCCAAAATTCCTTTCCGGGTAAAGTTTTTCTCTGTAACTCCGGAACGGAGGCAACGGAAGCAGCATTTAAACTTGTACGGGCATACGCGGAACAAAAACATATCGCGGATCCCATCATTATTTCCCTGCAAAAAAGTTTCCATGGTAGATCCGTATCAGGAATCAGTTTAACCGGTCAAAAGAAAATGCACACCGGTTTCGGTCGGCTCCTCGACGGAATCGAATTCGTGAATCCGAATAGTGAGGACGAATTGGTCGCCGCCTTCGAACGGTACGCGGGAAGAGTGGTCGCGTTTATCGCGGAGCCGATCTTGGGAGAAAGCGGTATCATTCCCCTAACCCACGGCTACCTAAACCTCGCCCGGGAACTCACCGCCGAAAACGAAGCGCTATTGGTTCTCGACGAAATCCAAACCGGATTCGGAAGGACCGGAACCTTGTTCGCGTTCGAAACTCTGGGATTCTCCCCGGACGTGATGACCTTAGCGAAAGGACTCGGATCCGGATTTCCGATAGGTGCCATGATCGTCGCCGAAAAATACGAAAGCGTTTTGGCCAAAGGAACCCACGGAACCACGTTCGGCGGCAACCATCTGGGAGCCATGATCGCTTACGAAACGATTCGAATCATCCAGACCAGAGATATTTTATCCAACGTGAATTCCTGCTCGGACATCGCTTTTAGCCGCTTGAGACAATTGCAGCAAAATCTGAAAATCATCAAGGAAGTCCGAGGGAAAGGTCTGCATATCGGGATAGAGGTAAGCGTCCCGGCCCGACCCATAGCGGAAAAATGTCTAGAAAAAGGCCTGATCGTAAACGCTACCGGAGACACCGTGATCAGGATCATGCCCCCGCTTACGATTTCTTCGAAATATCTGAACGACGGCTTGGATATTCTAGAGGGAGTTCTCTCGGAATTTCAAAGAGAACAGAAATAAAAAAGGAAAATAGAAAGAATGAAAAAAGTCGCCGTATTGGCCGGAGACGGAATCGGGCCCGAAGTCATGAAAGTGGCGGTATCGGTCTTAAAGAAAGCCTTAGCAAAAAAAGAATCGGAATTCGAATTCAATGAAGCCTGGGTAGGCGGAATCGCGATCGATAAAACGGGAGGCCCGCTTCCGCCGGAAACCTTAAAACTTTGCGAAGCATCCGACGCCATCCTATTCGGAAGCGTGGGAGGTCCTAAATGGGAATCTCTTCCTCCGGAAAAACAGCCGGAACGAGGAGCCTTACTTCCGCTACGTAAGCATTTCGATCTATTCGCCAATCTGAGACCTGCAATCATTTACCCCGAATTGAAAAACGCTTCTCCGATCAAAGCGGAGATCATAGGGGAAGGTCTGGACATACTGATCCTACGGGAACTTACTTCGGGAATCTATTTCGGACAACCCAAAGGTCGAGAAGGTTCCGGTGAGGAAGAGTTCGCCTATGACACGATGCGTTATTCCCGTCGTGAGATCGAAAGAGCCGCAAGAGTCGCCTTTGAAGCGGCGCGAAAAAGAAACAATAAAGTCACTAGTATTGATAAAGCGAACGTATTGACAACTTCCGTTTTTTGGAAAGAAGTCGTAATCGATTTGCATAAAAAGGAATTTTCGGACGTCCAACTAGCTCATCTATACGTGGATAACGCAGCGATGCAATTGATCGTAAATCCGAAACAGTTCGACGTGATCCTCTGCGAAAATATGTTTGGAGATATCCTGTCGGACGAGGCATCCATCATTACGGGCTCCATAGGAATGCTTCCCTCGGCTTCGCTCTCCGAAAGCGGATTCGGTCTATACGAACCCTCCGGAGGTTCGGCACCGGACATCGCAGGCAAGGGAATTGCGAACCCGATCGCGCAGATCCTTAGCGCCGCACTGATGCTTCGCTACTCGTTTTCTATGGAGCCGGAAGCGGCTAAAATCGAAAGCGCTGTGCGAAAAGTCATCTCTGAAGGAAAAAGAACCCGCGACATCGCTGAACCGGGAGCGAAAATTCTCGGAACGGAAGAAATCGGAAAAGAAATCGAAAACGCATTGTGAATTTTGCAATTTGTTTAGGACGGTGATAAGATGAAAGGTGGAATCGCCCCTTCCGGCAGACCTTACCAGGTAATCGTAGCGGAAAATTCCAAATTCCAGGCAAAGCAATTGGCTCAGATTCTGGAATCCGAAGGTTATGAAGTCGTTGCCTTCGCGGAAACGGGAAAGGAATTGGTCGACTTATACAAAGAAAACAAAAAGGTCGATCTCATTACTTTGGATCTTCATCTTCCCGTGATGGACGGGTTCGCGGCATTTTACGAAATCAAGGAATTAGGAGTTCTTCCTAGAATCATGGTCGTAACCGACGAAAACACTCCCGCAGTCATCAAGAACCTATCTGATAGCGGCGTAATGGATTATGTGGTCAAACCCATCAAACGGGAAAAGATCCTGGAAAAAGCGAATGCGACCGTCCGCAAGACGATCAAGATCTAGGAATTATTCCAGCCAAATACAATTCAGATTTCTTGCGGTGTCGCCTCTTCTGTGACTGAAATACCTGGAGTTTGCCGTCATCGTGCAGGCTCCGGAGGTTTCCAGAAAGGCTTCTACTCCCAAATTTTTCAGCCGATTCAATAGGAATACTTTCTGTTCCAATAGAAACTTTCCCTCTGTCGGAAGCTGTTTCAAAGCCGTAGGACATTCCTTCCTAAACTGAGACGCCACATCTTCCCCCACCTCGTACTGCTTTCCCGTTGCATAAGGCCCGATATAAAATTGAAGGGATTGGGGATCGAACCCGTATTTTCGGGTAGTCTCTCGGATTGCCGTTTCCGCTACTCCTGCCAAGGTTCCTTTCCAGCCGGAATGTACGATTCCTACCAAGGCCGGATTTCCGTTCCAAAAGAAGACGGGCATACAGTCGGCCGTTTTGATAACCAGCACTTTTCGGGGTTCCGTAGTGTATAAGGCATCTCCCTGCGGAACTGCCCCGGCCTGGATCCGATCCGAATCTACGACGTCGGTTCCATGAACCTGATCTAGAAGAAAAATTCTCTCCTCCGGAATTTCGCTGAAATGAGAAACTCGGGAGCGGATAAATTCGGGATCCGGGGAATAATCGGACAGTTCCCGATTCCCCAAGACGAGAATTCTTAAACTTCGTTTATCTTCCAGATAGAAGCGGTGATCGATCATACTTGACGTCAGGAGGTTCTAGTCTTGTATAGAAAAGAGGGAAAATAATTCGAGCGGGAAACCGACCTCGGAAAAGTTTTTCGCGGACGAACATAGGAATGACGGAAAAAGTAAAAGTAAAGATTTGCGGAATACGGGACTCCGATACGATGAAGCTTTGTGTGGACGAGGGCGCCGACTTTATCGGTTTGAATTTTTCCCCCCTTAGCGTCCGAAACATTTCTCCTTCCCACGCTGCTTCCCTACTCTCTGTCCTGGAAAACGGGGTTCCGAAGTTTCTCCGACCTAAGGTCGTTTTTTTGTTCTACCGAAATTCCCTCTCTTTCGTCGAATCCGTATTAGGTTCCCTTCCGTACGACTATTTGCAGTACGTAAGCGACGACAATCTGGTTCCCGGAAACGCTTCCCCCTTGTACGGACAAAGAAATTCCAGAATCCTTTCCTACCGAGTGCAAAAACCCGTCTCCGACGAAGCGCTTTCCTCTTTGGATTCCGATCTGCTGATTCTAGACAGCTATGTTACCGGTGCGGGAGGAGGAACCGGGGAATCCTTTCCCTGGGAATATGTTCGAGGGGTCAAACGTCCTTTCTTTTTGGCCGGAGGACTAAAGCCGGAAACCGTAGCCCGAGCCGTTCGGGAAATCTCCCCGTTCGGGGTGGATGTGGCGAGCGGAGTGGAATCCTCTCCCGGAATCAAGGACCGGAATTCGATCGTTTCATTCATCCGAAACGCAAAGCAAGCTCATGTCGACTGAACGGATAGAGGCGGATTTTTCCGCGGCACTGGACACGCCTATGATGCGTCAATATATGGACATCAAGGCGAAATTCAAAGACTCCGTCCTTTTCTTTCGAATGGGAGATTTCTACGAAATGTTTCTGGAGGACGCGAAAATCGCTTCCGCGATCCTGGACATCGCTCTCACAAAAAGACAAAACTCCGTACCGATGTGCGGAATTCCGTACCATAGCAAGGACGCTTATATCGCAAAACTTCTCTCGGCGGGAAAGAAGATCGCGATCTGCGAACAATCCAAACCGGACGATTCCAACCCCAAGTTGATGACTCGGGAGGTGGTCCGGATCATCACTCCGGGCACGGTTATCGAAGAAAACCTACTTTCTGGGTATAGAAGCAATTATCTCTGCATGATCCTCCCGAAAACGGCCCTCGTATTCGTCGGTATGGCGGACGTATCGACGGGAGAAGTGTTGCAGTTCGCGATCTCGGTTTCCGATCCCGAGGGCCTATCGGCCGAACTGGAAAAATTCCAACCCAGCGAAATCTGCGTTTTGGAAAAGGACAAAGAAAGAATCGTCGATTGGGAAGGATTCGGGGAGAAAAATTTCACTCTTCTTCCCGCTTCCGCAGAAGGGGGCAACGAGGCCAAAGATCCTTTCCATTCCGTCAGAAATTGCCTCGAATATTACGTTCGGGAAAACTACCGGGACGGCTCCCTAACCTTAAGAGAGGCGAAGATTTTAAACGCCGGATCATTTCTCGAAATGGATCGGGAAACGATTCTAAATCTGGAATTGACGGAAAACGAGCACGGAAAAAATCACACACTCTTTTCCATATTAAATTTCTGTCATACAGCAAAGGGAAAAAGACTTCTGAAACAAAGGATCCTTTTTCCGGAGACGGATCTTGCGGTTTTGGAATCCAGATGGGAAAAACAGGATCTACTTCGGAAAATTCCTTCTCAACCGATCTTACAGTCCTTGAAGGATTTGGGGGATTTGGAACGAATCCTGACCCGATTCCGGAACAATAAGTCTGCGCCCCGGGATTTTAAGACGATCTTAACGGCGATTGAAACGGCTTTTTCTCTGAAAGAAACTCTGAATGCGATCGGCTATCCGATCCGGTACCCGATTGCGAAGCTGGCGGATCTGGAAACCTATATTCGGGAAAGACTTCATACGGACGAATTACCCGTGATCTTAGGAAACGGTAAATTTCTAAGGGATGGATTCCTGCCGGAATTGGATCGAGCAAGAGAAGCCGGTTCCAAAGGGATGGATTGGATCCTGGAATTGGAGACTTCCGAAAAGAAAAGCACAGGCCTTTCGACTCTCAAAATCAAGTACAACAAAATCGTAGGATATTTCATAGAGATATCCAGAAACCAGGCTGAACAAGCTCCGAAGGAATATTTAAAAAAACAGACATTAGTCACCACGGAAAGATTTACGAATTCGCGTCTGGAGGAAATAGAAAGAGCCATTTTGGAATCGGATGACACGATCCGGATTCTGGAAAAAACCGAATTCGAAAGAATGACCGCCGAAGTACTAAGATTTACGAACGAGCTTCTGGAATTATCCGAGGAATTCGGAGATTTGGATTTTCAGCTTTCTCTAATAAAGGCGGAAGAGAATTACGGCTGGACCAGAGCCAAATTCAGTCAAAATTCCGGCAGTTTCATGAAGGAGTCCAGACATCCCGTAGTGGAGGCCGCCTTACCCGTGGGCTCCAAATTCGTTCCCAACGATGTGCAATTGGATACGGGCGACAACGCGATCGCCATTCTGACGGGACCGAATATGGCCGGAAAATCCACGTTCATGCGACAAATCGCCCTCAACCAGATCCTGTTTCAGATAGGTTCCGGTGTCTCCGCGACCAAGGCGGAGTTGCCGATCGTGGACAAACTGTTTACCAGAATCGGAGCGGGCGATAATCTTACCGCAGGCGAATCCACCTTCTTCGTGGAGATGAAGGAGACAGCGCATATCTTGAGGAACTGCACTCCTCAATCTTTGTTACTGTTCGACGAAGTGGGACGAGGAACTTCCACCTACGACGGAATGAGTATAGCCTGGGCGATTTTGGAATTCCTTTCGGAAATGCCCCGGAGACCGAAGACGGTATTTGCGACGCATTACCACGAACTTACGGAACTCTCTAGGCTTCCGGGGATTTGGAACATACACATGGAAACTTTAGAAAAAGATGATAAGGTGCTTTTTTTAAAAAAGGTAAAACCGGGGAAGGCGAAAAAATCCTTCGGAATTTACGTGGCCCAGTTGGCAGGCGTCCCCGAAACCGTGGTAAAACGAGCCGGGGAAATTCTTTCCGACCTCGAGTCCAGAAAAAAGGAAATTCGGATCCGAACGAGAGAGCCTTCCCTATTCCAGGATTTTCAAGCTTCCTCTCCCGAACAAACCTTTTGGAAAGAATGGAAAAACGAGATTTCTTCCCTACCCTTGGACTCTATGACTCCGATGGAAGCGCTGCGGCTGTTGGACGAATGGAAAAGAAAATTGAATGCCCGGAAAAAAAGCGATCCGGATTGAGATCGTCCTTTTTCCCACTCTAGTTTAGCTCTCGAATAGAAAAAGAAGCACGTCCATGGGCGCAAAATCGACCCAGTTTACGATCGTGTTTTTCAAGCCCTCCTTAGCGTGAAAACCGATTCCGATCCCAGCTTCACTTAACATTAATTGATCATTGGCTCCGTCCCCTACGGCGATCACGTTTTCCTTCTTAATCCGGAACTTTTCCCTGAGTTCAATCAGGGATTCCCTTTTTACGTCCTTGTCCACGATCCTTCCGGAAACTCCTCCGGTCAGCTTTCCGTCCTTCCTTTCCAAAACGTTGGCGCGAACCTCGTCTATGAAATGCTCCGTTCGGAATCTTTCCAGAATGTCCTGAAAGCCTCCGCTAAAAACGGCCGTCCTTACGTTTTTTTCTCTCAGCCTGGGAAGAAGGTCCGAGACACCTTCATTTAACGAAAGTCTGGAATACAAATCCGCCAAGGCCGCAACCGGCAAATCCTTTAAATACGAACAACGTTTCCTTAACGCATCTTGGAAATTCAAATTTCCTTCCATCGCTTCCCTGGTGACCGAGGAAACTTCCTCGTAAACTCCCGCAAAACGTGCCAACTCGTCGATCACTTCCTCGTGGATCAAAGTGGAATCCATATCGAAGCAAAAAAGGGATTCTCCTACGATACGATTTTTTATTAAGAGAACATCGATTCTAAATCGGGAAAGTTCGCTGCGCAACCCGATGAGATCTTCCCGGGACACGGCGAAAGAATCGGACGAAAAACATTTCCACCCGCTCGGGACGGAAACTTTCGTATTTTCCAGAAGTCTTTGATCGGAATCGAAACGGGCAAGAGATCTTCGGATCTCCTCTTTCGCGTTTGCGGACGGTTCTGTAAAGAATAGTAACACTGGAACGTTATTTCAGTAAGGGCTTGATCTGCTTCGCCCAGATCTTATACGCGTTTTCGTTTACGTGAATCTTATCCGTCTTTCCTTCGTACTCTAAAGCCAATTCTTCTCGTAGAAACGGAAGTCCTTTTGTCCGAAAATACGGCCAAATATCCAGATAACTGAAATTCGGACTTCCTGCAGCGATTCTCGCCAAGGCGGAGTTTACGATCGGGGACACTGAGTTCACTTGCCCGCTCAATACGGGGGGAATTCCCAATAAGATCACTTTTGCATTCGGCAAGACGATCCGGATCCGAGAAACGATCTCCTTCTGCTTCGATTCTATGTAATCCAAACACTTCCCTTCTCGGATATCGTTTCCTCCGATTTCGAGGACGATGTACGACGGTTTTAGAGGAAATACGGTGCTTTCAAGCCTGCCTAAAAGAAGCTCGGTCATGTCTCCCGGAATCCCACGGTTGACGGAACCGGGAAATTCCTGCTGCAAAAGTTCCGAGGGAAAACCGGCCATCAGGCTGTTCCCTACAAAAACGATCCGAGCCGTTTTGATCCGCGCATTCTCTTTGGAATAAAATTCGACTGCTTCCTGATACTTTACCTGATAGAGTTTCCAGAAGTCCGGATCTCTAGAACCTAGATTCCCTGCGCATTCGAAATTCGGATGGTAATAATCCACAATCTTCGCATTTCGAAGACTAGCGCAGGAGGAAAGAAGAAGTAAGGAAAGACAAACGCGAACGAAAATTGTCATACGCCAAGACAAAATTTCCTGAGGATTCTCAGTTATTCGTTGTCCTTCATATGGAAACGTTTGTGCCAATCGGCGATCTGAGCCTGTAAATATTCTTCCGTATCACAAATACGGAATTCGATGGGGTTGTTGGAAACTGTATCGATCAATTTGGCTTCAATATAGCCGTTTTTTAGTTTATTGATCTCGATCTTATATTTCATCCGACAATCTCTCCGTTATATCCAGGATTTTTATCCTACCGAGAGTTTCAATCTATTACGAATTTCCGTTCCGAAAACGAACGATTTCCTTCTTTCCTCTCGGATCCGAATTCCGTAAAAACGCTCTGGATATAATTACTACGAACAACCTTACATTATTTCTACGGTTTTTTCCTGAATTTATAAAGTTCGGGAAAATTATCCGCGGAGTAAAGATAATCATTTCCTAAAATGCTTTCCCAATCCACTTCCGCGCCTTTTCCGGAGGAGAATTCGGGAAGGAACCCCGCGTCTAAAATCAATTTGACGGTTTCCAGCGCATCGGATCCCTTTACGTTCAGATATCCGCTGGCAAACAGCGAATTGGCAGCGAACAAGGCCATACTTTGTAGGCTTCTGAGATGCCCCTCTCTTCCGGCTGCGATCCGTACTTCCGAGTCCGGATTTACCAAACGGAAAGCGATCAGCACTCTCAGGCAAAATTCGGGAGTCAACGGTTGGGGTCGGCGAACGGCATGGCCTGCTACCGGAATAAAGAAGTTGACCGGAATGGAAATCACGCGGAGAGCCTTGATTTCGAAAACCACATCGACGATGTCCTGGAAAGATTCGCCCATCCCCACGATGACCCCGGAGCACATTCCGATTCCGGCTTCCGAAAGATTCGAAATCGTTTCCACTCTCTGCTCGTACGTATGAGTTTCGCAAATTTCAGGGTAATGAGACTTGGAAGTATTTAAATTGTGGTTGTATCTGTCCAATCCTGCTTGCTTCAGGATAGCGGCCTTTTCGCGATCCAACAGTCCTGCGGAAAGGCAAACCTTTAAACCGAGCTCCTTATGGATCCTTTCTATGGTCCGAGCCAATTTTTCGGTCGTATTCTGATTCGGCCCCGTTCCGGAGGTGACCATACAAAACCTGTATGCTCCGTTCTCTTTTGCCAGAACCGCATCTTGGAAGATTTCCTCTTCCGATTTTAAAGGATATTCCTGCACACCGGAATTCGCATTTTTGCGCTGAGCGCAATAACCGCAATCCTCCGGACAATGGCCGTTTTTAATATTATCCAAAATATGAATTCGAACCGATCGGCCGAAATATCGTTCCCTGGCACGATACGCCTGATCCAAACATTCCGTGAGAGGAATCTTCCCCTCTAAAATAGAGAGAGCCCCCTCGCGACTGATCAGACTAGGCACTTCGGAAAGTACTTTTTCTTCCATTGCACCGGGTTTTTGGGTTACGGTTTGCATTCTCCAGATAGTTTCCAGGACCCTTGGCAATTGGCAATCGATATTCCTGTCCAGGAGAAATGTCAAGAAGGCACATGATAGGAGGAAAGCGCGATTCTGATCGCCCCGAAGATTCGATCTAAAGATTCCTTAGAAATCGTATAGGGAGGGGTCACATAGATTACGTTTCCAAGAGGTCGAAGAATGACTCCGTTTTCCAGACAAATTCGTTTGAATTCTTTGGCATAGGAATAGACGTATCCGGGTTTTTCTTTCCCGGTTTCCAACTCTCCCACTCCCACGGCACCCAATACCCGGACGTTCCTAAGCTTTTCGGGAAACTCAGCGCGAATCCTGGACCATCCTTCTTCTAAGCCTAGTTCCAGCCGCTTCACGTCATCCAGTCGATTTTCCTCTTGGAAAATTTTCAAGGAAGCCAAAGCCACCGCACAACCGGAAGGATACCCGGTCATCGTGTGTCCGTGATACAAGGTCTTGAGCGGTTCCTCGGAAAGAAATTCCTGATAGATCTCTTCGTGAACGAGAGTAACTGCGAACGGTAAAATTCCGGCGGTCAATCCTTTCGCCAAAGCGACCATATCCGGCACGATATCGGCGGTCTCGTACGCGAATTTGCGTCCCGTTCTTCCGAAACCGGTAAATACTTCGTCCAAAAGAAGGAAGATCCCGTACCGATGCGTCAGTTCTCTCAGCTTTTTTAAGACCTGCGGTTTGTGAAAAAGCATTCCCCCCGCACCCGCGATCAAAGGCTCGAGAATAACTCCAACCACTTCGTCGGAATGAAGGGAAAGATAGGCTTCCAGTTCGTCCAGACAGTCTTCCGAACAGGTTCTCGGATTTTTTCCGACCGGACAATCATGGCAGGCCGGAGTAACAAAATCTTTGGTGGAAAAAAGCAGGGATTGAAACACACGATTAAAAACGGAATCTCCCCCCACACTCATCGCACCGATGGTATCTCCGTGATAGGAGGAGGAGAATTTTATGAAAACTTTTCGTTTCGTATCTCCCCGATTTCGAAAATACTGCCAGGCGATTTTCAGCATGATTTCCAAAGCGGTCGAACCGTTGTCGGAGTACACTACTTTGCGGAATTTCCAGTTCGTGAATTGCAGCAACTCGTGAGCCAGTTCCAATGCCGGGGGATGGGTAAACCCGGCGAGCAACACGTGATCTAGCCGGTCCACTTGGTCCTTCAAGGCCTGGACTAACTTAGGATGGTTGTGACCGTGGATGCTCACCCACCAGGAAGAGATTCCGTCCACATAATCCTTTCCGGTTTCGTCATAGAGGAATTCGTTTTTGGCGGAAACGATTTTCAAGGGAGGATCGGCGCCCAATTGGGATGTATAAGGATGCCAAATCAAGGGAATAGAATCTCCGGTAGAATTCCCTTAGGATCGAACTCTTTCTCAACTCGATCCAGAAATTCCTGGCGAGCCAACCTTCTATCCGGCAACAAAAACGTTCCTAATAGGCCGATCTCGCTCGCTTCGATTACGGTACGGATATTATCGGAGCGAAGCGGATTTTCGGGACCGATAAAGAATACACCGTGACATTTGATGGAAGACCGCTTCATAGCCTCTATGGAAAGAAGAGTATGATTGATCGTACCTAATCCTGTGGATGCCACAAGAACGACCGGCAATTGGGATTGTGAGATCAAATCGATATTATAATAATACCTTTTCAGCGGAACGTAAAGCCCGCCGGCTCCTTCGATCAGAATTTTTTCCGAACGGATGCTGAAGAGATGCCTGGATAGTTCCTCTGTCTCCACTTGAACGTTCGCTAGTTCCGAAGACAAATGAGGAGAAGCCGGGATTTCGAACGTATAATAGTTCTTCAAAAAATATTTCTCATTCAGGCCCGTCAGATTCATGATCTTGACGCGTTCCGAATCTTCTCCCGTCTGGATCGGCTTGAAATATTTTACTCCCAGGGTTTCAGCATATTTTGCCAAAAAAAGGGAACAAAACAGAGTCTTTCCTACATCCGTCCCGGTAGCCGTTACGAATACCGCCAAACTTATCTCCCCTTAAGAATTCCGATAAAGAGGTCGAGGTCCGCCTTCCGTAATTTTGCGTTCACGGAGACTCGAATTCTGGAAACATCCACCGTCGGAGGTCGGATCGCCTTGGCCTGAAAACCGAACCGGAGAAACCTTTCCGCCAGTTCTAGCGAGTGGGATTCGTCGCTTAAAAGAATCGGGACGATCTGAGTAACCGAATCCCCGAAAGAATAACCTGCCGATCCGATCGCTTCCCGCAAAATTCCGGCAAACTCCAAGATCCGCCTGCGCTCCTCTTCCATGGATCGCGCAAGTCTGATCGCGGCTAATCCTGCGTGGGCGATTGCGGGTAAGGACCCGGTGGAGAAAACAAAAGTACGAGCGCAATGCAGTAAATAGCGTCTCGCCTCCTCCGAACAGGACACCATCGCACCCTCTAATCCCAATGCCTTGCCGAAGGTAGACATCCGAAAATCGACCTTCCCTATTTCCGCTTCCGACAATTGGTCTAGAGCGCAACCGGACCCCTCGGGCCCGAAAACACCGATGGCATGCGCCTCGTCCAGGTACAATAAGGCGCCGTGTTTTTCCTTCAAACGCAGCAAATCGGAAATCGGAGCGACATCGCCATCCATGCTGAAAACGGTTTCGGATACGATGATTTTATTTCTGGAACCGGAATGCTTTTCCAGCAGCTCTTCCAAATGCAAAAGATCCAGATGCCGGAAGTAGACCTTTTTTGCACCGGAAAGCCGGATTCCGTCCATTAAAGAAGCATGATTCTTTCGATCGGCAAATACGACGTAGGAAGGATCACAGATACAGGACAGAGTCCCCAAATTCGCCGAATACCCGTTGGAGAAAAAAAGGGAGGCCGGAACTCTTAGCCAGGAGGAAAACTCCCGTTCCAGATGCTCGAATACTTCTCGGTGACCTCGGACCAGTCTGCTGGCCGTAGAACCTGCGCCGTAGATTTCGATCCCTTCTTTGAGGGAATCCAGTAGGACAGGATGTTCGGAGAGCCCAAGGTAGTCGTTGGAGCAAAGATCGATTCCGGTCGGCGGTTCCAAAGACCGGATTCGATTCGTTGCCTCCAGCCTATCAAAGAAGGCAGGTAGCTCACCGTAAAACGGGGGTTGGATGATCTTCGGCTCCCGCACTTCTTTGATCGGAAAGGAATTAAAGCATTCCTTTTACTTCTTCCCGCTCGGATTTTAGTTCGTCATGAGTGATCTTGAACTTCTCTTTTGCAAAATCGTTCAATTCCAGATTTTTAACGATTTCCACTTTCTTACCGTCGGACTTCACAGGAAACCCGAAGATCAATCCGGAATCCGCGCCGTAAGAACCGTCGGAAGTCACCGCCACACTGAACCAATCTCCTGCAGGAGTAGGAGTGATGATTTGTCGGACAGTATCTACGACTCCGTTCGCAGCGGACGCCGCAGAAGACGCTCCGCGGGCTTTGATAATTTCCGCACCCCTCTGCTGTACGTTCTTAATAAAGTCGCCTTTGAGCCAATCATGGTCCTTGATCACGTCGGTAGCGACCTTTCCGCCGATTTTTGCGTTATAAAAATCCGGATACTGGGTAGACGAGTGGTTTCCCCAGATTCCTAGGTTCGTCACGTCCTTTACGGGAACTCCTGCTTTGGAAGCCAACTGAGACTTGGCGCGGTTCTCGTCCAATTTAGTCATCGCAAACCAACGATCCGAAGGAATTCCTTTCGCGTTATTCATAGCGATCAGACAGTTCGTATTGCAAGGGTTTCCGACGACGAGGATCTTCACATCGGAAGATGCATTCTTCTCCAATGCCTTTCCTTGGTTCACGAAAATTCCGCCGTTGATTTTCAAAAGGTCTCCCCTTTCCATTCCCGCTTTTCTAGGAACGGAACCTACCAAGAGAGCCCAATTCACGTTTTTAAACGCGATATCCAGATCCGAAGAAACGCTGACTTTTTGCAGTAAAGGGAAAGCACAATCTTCCAATTCCATGATCACACCTTTGGCCGCCGGCAGAGCCGCTTCCAATTCCAACATCTGGATTTCCACCGGAGTATCTGCTCCGAACATTTGTCCCGAAGCGATTCGAAAAAGAAGGGAATAACCGATCTGCCCTGCGGCACCGGTAACTGCGACCTTGACTGTGTTGCTCATAAAATGCTATCCTACCTATATCTTCAGATTAATTCTTCAACTCTTGATCGATGATTTTCGTAAACGACTCGATGGGTTGGGCTCCTTCCACCATGATCCCGTTGATGAAAAATGCCGGAGTTCCGTTGACCCCGTATTTTTGTCCCTCTGCTATATCCGCTTCGATTTCCTGTTTCTGTTTGGATTCGTCCGCGATACACTTCTGGAACTCGGGCATATTTAATCCGCTCTTTTGAGCTAAGGAAATCACGTTTTGCCTCTCCAGATTTCCGCTGTTCTCGAATAATTGGGAGAAATAATTCCAATATTTCCCTTGAGGAATCGCACAGTTGGCGGCCACATGCGCAAACATTGCGTTCTGGTGAAAGGGCAAAGGAAAGTCGCGGAATACCCAGCGGATTTTGCCTTGGTATTTTTCCCTTAGCTGCTTGGTAACATCCTGGCTTCTTTTGCAGTAGGGACATTCAAAATCGGAAAATTCCACGATCGTCACTTTTGCATCGGCGGGACCAATGGAAGGGTTGTTTCCGGTCGCCACTTCTATTTTAGCCGGAGGGGGAAGTTCCTGTACTCGAATGTCTATATCGTATTTGCTTCTGAGTTGCTGGTAGAACGACTGACGTTCTTCGTCCTCTTTGACCCTTTTGAGGAAACTGGAAATATCTCCTTGGACTTGCTGGTAGGACTTTCCCTTTAGAGCGGGGATATTGTCTTTGTACTGGTTATAAGTGGCGACTTTTTCCTCTTCCGTGGGCTCGTAATTCGCCGCAAACTTAGTCAGCGCTTCCACGGAAACCCCTCTTTCCTTCGCTTCCAGTTCGAGCACCTTATCGTTCGCGTATTGCGAAAACAGTCTGTAAATTCTATCGTTATTGTCCGAGGCGTATTTTCGATAAACGGAAGGACTGGATTCTTTCACGTCGTTTAACGTATAATAGCGGTGCCCAATCTTAACGTACTGCTCGGGTGAGAAAAATTTATATACAGGATATACGGTAAGAAGGACATAAACTCCGAAGACTCCCGCGAGTACGGTCGTTTTGTTCAGCGTAGAAAAAAGGGTGGCAAACCGGGGAGTACTCTCTTCCGACATAATCTCCTGTCCTGGGAAAAACTTCCCTGACTACCAATTTAGAAACCGTCACCCCTCTGGCAAACGATTAAATTCAAGCCTCTCGCAGGACGAATTTTCCCTTTTTTCTCGTCCTTTGGGTGCGCTTACTAGGGAGCATTTTTGGGAATCCAGTACGCTTCCCAAGGGAGAAAATTCAAAAAATCATTAAGCCCTTTTCCTTCCGGCCGATGATCAATATAGGGAAATCTCGAGTGATCGGTCCTTTTTCCAGGCAATCACGGAGTCTCTCCCGAAAGACTTAGGACTGCCCAAAATCCAATGGGTAGAGTCATGGAAAATGGACCTGAAAACGGAGGTTTAGGTTTATGAACGTTAACGGAATGCAAAACGGGGGGAAATATTTCCCGCAATGGTCTCCCCCGCCCAAAGAAACGGATCGAACGGAAATTCGATCCTTGGATCCGGTGGAGTTGAGAAATTCGAAAATAGAATCCGGCAAGAAAAAACTCCCTGAACCGGAAGAGCTGGTGATGAAACCTTCGCCGGTAAGCACGGAAGAGAGAATGAGCCAAGTCATCAGTCCGGAACAAATGAAAGATCTTTTGTCTATGATCGTCAGTTCCCGTTTTAGTCGGGAATCGAACGAATCTATGCCGGTTCGTAAAATCGATCAAAAAGGTTGATCTTTGTTTTTTTTCCCGGCATTATTATACTCTCCCAAATTGGACCTTTTCCTAATCGTCCTTGCGATCGTTTCGTTCGTAGGCATGGCCTTCTTTTTTTATTGGGAAGTGTTTCGCCCCTACTCCGCCAAAATGCGGCCGGGACAAATGGAGCCTCCGGAAGAAGGAGACTTTGCGGAGATCGTCGTTCCAGAAAGTACCCGTTATTATAAATTCACCGTAGGCCAATCCTACGGAGATATCGTCACTCTCTGCAAATCCATCCAAGACGAGCATCTCGTTTTCGTTTTGAAAAAGGGAAAGGAAACCGAAGATTACGATATTTTCATCCATCGGAACGGACCGGTACTGGTCAAACCTCCTAGAATGCAGTTCTTTACGAAAATGGAATCCGAGGAAAAACTGGAAAGTCATGAAATCATAGGACAAACCGCTTTTTTCCGAATCTCCGATAAGATCAACCGGGAGAGGATGACCCAGTATTTCGAAATCGGACTGACTAGCTCCTTCTTCATCAATAAGATGGGAAAAGAAAGAATGAAATTCATTTTTACCGTGCAAAAAATCCACCCGGGATTGGCTCTACGCTCCAGGGACAAAAAGGGAATTTATTCTTTCGGGAAAGAAAGAAGCGAGGAGGAATGATTCGAAAACTCTAAAGTTTTCTGGATCGGATCTTAGCCCCGTCCGTATCGATTCCGATACGGACCAATTGACAAGCGATCCCTGTTTCTTCCGTGAATTGTCGCACCAAAGGACCGAGTTTTCCGGCGATCCTCTCCGAATTCTTTCTCTGGCAATAGAGCAGTACCGAAGGACCGCTACCTGAAAGGGACAATCCGATCACTTCCTTGCGAACCTTGTCGATCAAAGGCATCAAAGGAAACTGGGAGTTCATACGATAAGGCGTGTGAATCCGATCTTCCAGAGCCCTTTCCAGAAGTTTCGGCTTACCCGAATCCAAAAATTCCCACCAGGTCCCCAAGCGACTCATGTTAAAAAGTACGTCCTCTACGGAATATGCATCCGGCAAACATTTCCGGGAATGGTTCGTTTCGATTTCGAATCTAGGAATGAGAAAAAAACAATGGATCCCTTTCGGAAATTTTTTCTTAAAATAAAAAAGCCGATCCTCTGCAAAATAGGAAAACACAAACCCACCCAAATAGGCCGGAGTCGTATTGTCCGGGTGCCCTTCCAGCAACGCGAGCTTATACAGAAAATCCGCCTCATTGGGAACGGAAATTTCCGGATAAAAGGTCTGGTGTGCGAACCTTGCCGCAGCGTAACCCGCAACCACCGCACTCGCACTGGAACCCAATCCTCCCTTTAGAGGCAAATCCAACTCCATGCAGACGGTATAGGGAAACGGATTTTTCCCGGGTAGAAAATTCGAAAAATAATCCCGGTAGGAAGAGAGCACGAAATCTTCCTTTTCGGAAAAAGGCGGGACTTCCATGCCTTTGACCTTGCTGGAAAAAGAGTCGGAGGATCCGAATTCGAAGTCGAATCGATTATAGATTTTGAAAGCAAGTCCGAACAGATCGAATCCCGAACCTAGATTCGCGGAAGTTCCCGGAACTTGAACCTGTAATCTGTATCTGTATCTGTATCTGGATCCCATGACGACCTGACAATCGCCATTCTTCGGTCGCCACTTCGATCGTCATTTGCTTTTCTTCTTTTCAATTCGAACGGTGCGGAAACGATGATTTCCCATATGCATTTCGGTTGGATGGACGCTTTCGTAGTATTCGTTTATTTCGCGCTCGTTCTGTATTCCGGTTGGAAGACGAGTAGAAAGATGCCCGACGCTCAGGAATTCTTTTTAGCGGGAAGAACTCTTTCCTGGATTCCTCTTTCCTTGTCCATTGTAGCGACGGAAACCTCTGCTCTTACGTTTTTGGCCGTACCGGGAATAGCGTATGCCGGAAATTTCACCTTCCTGCAGGTCATATTGGGATACATTTTGGGCAGGATAGTCGTAGCCGTATTTCTTTTGCCTCTCACCTATCACGGAAACTTCATGTCGGTGTACGAGTGGGTAGGAAAACGGTTCGGTCGCAATTCGCAGCGTTCCATGTCGGCTCTTTTTTCCCTCACTAGAATTTTGGGAGACGGAGTGCGACTCTACGCATCCACTCTGCCGATCGCGATTTTATTGGAGCTCGCCTTCTCCGGATTTTCTTCCCTGGAATTTTCCGCCCATACCATAGGGACGATCTCGCTCTTTTTGATCACTGCGGTTACGTTAGCATATACCATGCAAGGTGGATTTCGTTCCGTCGTTTGGGTGGATACTTTACAATATTTCGTTTATATATTCGGCGGAATATTCGCATTGGGGTTGTTGCTGACGGAAACCGGCAATATCTCGGATATTTTTCACGCGGCAGAGAACTCCGAAAAATTGAAGTTCCTAGAATGGGGGGATCCCAAAGCTACGTATTTTCTTCCCTGGGCGGTCTTGGGAGGAGCACTCTTAAGCTTGGGCACTCACGGCGCGGACCAGATGTTCGTACAAAGGGCATTGGCGGCGAGAAACCTGAAAGCCGCCCAAAAAGCAATGGTGATTTCCGGCCTGGCCGTATTCGTTCAAATGCTCCTCTTTTTAGCGATCGGAACCCTTCTGTATTTCAGATACGGAGGAAAAAACCTTCCGCAGGACAAAGTATTTTCGGAATTTCTAATTCACGAAGTTCCCTCCCCTCTGATCGGTCTGCTTTTATCAGGCATTCTTGCGTCCACGATGTCCACCTTATCCAGCTCGATCAATTCTCTCTCCTTGACTGCAAAAGTTGACTTCGGTTGGAAATCTTTAGGGGAAAAGAAAGGAAGTTTTCTATTCGGAATTCTTCTCTTTCTCAGCGCGTATTTTTTCTTTTCCCTTCCGGAAGAGAAAACCAAGGGATTACTCGAACTGGGCTTAAAGATTTCCTCTTTTACGGTCGGATCCATGGTCGCGGTATTTTTGACCGAAGTGATTCCATTCTTACGGGCCAAAATTCATCCGGGAGACGTAAGCCTAAGCGTTTCTTTGGTAGGAGCGGTCTTAGGAACCGGAATCCTGGGGACGATCTACAAATTCGGATTCACAATCTTGGTTCCGATCGGCATGATCCTATTTTGGATTCTTGCGCTCGGGGCAGGAATTCTTTTCCCTAAGAAAACGAACGCTAGCTAAGGATGCGTAGGATGAGTTCCTTGAATTCCGCCGCACGCGTAAAATGCATGTAGTGATCGCCTTTAGGTATCGTGTGGAATTCCGCATTGGGAAAATACTCCAACGCCGCAGAACGATCGGTGTCTCGAAAATACTCCGAAATGCCCCCGATGATGAAAGATGTCGGCCCTTCGTATTTCCTAACTTCGTTTCCGTATTGGGAATCGAACATGCGTTTGGAGTTTTCGATTCCTTCCACGTTCAATTTCCATCTATAGCCGCCCTCTTCTCTACGTTCCAAATTCATTAATAAAAAATTTCGAATGAACGGATCCGGGACGAACTCGGCCATTTTTACGTCCACTTCCTGCCTCGACTTGGCGTTCATAACGTCCACTTTTAAGGCGGAAAGTTCCCCCTCGTAAGTGAATTCGTAGTTTCTAGGAGCCACGTCTTCCACGACCAACCGGGAGATCCGATCCGGAATATCCAGAGTCGTCTCCATAGCGGTGAGCCCGCCCATCGAATGTCCGATTAGGATTACCGTGGAAAGATTCCGGTCTTCCAGGAATTCCCGCACGTCCTCTGCCATAGCTTTTATCGTGTGAACCGGAGAGTGAGGGGAATCTCCGTGATTTCTCAAATCCAAAGAAAATACGTCGGTAAGTTCGCTCAAATACTCGGATACGGTGATCCAGTTTTTGGAGGACCCGAACAATCCGTGAAGAATCAAAATCGGATCCGAAATCGAAGAAGGAAAATCCTTCTTTTTGGGATAAAATTTAAACGCCAACTTCACTTGGAGCCGCATTCCTCTTGGATGATCTTCCATTTGGAATGAAATTTTTTACCGTACCGATACGGCAACTCTTGAAGCGTTTTTCTGAAGGAGGAAAGGATTTCCGCTTTAGGAAGTTTGGTATCGCAGAGGAACGTTTCTCTGTCTTTCACGTAATGCTGGAGACGTTTATCGATCTGAGAGGAAAAAATTTGGGAGTAATTTCCGTTGGGATTCAGTCCTAGATACCTCAGCCTCCTGGATTGCTCGTCTTGTAGGACGCATATCGGATCCGGGCCGCATTTCACTTCCGGAGTATTTTTTACGGCGAGGTAAGCGGCAAAATCCCCTGGTTTGGAATTCGGGTTGGATTCGGCGATTCTCCAGAAGGCTTCGGGACGAACCCGAAATCGACTCCCTTCTTTGGAATTCGTGCTGGAATCCGCCCAAGTTCCTTCCTTGGTACGGATTCCGATTTCCGAAGGAAACTTTTTGAAAAGCTCTTCCAGTTTCGGTCCGGTCTTCGTCCTGATTTCCGCGGATTGAAGTTTTTCCAAGTATTTCTGGAATACTACCAAGCGACGGATTTTTAAAAATAAGAACTCGTCTCCTCTAAAAACCGTTCCCTCTTCGACTCCGGTCAAATAATTGAATACGGACTCCAATTCAAGAACCCCGGAATCCTGGTACAAAAGTCTTTCCACCGCTTTCGTAATTACATTGTACGTTCCGCGGCTTCCGATTCGGAACAAAGAATTGGAATCCGCCCAACCCTTGAGACCGTCACGGTCCGTCAGCAATCGAAATTTGGATTTGGATTCCCTCAGATTCTCCGAATTCAGAATTTCACCGAAAGAAAGTTTCCGAAGCACCTCCGATTTCTTTTCCGGAAAGAGGTACAAGGGCGTACTCGGCTCCAGTACGATAAATTCGTTTTTAGACTCTCCGAAAATCGGAAAGAAGAAAAGCCAGCTCAGGATAAAAGGGATCCAGGGGCGTTTCCGCATGCACCTATCGGGACAAATCCCTTACCATTTCGGCGATCCGAGAAACGCCTTTTTGAATGTCGTTTTCACTCATCGCATAGGAAAGACGTAACGCTTCGTCGTCTCCGAAAGCGATTCCGGGAACGGCGGCCACCTTATATTTGTCCAGAAGGTGAGCGCAGAACAATTTGCTTTTGCTCTTTTCCTCGGATGCAGCCGAAAGTTTTTTGAAACCTGGAGTTTCGTATACACCTGCGAGATACGGGAATACGTAAAAAGCTCCCTGGGGAAGGTTCACTTCCACGCCCGGAATTTCTCGTAAGAGCCGGACGATCAGATCCCTTCTTTTTTGGAAGGCGCGCGCCATTTCGAGCACACATCCTTGGTCCCCTTTCAGAGCCGCTTCTGCCGCCGCTTGGGAAATGGAAGAGGGATTGGAGGTGGATTGGCTCTGGATCGTATCCATGTTTTTGACGATTTCAACAGGCCCGACTCCGTAACCGATCCTCCACCCGGTCATGGAGTATGCTTTCGAAACTCCGTTAACGATAAAGGTTAATTCCTTGAGTTCGGGAGAAATCATCGCCAGATTGCAGAATTCGAAACCGTCGAAGACGATTCTCTCGTAGATATCGTCGCTCATGACGAGGAGCTTATGTTTCAAAACGACTTCGCCTAACGCTTCCAATTCCTTTCTGGAATACGCGGATCCGGTGGGATTCGAAGGGGAATTCAGAATGAGGACCTTCGTTTTGGGAGAGATCGCCTTTTCCAAATCGGCGGGAGAAATCCGGAACTCGTTTTCCTTGCTCGCGGAGACTAGGACAGGAACTCCGTCCGCAAGCCTTACGATATCCGCATAGCTGACCCAGTACGGTGCGGGAATCACGACTTCATCCCCTTGGTTCAGAGTGGCTAGAAAGAAATTATATATGACCTGCTTTCCACCGGTACCGACGATGACTTGGTTTCTGGAATATTCTAAACCGTTATCCCGTTTGAATTTCGTGAGAATTGCGTCTTTTAATTCTACCGTGCCTGAAACGGCGGTATAACGGGTCATCCCCTGATCGATGGCGTTTTTAGCGGCTTCCCGGATATGGGCGGGCGTTTCGAAGTCCGGTTCCCCTGCTCCGAAGCTGACGATATCTTCCCCTTTCTTTTTCAATTCGGCGGCCTTGGCGCTAATGGCCAAAGTCGGAGAAGGTTCGATCACTTCCAACCTTCTTGCAATCCAGTCCATTTCTTCCTCTCTTTTCGTTTCGATCAACATTCGCGTAAGAAACCTTCCCTTTCCGGTTTAAGCTCCGACCTTTTCTTCCAAAGATTCGCGGAATTGGTCGAGAGTGTAAATTTCGTATTCGTATCCCTGCTCGGTCAAAAAAAGCTGTCTGTTTTGTCCGAATCTTTCTTCATTCGTATCCCTGGAAATCAGAGAATAAAACACCGCAGTATTATCCTCTCCTTTCGGTCTCAAAATACGCCCCAGTCGCTGTGCTTCTTCCTGACGAGAACCGAACGTTCCCGAGACCTGTATTGCGATATTGGCGTCTGGCAAGTCGATGGAAAAGTTCGCGACTTTACTGACCACCAAGGATTTGATCCTTCCGGACCGGAACGCATCGTACAATTCCTGTCTTTCTCCGAGAGGAGTCTTTCCCGTAATCAGAGGGATTTTAAATGTCTTGGAAATCTCCTCCAACTGGTTGATGTACTGGCCGATCACAAGCAAATGAGACTCGGAGTGCTTCTTCATGATCAGGTCGATCGCCTTCATCTTTTCCGGATTTTCGGAAGCAAGCCGGAATTTCTCCCTGTCGTCCGCGATGGAATAGCGCATCCTCAAATCGTCGTCCATAGAAACACGGATCTCCCTGCATTTCGCCTCGGCGATCCACGATTTGCTTTCCAATTCCTTCCAAGGAACATCGTATTTCTTGGGTCCGATCAGACTGAAGACGTCCTCTTCCAGTCCGTCTTCCCTGACTAGAGTAGCCGTAAGACCTAACCTTCTCTTCGCTTGCAACTCGGAAGTCATACGGAAAACGGGAGCGGGCAGAAGGTGCACCTCGTCGTAGACGATCAATCCCCAGTTATTCGCGCTGAACAAATGGAAATGGGTAAAATCCCCGCCTTTCTTTTTCCGATGCGTAAGGATATTGTAAGTAGCGATGGTGATGGGCTTGATTTCCTTCACTTCTCCGGAATATTCTCCGATATCGGATTCCGGAATATCCGTCTTATCCAAAATTTCGTTTTTCCATTGGCGGATCGAAAGAGTATTCGTAACCAAAATCAGGGTTTCCGCGCCTACGATCTGCATGACCCCGATTCCCACGATGGTCTTTCCGGCGCCGCAAGGTAGAACGACGACTCCGGAACCTCCTTCGTTGCCTCCCCCCGCATGAAAGACCTCTACGGAAGCGCGCTGGTAGTCTCGCATTCCGAACTTTCTTCCCGACTTGGTGGTGGGCCTGAGATTAAAACCGTATTTATTCCCTTCGTCATAACCTGCGAGGTCTTCGACCGGGAAGCCGATTTTGATCAATGCTTGCTTGATATGCCCGCGAAATTCTTTTTTAATATAGATTTTATCGGCTATCGTGTTTTCGATATACGGTTGGACCGCACGGTGGTTGGAAATTTCTTGGAGGAAGCCCTTTTCATTAGAAATAATGCAAAGATCTCCGTTTTCTTCCTTTACCAATTTTACTTTTCCGTAACGGCTAATCTGTTCGCGGATCTCGTTGATTACGTTTTTAGGGACCGAGTACCTGGAATACTGCTCCAGACATTGCACGATCTCGTCAGCAGTCATTTTGATCGAAGCGGCGTTCCATAGGGAAAGCGGAGAAATTCGATAGGTATGCAGGTATTCGGGACTCTTTTCCAGTTCCGCAAATTTGGAAACGACGGTCTGGCAAGCTTCGAATTCGGGGTTATCCACCTCGAGAAGCATGGTCTTGTCGCTTTGTACGATTAAAGGTTTACTCATTTGGATGCGGAATCTCCCTGTAACTTAGACTGAAAACGACCCCTTTCTTGTCAAGAAGAAAGCCTGTATAAGGCGGAATCATGTAGGTTTCACTAAAATTCTGAATTCTCCGGAAAGCTCGGAATAGCTTTTAAGTTCGGTTAATCCTTGACCGGAAATGAGAGCATTTCCGGGAGCGCTGCAAGGCTCGACTGCGATCGAACTTAAATCGGGACTCGTGTAGATTTGATAATATTCCAGAGGGATCTCCTTTTCTTGCCCGGGAGGACTCAGGATCGTGATCGAATACTTTTCCTTGCAATTTTCTAATATAACTCTCGGATCCTTTCCGTAAAACAAATGATCCATCGGTCGGATCTGTCCGTCAGTCACCGAATCTATCTGATTCGAAACGGAAGGAATGTACGGGAGCAGTTTGTCGTCCAATTCCAGATTTTTGTCCAAGTGGAGATGGATCCTCCAATCCGCCGGACTTCCTTCCAATTTGAAATAAGGATGATAACCGAATGCGAATCGAAGCGGATTCGCTTTTAAATTATTGAATTTAATTCGGATCGTGAGTAGTACTCCGGAACCGATCTCTTCTAAAATGATTTCCTCTCTAACTGCGACCGCAGCGGCCGGACTATCTTCCCAATGATCCGGGATCAAAACCCGAAATTCCGCCCCCCTCTCCCCAGGAAATACCTTTAAGGCCTTTCTAGATAAGGAATGCGTGAATCCGTGCACCGGAAATCCGTTGGAATCCTTTACGATTTCGGGAAGTTCCAACTTCTTTCCGCCGAAAACCAATTCCGAAGAGGCATGCCGGTTCACCCAGGGAAACATGAGAAAGCAACCCGAACCGAAAGGGGCCTGCTCTTGTTTCCACGGAGCGAGGATTTCGATTTTTTTGGAAGTTTTACTGTGGATCCAATCCCAAGCGATCCAATGCGTCCCGTCCGTCGTAAACGAAGAGCTTTCCGTCCGAAATTTGAGCATCGCGGAAAGAAGTTGGGGAGAACTTCCGATTGGGAAACAAAAAAACGGTTTTGGCCGTATTTTTTGCGGGAAAAACCGGACTGGGAAAGGAATTGATGACTAGGTCTTGTCTCCGAATATGGACATCCTGAGGTCCTAAATGACTGCCCTTCGCATTCTTGCCAAATCCTTCCCTCTTACGATCTTTCTATTTGCGTTTTCCTGCATCACTCTCCCGCAAACCAGACAGTTGGTTCCTGTGGAAAAGATCGTCTCAGGTCGGGATAAGGACAAAGTTCTCGTCCTGCCGATAGAAGGAATCATTTCGGACGACTCGAGAGAAGGAAATATATTTACCGGAGAAAAGGATTCGGTACTTTCCTCGGTCAAATTGCAACTGTCCTATGCGATGGAAGATCCGAACCTCAGAGCGGTCATCTTAAAAATCAATTCCCCCGGCGGAACGGTTACCGCGAGCGATATCATTTATCGGGAAATCCTGGAATTTAAGAAAAAGAAACATGTCCCCGTGTTGGCGCTTTTCATGGATACTGCGGCTTCCGGAGCATATTATATTTCCATGTCTTCTGATTACCTCTTGGCTCACCCGACTACGGTGACCGGATCCATTGGAGTGATTATGCAGGGGATCAATGTAAAAGAGGGTTTGGATAAGATTGGTATCAAGGACCAATCCATACGCTCCGGAGAAAATAAGGCGGTCGGCTCTCCCTTGGAAGAACTCACTTCCGAACAGAGAAAACTATTGCAAGGAGTCGTGGACAATCTGTACGATCGCTTTTTCGAAGTCGTAAAAATGGGAAGGCTAAAAGTGAAGGAAGGCGACCTCAAAAAATTGGCCGATGGACGGATCTTTACCGCCTCGCAGGCGATGAAACACGGATTAGTGGACGGCATCGGGTATTTCGAAGATGCAGTTACCGTAACGATGCGTTTGCCCGGATATAAAATGACTCCTGGAAACATAAACCCGAGAGTGGTATTTTATTCTCACGCAAAAGAAAAGCCGGAAACGTTTTACCATATCCAAGGCTTCTCCCCCGAATCGCCCACTCTACTGGAAAGAGTCGGATTAGGGGTAAATCGGGTCCGTTTTTTATACATGTTCTCTCCTTGAAAAGGAAACTGGTCCGGAACTTTCGGTAACTCCCCCGCATGCTATTCAATTCCCTTCCGTATCTCGCGTTATTTTCCGTAACCTTCCTGCTGTATTGGTCTTCTCCGCAAAAATGGAGAAAGGACCTTTTGCTCCTAGCTTCCTTAATTTTCTATTTTTATTCTGGGCTGGCGTTCACCGCTCACTTTCTGACGGTCATAGCTGTGAATTTCTTCTTTTCCCTAAGATTATGGAAAGAGAAGTCCCAAGGCCGATCCACCTCCCGAACCTTGTTTTGGGTAATAGCATTAAATTTTCTGAATTTAGCTTTTTTTAAATATTTTTATTTCCTGCTGGAAACTCTGGATTTGTTCAAAGGGGGCTCCGCCTTTTCGGATTTCGGAAGAGGCGTTCATATACCTCTCCCTCTCGCCATTAGTTTTTATACGTTCCAATTGGTGGCGTTACAAGTAGACATCCATAGGAACCATGTGCCCGATCGGATCAAAGCCTCCGATTATTTCTTATTCATATTATTTTTTCCGCAACTCATTGCCGGCCCGATCATGCGGACCACGGATTTCCTTCCCAAACTCGATAAGCCTTGGATCGACTTCGATCGAATCAAATGGGGAGTCTTTCTCATTCTTTCCGGCTTATTCAAAAAAGTTGTGCTCGCGGATAATATTGCAGTCATCGTAAATCCGATTTACGCGCAGCCTTCCGCTTACAACGCGGGTGCCCTGTATTTGGGCCTGTTCGGATTCATCAGCCAAGTGTATTGCGATTTCAGCGGATATACGGATATCGCCCGCGGCTCGGCCTTCCTTTTGGGCTATGATATTCCGGAAAACTTCCGAGGTCCTTTCCTTTCTCCGTCATTTCGTGAATTTTGGGGACGTTGGCATGTGACCCTATCCACCTGGCTCAAGGATTATCTGTACATTCCCTTGGGCGGAAGCCGCGGCGGAATTTGGAGAACCCAGTGGAATTCCTTCCTGACGATGACCTTGGGAGGGCTTTGGCACGGGGCGAATTTCGGATATCTCATTTGGGGAGCTTACTTAGGAATCATTCTGGGTGCGGAAAGATTCTTGTCTCCGGGAAATCCGAAAGACGAACCCGAACCCAAAGGACTCCGACGTTTTTTCAGAATCGCATTGACCGTTCATCTGTTTTCCTTATCCGGAATCTTTTTCCGGTCGGCGGCGATGGGAAAGGAATCTTTACGTTTAACGAAAGAATACTTTTTAGGTTTCGGGAATCTTTTTTCCGGGAAGCCGATTCCGCGTTGGGAAGAACTGTTTTTATTCGTAATTCTTGCCTTTTTTTGGAATGCAGTGCAATATTACCCTTCTCTGCGTGACCGGATTCGTTCTCAATTTACCTGGCTTTTGCCCGTTTTCTCCCTAATCGTCCTGCTTTTACTGGGAATCTTTGGAGACGGCGGAGGAGATTTCATCTACTTCCAATTTTAATGAGATTCGGTTTGCCCCGAGCAAGGCGTTTTTCCAGTATGTACCCCGGCTTAGGCGTTCCGGTAGAAATGAAGTTCGGAACTCCTTCGCCCTTTCCCTCCGGGATCACAGATGCAAATCCTTCGACGATTCTTCCTGCCGTTTTTCTGCTTTAGTCTGGTCGCTTGTTTTCCTCCTGCCTGGATTCGGGAACTTCCCGCTCAGAAACAATCCCTGCCCGATGCGGTTTTATCCGGAACCTTTCGAAAAAATATTCCGGGAATGTCTCCTTTGACTTCTTTAGGCTACATAGAAAACCATTCCGAATTCATCGAGTTTTCCGATGTGGAAAAAACGTTTCGAAAAACGTACAATCGGGAGATTGAAGAGGGAAATAAATTTCGTCAGATGCGGGTGGAGGGAAAAGGCAGATTCAAAACCAAAGGGAACTGGGTTCTCCTGATGACGGAATCCCTCATTATAGAGGAATCCGTATGGGAAAAAGGAAAAAAACCGGAAACTTCCGGCGCAAAGACGTCCAGGAGCAACCATAGGTTATTGTACCACTACGATCCGAATTCCTTATCCTTGATTCCTATGCTGTACGAAACCGGATACAAGGAAAAACCCTTCGGTGTTGTGGAAGGAATTCGGGTTCCGTATTCCGAGGACGAGGCGTTTCGGATAGCAAGAAAGAATTTCGCGAAGAAAGAATACCAAACCCACGCATATTATAAAATACGATGAGAGCGGCGTTTACAATTAAGCAATACCTCAAGGGTGCATGGAAAATCATTCTAGTCCTGAACCTTTCCCTGACGCTCTGCTTTATCTTCGGTTTTTATTTTTATAATTTTCTAATCTCTATTCCGGTTCTCGCGTTAGCGGCGATCGCCTTTACCCTCTTTTTAAACTATGTGGCCTTCGCACTCTATCTTACGGAAAGAATATTGCCCGAGGAGCAAGAGGCCGGAAAAATCATCAAGCGTTTCCGAAAAGGGGACAGCCGGATGCAGAATTACATCCTCCCCTTGGATTTTAAGGACGAACACTTCGAAGTCTACGGAAGGTGTCTGACCTATAATCCGATCGGAGGCGATTTTTACAATTTTCTGAGGGACAAGGAAGGGAATTATTGGTTCGGTATCGGAGACACTTCCGGACACGGATATGTCGCCGGCCTATTCAGTATGATGGTAATGAATCAAATGTCGGACGTCATACACAGTAGTTCTCGCCCGGACGAAGCCATACGCAAAATCAACGATCACCTAGAGGAAAGAACCAAAACCTTTCCTACGATCCATCGCAGCCTATATGCTACGTTCCTGCTCATGAAAGCGGACCCTTCCGGTAATTTTCTTCTATCGGGGATCCATCCCAGTTCCGTATTATTCAATGCCAAAGAAAATCGGAACGAGATCTTGGACACGGACGGGTTCTTTCTATCCACAGTGATGAATCCTCCGGGAAAAAAGGAGAGACCATGCCGAAGCCTCAAGATGGAAAAGGAAGACGTGTTGTTTAGTTTTACCGACGGACTCTTCGAACAAAAGAGTAAGATGAAAAACAGCTATTACGGCGAAAACCTTTATAAATTCCTGGAGAACGCCCCGAAGAATAACCTCAAAAAACTGATCGATACCCTTTTCGAGGAAATCACTCAGTACGGAGGGGGTAGGATCCGCGACGATATGAGTATTCTAGCGATACGAAAACTTTAGTCTCCATTCCTTTTTCCTGGTTGAATTCACTCCCCTCCTAGGCAGAATGTATTCGTGAGTCATAGCGAATGGATCGAAAAATTAACTTCCGTCCTAATCTGGAACGAACGGGATGTTCGTAAAGTTCTGAGGGTCGTATCGGACACTTCCCTTCTGACCGGAATGACGGAACAGGAAGTGGTGGATTTCATCCAGTACGGCTTCGAGGAAGAAATCTCCGAACTGAAGCAAACGTACGACTGGACTAGATTCAAGACCCGGCTCGTCGGCAAACTCTCCAAAAGGACTCACGAACCTCCGGGATTATCGGTTTTACATCCGGACTTGAGGGAAGAAGAATGAGCCCGTCCTTGAGATGATCCATGTAGAGGGGGAAAATTACCATTTCTTTCTTTGCAATCCGGATTCCGTAGCGAGAGTAAAAACCAAGGTCCAACCTTTTTACGGTTTTCCCAGAGAAAACATCGAGGAACTGCCTTTTCTCTATTCCCAACCCGCTCTGATTCCTTCTTTTTTATACGAAATCGAATACGATCGAAGGAACTTCCCTCCTCGTCCGATGAATAGTCCCTCCTACTTGTCCTATGACGATGGGGAAATCCGAAAAGAAGACGGAAAGTTCCCGGAAGGCGCTCGGGAGAATTGGGAAGGAAATCTCTTCAAAATCGAAAAAAACCCGTACAAAGCGACGGGAAAACCTCCCATTTTATTGCTTCGTTCTCCTCTAGAATCCACTCAGATCGGTCCGATGATTACCGGCAATTTTCCTTTGTTCCGACAAAGCAGGAGCAGAATGGTTGCAACACGTTATCTTTCCTTGAGGGATATCGTAAATCCTGAGTTGGACGAAGAGTCCGTCTCCCTCAAAATCGAGGAATTGTACTTCGATCCGAAAAACAAAAACTATCTTTTCCGTCTGTTACGGATTCTGTATGCAGGAACTCCTGCGGAAGAACAAACCATCGTTTCGAACCTTTTCTCCCACGAGCCGGAATTTGCGGTTTTTCTGCGCGACACCATATTTACGATCGAAATCCTTCCGCTCATCCATGGCCCGTTTTTGAATTCCGTTCTGAACACGGTAGATGAAAGAATCGTAAAGTTCGCCGTTCCGGAACTTTCGTTTCCGGTCAGAAAAATAGTGGAACGAAACGTTTCCAAAAATCGCTGGAAACAGATATTGAACGGACCCTCCAAAAAACCGGAACCGGGGGAATCATTTCCGGAAATCGTAGAACGGGAAATATTCAGAAGATTTTCCAGAAAGATTTATTATGAAGAAGGAACCTTTCCCGTCTATCGAGAACAGGGAGACGAAACTCAGGCCGAATTCGATTCTCGGCGGGAAGTTCGATTTTCTTCGATTCCGGGGGAGAAATACAATTTCAATTTTCGGGGAGAGGGACTCGGACTCTATGCCGTGACGAAGGACAAGATACTATTCCATACGGTAAAATTTCTGGAGATCCTCAGATTCGATATCCTTCTCTCTCGAAAGGAAAGGGACGCCTATGAATTATTCCGGATTCCGGAACACTGTATCGTGGAGATTCCTCGTTACGACCAAACGAAATTAACGGTGGGAGGAGGAATTTCCGGGGACCGACATCCTTTCGAATTTTCCCTACTCTCCCGGAATTATTGAATCAGTTTCCCGTTAAAATTCTTTTAACGGACTCCTTCCAAACTCGAATCTCTTTTTCCCTTTGTCCTCCGCTCATCTTCGGCGAAAATTCCTTATTCGATTTTTGCTTTTTCTTCAAGTCGGACACCGAGGAGTAAAAACCTCTTTCCAGCCCGGCCAAATAAGCGGCTCCTAGAACGGTCGTATCCAAATTCGAAGGACGAACGATTTTTTTACCCAAAATGTCCGCTTGGTACTGCATCAGCCATTGGTTTGCTGTCGCGCCTCCGTCCACCTTCAATAGTTTCAATTTGGAGCCGGTATCGTTTTCCATAGCCTCCACTAATTCATAGGATTGCAGGGCGATGGATTTTAATGCGGCGCGGGCAATCTGCTCCTGAGTCGTATCTCTGGTCAGACCCAAAATTGCTCCCCTAGCGTTCATATCCCAGTAAGGAGCTCCCAAACCGGCAAATGCAGGTACGAAAACCACCTCGTCCTCTTTGGTCACGGACGAAGCCATTTTTTCGGAAAGCTTGGATTCTTTAAAAAACTTCAGATTGTCCCGCAGGTACTGGATGACCGCACCTCCGATAAAGATGGAACCTTCTAGGCAATACACGGTTTTTCCTTCCGGACCGCAGGCGAGAGTGGTGATCAAATTGTTTTTAGAGATCTGTAATTTGTTTCCCGTATTGAATAAGAGAAAGCATCCGGTTCCGTACGTGTTCTTTGCCTCTCCAGGTTCCGTACACAATTGTCCGAACAATGCACCTTGTTGGTCTCCCACTAGGGAAGAGATCGGAATTCCGTCCAGGAGTCCTTTCACCCCTTCCGTCCTTCCGAACAGATTGCTGGAATTGTGGGTCTCCGGCAAAATCGCTTCCGGAATATCCAGAATCTTCAACAGTTCCTTATCCCATTCCTTTTTTTCTATATTGAAGATCAGGGTTCTACTGGCATTCGTATGGTCCGTTTTGTGCGATTTTCCGTTGGTCAAGCGGTACAAAAGATATGTGTCGATCGTTCCGAAGAGTATCTTCCCTTTCTCCGCCTTGGCCCTCACTCCTTTTACATTCTCCAAAATCCAACGGATCTTGGTTCCGCTAAAATAGGCATCCACTACGAGTCCGGTTTTTTTTCGGAAAATAGGTTCGACTCCCTCTTTTTTCAATGTACCGCAGAATTCAGCCGTCCTTCTACATTGCCAAACTATGGCGTTGTAAACCGGAGCTCCTGTATCTTTATCGAAAAGTACGGTGGTCTCTCTCTGGTTCGTGATTCCTATGGCGACCGCATTTTCGGGTTTCAACTTTCCCTTTCGGATCGCTTGCAGGATGAGCTTTTCCGTCTTGGCCCAAATTTCTTCGGGATCGTGTTCCACCCAGCCGGCTTTCGGAAAGTACTGTTTAAATTCGGAGTAAGCGCTGGAAATCACTCCACCCGACCGATTAAAACAAAACGTACGGATCCCCGTGGTACCCGCATCGATACCTATGATATATTCGCTCATCGTTTCCTCCGATTTTTAGGCGAGAACTCTGGATTCAGATCTGAATCTCCAAACCTTCTCTCGCCATAATGATCTCCAGCTGATTGTCCGGATCGAACATTTCCTTGTATTTGATAGCGCGTAGATAGACTGCATCCAGCTTTTCGTCGTCGTAGGAAGGGTCATGGTGAAACATGACCAACTTTTTCACGTTCGCACGTAAGGCGATGTCCGTAGCCATCGAAGCGGTGCTGTGTCCCCAATCGATTTTTTGCAAGGACTCTTCGAACGTGTATTGGGTATCGAAAACGAGCACGTCAGCTCCTCTAAAATAGTTCAAGTAATCGTCGATATTCTCCATCTCGTCCAGATTGAATTCTGCGTCGGACGCGAAGATCAAGGATTTACCATCCTCTTCGAAACGATACGAATAACTTCCGCCCGGATGTCGCACCGCTTTCGAAATGGAAGTCACGGAGTCGGTCGCACGGAAAGCCCTTCCTTCCGGTACGTGGCGAAAGATTTTTTCCGCCTGAAAGCCTTCGAAAGGAACCGGAAAATGGGTAAAGGTGTGCTGGTATTTCAACCGATTCTCCAGATTTTCCACCGAGCTTACGAACTCGAACCTGTTCCCCGGAGTGTACAGAGGTACAAAGAAAGGAATCCCCTGAATATGGTCCCAATGGGTATGAGTAAAGATCCAAACGGCGCTTCCTTTTCCCTGGAGATAACCTTCGTGCAGAATGGAATTCCCGAGTTCCCGGAGTCCCGTACCACCGTCGATAATGATGAGTCTATCTTCCTTATCCCGGATTTCGACGCAGGTGGTATTTCCACCGTACGTGCTCCAATTGGACAGGGCTAAGGAATCCAGAAAGTCTTCTATGGCTTCCGGACTCTGAAGGTCGGAAGGCGAAGCGAGACTCAGGATTTTTAAAATCTTCGCCCGAATCAAATCGCCTTTTACCGGGGAAGAAATGGAGCCCCGAACTCCCCAAAATTTAATCCGCATCGCTATTCAAATATCGGCCAAAACCTTGCAAACTGGTCATGGAAAACGCCCACTCTATTTTCTCGTCCTGTCCGTTTTTTCCACCATTTCTTCTTTCCGCGGTCGGAGAAATTGCCCTATTTCGGAAGGAAAAAAAGAGTTTACCTCCCCTTTGCCACAAATTACTCTCATTGATCGGATTCCCTCCCCGAGCGAACGTTCGAAATTTTTATTTTCTAAACGTTTCGGTAGAATTTCCCTCTCGAGGACGGTCATATAAATAGAAAATCGGAGCCGTTTCTATTGGAAGGTTTTCAGACAGATGTGTCCTTTGAGGACGGAATTTGCATCGTTAAGATCCAGGGTAACGTAAGCCTAAAGAATGCGTTCTCCTTAAAAGAATTGATTATCAAGCAATTCGACGAAGGTTGCAAAGAAATTATTCTGGATTTCAAGGGAGACGTTTATTTGGACTCCTCCGGGATAGGAGCCATTTTCAATACCCAAAAATACGTTACAGAAAGGAATGGGAGTCTGAAATTGAGGAACTTGAGTCGGGACGTGATGACCATCCTGAGAATCGCCAACTTAGACAAGCACCTGGATATTATTCCCTGAATCCTTAGATGTTGGAAATCGTCCAAATCTACACAGCTAGCCCGCTTCGAAATTTCAGCTACTTAATCCGACAAACTTCCTCCGGAGAAACCGTCTGCATAGACCCGTTCGACTCCGCCCAGATTTCCGCCGTGCTAAAGAATAAAGATTGGAATTTAAATTTCATCGTAAACACTCACGAACACTGGGACCATACGAGCGGAAACGAAGGGCTTTGCCGGGAATTCGGATCCGTCGTATTGACACACCCCAAAGGGATGGAATCCGTCCCTTTGGCGAGCCAATCCTTGCTTCCGGGAGACAGGATCTTGTCCGATCCCGCGGAACTCTCTTACTTGGAAGTATTGGACACTCCGGGACATACCTTCTCTCACATTTGTCTTCTCCAGATCGAAAACAAAACTCCGACCGCAGTCTTTACGGGAGATACCATCTTCAATTGCGGAGTAGGAAATTGCAAGAATGGGGGAAACGCCGAAGTACTGTACCGAACCGTTTCCGAAATTTTCTATGCGCTACCGGACACAGTCAGGCTTTACCCGGGCCACGATTATCTGAAGAACAATCTTAGATTCAGTCTGCACCTGGATCCGGAAAATTCTAGGGCGAAGGCGGCTTTGGAACGAGCGGAAGGTCTCCGGGAAAACGAGGAATTTTGGACGACCGACTTCGGAGAAGAAAGGGAATTCAATCCTTTCTTCCTCTGTAGAAATCCTTCCCTTTCTCTAGTTTCCGGAATACGGAATCGATCCGGCAAGACGGATCTTCCGACCGACGAGAAAACTCTTTTTCTGACTTTACGATCCCTAAGAGACAAATGGTAGGGTCTAAAAGATAACCTCTTTCCCTTTTCTCGGAGGCGTCTCCGATCTAGTCGAATCGAATGAAAAAATATGATATTCTCGTAATCGGATCGGGGGGTGGTACGAAATTAGTGACCCCTCCTTCCAGACTCGGCTATAAAGTCGCGATTCTGGAAAAAGACAGACTAGGAGGCACTTGCCTGAACCGGGGGTGCATTCCTTCCAAAATGCTCATCTATCCCGCCGAGATCCTAACCCTAGCTTCCGATGCGGCAAGATTCCAATTGGACATTCCGGGTCCGTTTCGAGTGGATTTTCAATCCTTGGTCCAGAGGATCTCTGCCGCGGTGGATTCGGACTCGGATAGTATAGCCCCTGCGTACGAAAAGAATCCGAACATAGATTATTATCCTTATGAGGGCCGCTTTGTGGAAAACAAGGTGATCCAAGCCAACGGAGAACTTTTAACGGCGGATCGCATTTTCCTAGCGGGAGGTTGCCGACCCTTTCTGCCGGACATCCCCGGTCTTGCAGGCACACCGTTTATGACAAGCAGGGAAGCTTTGCGTAGGACGGAACTTCCGAAACGACTCCTGATCATCGGCGGAGGATACATCGCTTTAGAACTGGGTTTTGCATATTCCTCCTTCGGCTCCGAAACCACCTTCCTAGTTCGGAATCGAATGCTTTCCCACGAAGACGAGGACATCGTCAACGCATTCGAAAAAAGTTTTCTGAAAAAACACGACGTACGTCTCGGAACCTCGGTGGAAAAAGTGGAGTACGATTCGGGCCGATTCCGTCTCCATTGTAAGGGAGAAAATTCGGAATTCGAACTCGAAGGGGACGCGTTGTTGGTGGCCACGGGTGTCCGTCCGAATACGGATTGGCTCGATCTGGATCATACGGAAATCCGGATGAACGAAAAAGGATACATTCTCACGAACGAATATCTGGAAACGACTGCGGAGGGAGTGTACGCCTTGGGAGATATCGCGGGAAAACACTTTTTCAGGCACTCCGTAAATTTCGAAGGGGAAGCCCTTTTCCATTCCTTGTACGTGGACAAGAAAAGGACCCTCGTAGAATATCCCCCCGTTCCTCACGCAGTCTTCACTCATCCCCAGATCGCAGCGGTAGGTAAGACGGAACGCGAATTGATCTCCGAAGGAGCGGACTATATCTCGGCGACCAACCCCTATTCCGCTAGCGCTACCGGAATGGCCCGACGATCCGAAGAGGGATTCGTAAAGATCCTGGTGGATCGTAAATCTAGAAAATTGTTGGGTGCGCACGTTTTAGGGGACGAAGCCTCGAACCTAATTCACGTTTTTATTCTTTTGATGACTATGGGCGGTACCTTGGACGATCTTCTGAAAATGATTTACATCCATCCCGCACTTCCGGAAATCGCCAGGAACGCGGCGAGAAAAGCCAGGGAGATATTAGCATCATAAAAATCGTCGGGAGACACCGACACCGCGTCGAATGATGAAAGGAGCCTAATTTCCGTACGGATGAAAAAAGCATTAGAGATAGAAAATCTGGTTAAAACCTATTCGGGAGGGATTCAGGCTCTCCGAGGAATTGATTTAACCGTGGAAGAAGGCGAATTTTTCGCGCTCTTGGGTCCGAACGGCGCGGGCAAATCCACTACCATCGGAATCCTGAGTTCCCTGGTGAACAAAACCTCGGGAAAAGTCAGAATTTACGGCGCTGACATCGACACTGACCTTCCTCTGGCCAAATCTTTCTTGGGAGTCGTACCGCAAGAGTTCAATTTCAATATCTTTGAAAAAGTGGAACAGATCGTGATCAACCAGGGGGGCTATTACGGCCTGGCCAAATCCGTTGCGACCGAGAGAGCTCACGAATATCTGAAACAATTAGGACTTTATGAAAAACGAAAAGAATCTGCGGGAAGATTATCCGGGGGAATGAAACGAAGGCTGATGATCGCGAGGGCCCTGGTCCATAATCCGAAAATTCTGATCCTGGACGAACCTACGGCGGGAGTGGACATAGAATTCAGAAGATCCCTTTGGGAATTCCTGATCAAATTAAACGAATCGGGGATCACTATCATACTTACCACCCATTATCTGGAGGAAGCGGAAACACTTTGCAAAAGAATCGCGATCATAGATAGAGGACTCATCGTGGAAAACACCTCCGTTAAGGAACTCCTGGTAAAATTGGATACGGAAACCTTCATACTCGACCTACAGGAAGCGGTATCGGTTCCTCCGAAACTCAACGGCTTTTTATTGAGAAAAGTGGACGACCTGACCCTGGAAGTGGAGGTCAACAAAACCCATTCGATCAACGAACTGTTCCGATTGTTGGACCAGGAAGGAATAAAAATCACCAGCATGAGAAACAAAGCGAATCGACTGGAAGAACTCTTCCTGAAATTGGTGGAGAAGAATTCATGACATTCCGGGAAAAGTTCAACGCGTTTTCCACGATAGTGCGCAAAGAAACTGTGCGAATCCTCAGAATCTGGATCCAGACTCTGATCCCTCCCGGTATCACCATCTCTCTGTACTTTCTCATCTTCGGGAAACTGGTAGGATCGCAGATCGGAAATATCGGGGAACATACGTACATCCAATTCATCGTCCCCGGTCTCGTAATGATGTCGGTGATTCTGAACGCTTATAACAATGTGGTCTCATCCTTTTTCGGAGCGAAATTCGGACGGAATATAGAGGAACTTCTCGTTTCCCCCACACCTTCCCATTTGATCGTACTCGGATATTCCATCGGCGGAGTGATCCGAGGCATCCTAGTGGGAATCATCGTGACGATCGTTTCCTTGTTTTTTACCGATCTGAAAATCGTTCACCCTTGGGCTGTGTTCATTACCGTGGCGCTTTCCGCCCTGCTTTTTTCCATGGGAGGATTCCTGAACGCCTTATTCGCGAAGAAGTTCGACGACGTCACCATCATTCCCACTTTCATCCTGACGCCTCTCACGTATCTAGGAGGAATTTTTTATTCTATCCGTATGCTCCCTGAAACATGGCAGATCGTCTCCAAGTTCAATCCCATCCTATATATGGTAAACGCGTTCCGTTACGGCTTTCTGGGAGTGAGCGATATAGATCCGATTTTCGCCATGAGTCTCTTGGCCTTCGGAACGATTCTATTGTATTGTTTAGCGGTATTCTTACTGAACCGAGGAATCGGAACGAGGACGTAAATGAAAGAAACTCAGGAAGAATTGGAATTTCTACTTCGGGAAAAATTCTCTCCCTCAGCTTTGGAAGTGGTGGATTTTTCCGCGGAGCACGCAGGTCATTCCGGGAATCCGGAAGGACGCAGGAAAGGAACCCATCTGAGAGTTCGGATCGCTTGTGAATCCTTTCGGGGAAAGTCTCTCCTGGAACAACACAGACTCGTCGTTTCCACCTTGGAATCCACGGTGAAGGCCAGGAAAATCCACGCCTTGGAAATCCGGACCGAAGTTCCCTGAGGAAAAATGATTGTGCGGCAAGGTCGCCTTTCCAAGCTATCCTTAGGAAAACGGGCCTCGAACTCTTAAGAGTCGAAGTCTAATCATTGGAATCATGACGATAGAAGAAATCCGAAATAAGATCCGATCCGGCCTACCAGGTTCCGAGGTGGAAATCTTAGATCCGTACAAGGACGGTGTCCATATCAAGGCGGTGGTGAGATACTCCGGCTTCCAAGGCAAATCGATGGTAGAACAGCATAGAATGGTTTACGACACATTGCGGGAAGAACTCAAAGAAGAAGTCCATGCCCTAGCTCTGGAAACCAAAGTCTCTTAGAAACGTGGAACCGCAGAAATAATACAATTTTAGAGGAAGCAAATGGACCAAACTCTCAAAGAAAAAATCGAAGGATTGATCGGCTCGAAAAAGATCTTTCTATTTATGAAAGGAACTCCTGAGGCCCCGATGTGCGGTTTTTCCGCCGGCGTCACGAACGTTCTACGAAGCCTGGGTGCGGATTACGGATCCTTCAATGTACTTTCCGACCAGACGGTCCGGGAAGGAATCAAGGAATTCGCGAATTGGCCGACGATTCCCCAACTCTATATCGAAGGTGAGTTTATCGGTGGCCACGATATCGTCGTGGAATTGGCGAAGACCGGAGAATTGCAGAAAAAACTAGGCCTCCCAGTATAAGATCGATGATGAAACTCTACCAGTTCCAAACCTGTCCCTATTGCGCCTATGTTTTAGAGGAATTTTCCAGACTAGGCTTGGTAATCGGAAAGGATTTTGAACTGGTGGAGGCAAGTAGAGGAACTCCTGGTAGGCAGGAGGTCGTTCGCTTAGGCGGAATCAACCAAGTTCCCTTTCTCGTGGACGAAGAAGTCAAAATGTACGAATCCAGGGATATCGTGGATTACGTTCGTAAAAAAAAGAGCGCCTAAAACCCGAGAAGATCCAAAATCCGATTCCCTACGTCCCTATTTTTTCCGGAATACGGATAGTTGTGAATGTAAAGGACGGGATTGAAATTGAGTTCCAGAATTCTATAATCCTCGTTTCCGCCTAGATCCTTCACAATAATATCCACTCCGCAAATTTTCGCTCCTACTGCTTTTGCTGCATCCACTGCAATTTTTTTATAAGCAGGAGAAGCCTCATCCGTAACGTCTATCGAATCTCCTCCCGTACTGATATTCGAATTTCTTCGGAGATAGACGGTCTCTCCGCTCGCCGGAACCGAATCCACAGCCAACCCTTGCTCTTTTAAAACTCCCAGCTCTGTTTCTTCCAGCCGGATCTTTTCTAGGGGAGTAACATGACCGATCCCTCTCCTGGGATCCCGGTTCTTTTCGAGAACCAATTCCCTTACGCTCTTACTTCCGTCTCCGATCACGTTAGCCGGAATACGATTACACACTGCGACACATTCGCTCCCGATCACTAAAAAACGATATTCCTGCCCTTCCGCAAATTCTTCCAGGATTGCGGTCTCCGAAAAAGAAAGAGCCGTTTCGATCGCCGTTTTGGCTTGTTCTTCGGAAGATCTTGGAGAAAGAATCGTGATTCCGATTCCGAAATTCGTGGTAACCGGCTTAACGACCAGTTTCTTTTCGGAATGTCCCCGAAAATAACGCATTCCCTCTTCCGGATCCGAAAAACTGATTCCTATCGGAACTCGGATCCCTTTTTCGTGCAGAATGCGTTTCGTTACCGTCTTATTTTCCATGACCAGAAACGTCATATAGGAATCCAAATCCGTTTTGGAAGCCTCCTTGACCAAACGGGAACTTCCGGATCCGGAAATCCGAAGGAAATGACTCACTCGGTCCAACACCTCTACGGTCAGCCCGCGATTGAGTGCGTCCCGGATCATGATCTGAGTGGAGATCTCCAGATCTTCGAATCCGGAAAGCACATACTCGCTCGGATCCAATCTTTGACCTTCGGGGAGTCGGATCGTCAATGGTTGCATATCTTGGGAGTCGGGAACTTACGCACCTTTTCGGTCTCTTCGATTTTCGCCAATTCTTCGACGGAACGATGCACTTCCTTTTCGAAAGAATTCCATTTCCCCGGCGTGAGTTCCATCTGGGACTGGTTTCGGAAATTCTCCCGAGCAAGATGGATTCCCAAATCACGGAATTCCCAATCTTCTTCCAGAAGCCGTTTCAGAAAACGACCGGAAGGGGTTTTCCCCGGATCTCTCCATTTTTCCAACATAGTGCTCAGAGTATCCTGGTAAAACGTTCTTCCCGAATGACGATCCAATTCTTCCGCGATCGGAAATAAAGATTCTGTATATTCGACTCCGGCTCGGATAAAATCGATTTCTCCTCCGTCCTCACCTAAAATGGAAAGGCCCGGCTTCCTTCCTTCCCAAATGGTTCGCCTTGTGTTTTCGCGGATCCGCTTTTTTTCCGGTTCCAAAATGGGTGGACTCGGCCTCAGGATCCCGTCCAGCAGAATCATCTGTATATATGCCAAACTGCTCTTGCTGACTCCCGTAGGGGATTCGGGTTCTATATCCAGACATCGGATCTCTATGTATTGGATTCCTCTGTTTTTGAGAGCATCCAATGGACGTTCCTGGTTTTTCGGAATCTGCTTGGGACGGATGGGGGAATAGAATTCGTTTTCAATCTGAAGATAATTCGCGTTCAACTGATTCGGAGATCCCCCCAAGGACTCGTAAGGAGGATACGGCGTACTGACCGCGTAACACATTCCGTCCATGTATTCCTTTAAAGAATTATAATTGATGGGAAGAGCGTCCTGCACCTGGCTCGTATAACCGATTTCGCTCATTCGGAGGGAAGTCGCATAGGGGGCAAAGAGAGTATGGGATTTATGCTTGGTGAACTGAAAATCGTACCGAACAGGTAGGAAGGTCTCGTCGAAAGCGGGCGTCGCTCCGGTGAGATACAAAACGAAAGGGACTTTCCGAAAGAAGTTTCTAGTGACGGAAAGGTACATTTCCGAAATCTCTTCTTTGTCGAATTTGGAGATCTCCTTTTCGAAAATCTGTTTTAAGAACAGATTGGAAAAGGAAAAATTATAATGCACGCCGGAGATCGTCTGCATTCTCCTTCCGTAACGGAGTCCGAGCCCATTCCGATAAAGCGTCTTCCATTCCCCGGAAAAAGAGAGGCCGTATTTCCCCAAGGGAATGTCCTTCTCCTCTTTCGGTAAAATGGGAGGCATACTGAACGGCCATATCCATTCTCCTTGTAGATGCCGGGAAGTAAAGATATGCAAATCCTGCAATTCTCGGACAATGGCTTCTATTCTAGGTCTGGCATTTGTCGCGAATTCCAATTGTGGTTCGGAAAAATCGGTCTTAATATAATGATTTGTAAGACTGGAGCCCAAGGCTTTAGGATGGGGAGTGGTCGCGATCTTTCCGTCCGAAAAGATTCTCATGCTCTCCTTTTCCAATCCGTGCTTCGCTTTGACCGCGTGTCTTAAATTCGGGCATACTAAACCTGCTACACTACGTTTCATTCATTGATTCCAATCGTTTTTTTCTTAGACCGTTCCGGGCTCTTAAAGTTAGTTCCGAATTCCTCATTCTCCCATCGGAATTCCGTCTCCCCTGGGATCCGCAGCCCCGTAGAGCGTCCCGTTCTCCTTCTTGACGGAAAACAATTTGGCAAAATTCGGTCCCACCCTCAATTCATGCCGCTTTCCCTTAAGCTGATTGGATACGGCGGTATCCATCGCAGCCCCTTCCATATATAAGGCATCGGGAAAAAATTGGTGGTGGATCCTTCCCCTAGCTACGGATTCGTACAGGGTCAGTTTAAAATCCAGGTTAAACAATAAGGACTGAAGTACAGCATTCACGATATAGGAGCCGCCAGGTGCGCCGGTAACAAGGAAGGTCTCTCCATCCTTCAGCACGATGGTCGGGGACATGGAACTTAGAGGCGTTTTTCCCGGTCGAATCGAATTCGCTTCGGCTCCGATCAGACCGTAAACGTTCGGTTCCCCGGGAGAACGACTGAAGTCATCCATGGTGTCGTTCAGTACGAAACCGTAACCGTCCAAAATCACGGCGGCTCCGAATCTGTAATTTACGGATTGGGTCGTGGAAACCGCGTTTCCTTGGGAGTCGATAACGGAGATATGAGTGGTTTCATGAGATTCCTCCCTCAGATTCAATCTTCCTAGATAATCGGAACTCGGCGTCGCCATCATCGGTTTAAAATCCGCGATCTTTGCCAACGCGTAAGCGGGAGACAAAAGGTTTTCGATCGGGACTTTCGTATATTCCGGATCCCCTCCCAAAACGGCTCGATCCGAATACCCCCTGCGCATCACTTCCGCAAGAAAATGATAATATTCCGACTTGGAAGATCGGTACAGATCCGTCAATTTTCTAGTTTCCAACATTCTCAACATGGTGAGCATGTGTACTCCGGAAGAAGGAGGAAACATCGTCCTAACGGAATATCCTCTGTAAAGGATCTCCAAGGGTGCTCCTTGTCGGACTCGGTAATTGGCTAAATCCGATTCGGAGACCGTTCCTCCCTTTTCTTTCATCAGCCTTCCCAAGGCGCGAGCGATCCTTCCCTGATAGAACTCCTTTTCCCCCGTCTCCGAAATGATCCTTAATGTCTTTGCCAGATCCCTTTGTACTAGAATTCCTCCGACCTCCGGAGCTTTTCCTCCGGGTAAAAAAATATCCCGCATCGTAGGACTCATGTCGTTCGACGATTCGAGGATCGACTCTCGGAGATCGGGATAGACCGCAAATCCTTTTTCCGCATAACGAATCGACGGTTCCATCACCTGCTTTAAGGACAATTTGCCGAACTTCTTCTGAACCAAAACCAATCCAGCCACGGTTCCCGGAACTCCTACGGATTTGTATCCGAATAGAGAATCTTCTTTGGGTCGGTTCCTGTACATATCGCGGGAAGCGGCCGCGGGAGCCCTTTCCCTAAAATCGAAAGCATACGTCTTTTTTTCTCTGGAACTATGCAGTAACAGGAATCCCCCGCCCCCTATTCCCGTGGATTGGGGACGAGTTACCGAAATCACGAAGGAAGCCGCAACCGCGACATCCACCGCGTTTCCTCCCAATCGATGAATTTCCAAACCGGTCCGAGAAGCCTCCTCCGAATCTGTGGAAATCATAATATTCTTGGATTCTGTAGACAGTCTTTCCGGAGGAATTCCTGATTTGGGGGAAACAAGCCCTTCTCCCGAAACGCGCTTTCCTTCTAGAAAGAGTCCGGTTCCTTTACAGAAGGAATCCGAGAACAACAGGAAAAGAAAGAGGAGTAGAATCCGACTCGCAGGAAGAAGACCTCTTTTTGGAAAGACCATCATCCTTTCTTCTGCCCTTCCGATTCCGAAAAATCCAACTCCAACTCTCCCTCGACCTCCCGCAAGCGAACCGATCCTCCCGCCCGGAGTTTTCCGAACAGAATCTCCTCGGAAAGCTTTTTTGAAACGTTGGAATCTATCCATCTTTGGACCGGCCGAGCGCCGAAAAGAGGATCATAAGCTTTGCGAGCTATGAAAACTAACACCTCTTCCCCGTATTCCAGAACGATTTTCTTTTCCTTCAGACGTTCTTCCAGAAGTTCCAATTGTTTTCGAACCACTTTGGAAACGACGGATTCGTCCAGAGCCTGGAATTCCACGATGGCAGTCAGACGGTTCCTGAATTCGGGAGAAAATTGTCTTTCTATCGCTTTGAGACCCCGGTCCGCCAAAGCGGTATTTTCGAAGCCGAGAGGATTTGCCGCCCTCTCCCTCGCCCCGGTATTCGTTGTCATGATCAGAATGACCTGCTTGAAGTCGGCCTTTCTACCGTTATTGTCAGTGAGAGTGGCATGATCCATGATCTGCAAAAGAATATTATAAATATCCTCGTGTGCCTTTTCGATCTCGTCCAGAAGTAGAACGCAATGAGGAGTTCGAATAATAGCATCCGTTAATTGTCCCCCCTGCTCGAAACCTACGTAACCCGGAGGAGATCCGATCAGACGCGATACCGTATGTTTTTCCATGTACTCGCTCATATCGAAACGATGGAACTCTATCCCCAAGTTAGAGGCTAGCTGCTTGGAAAGCTCCGTTTTCCCTACTCCCGTAGGCCCCGCGAATAGAAACGATCCCACCGGCTTCCCGGGCTCCGATAAACCGCTTCTAGAAAGTCTGATGGCTTGCACGATTTCTGTAACTGCCTTGTCTTGGCCGTAGATCCTTTTTTTCAGTTCACCATCCAGTTCCTTCAGCTTATCCCGGTCGTCCGCCTTGACGGTCCGGGTCGGCACCTTGGCGATTCTGGAAACGAGATCCTCCACATCCTTAACTGTGACGGTTTTATGCTTTGCGGAGGAACGTATCTTTACTTTTGCTCCGGCCTCGTCGATCAAATCGATCGCCTTGTCCGGCAATTTCCGATCCAGGATATATCGATCCGCCAACCTCGCCGCTTCTTCCACCGCCTGAGAGGAATATTTTACGGCGTGAAAATCCTCATACTTAGGCAAGAGCCCCTTTAGAATCCGGATCGTTTCCTCGACGCTCGGTTCGTTTACTTCCACCTTCTGGAAGCGCCTGGAAAGAGCGTGATCCTTTTCAAAGATCGCTTTGTATTCTTTGTAGGTGGTCGTACCTATACATCTCAATTCCCCGTTTGCCAAAGCGGGCTTCAGAAGATTGGAAGCGTCCAAGGAACCTCCCGAAACCGCTCCCGCTCCGATAATCGTGTGGATCTCATCCACGAATAAGACGCGGTTCGGATCGGACGCAACTGCCTGCACTACATTTTTCAGGCGTTCCTCGAATTCTCCTCTGAATTTCGTACCCGCGAGCAACAGTCCCATGTCCAGAGAGAAAATCCGAGTCTGCTTTAAGGAATCTGGAACCGTCCCTGCCATAATGTTCAGTGCCAAACCTTCCACAATCGCGGTCTTTCCGACTCCCGCATCTCCCACGAAAATCGGGTTATTCTTTCTACGGCGAGCCAAGATATGAACGGTTCTCTCTATCTCTTCGGAACGGCCCACGAGAGGATCCAATTTTCCGGTCCTAGCCTTTTCGGTAAGGTCCACGCAGAAGTCCTTTAGAGGATCCCCGGATTCCGAAGGGGCCGGTTCCGTCGTTCCTTCCGGAGTTACTTTCTTACCGTCTTTACGGATTCCGTGGGAAATGTACCGGACCACATCGAATCTAGAAATGTCCTGTCTAGCTAAAAAGAAAACCGCATGGGACTGATCCTCGCGAAAAAGGGAGGCCAGTACGTAGCCCCCGTCCAACTTCTTCTTTTGGGTGGATTGCACATGAAAAGCCGCTAATTGAAGGACCCTTTGGGCTCCTATCGTATACTCCGGCTCCATCTCTCCGAAGGAATCCGGAATCGATTCCATTTCCGTATCCAGAAATTCCCGCAATTCGTTGCGCAACATTTCCAGATTCGCGCCGCAAGCGAGAAGAACCTCTTGTCCCACGGAATCGTAGGTCAGAGCCAAAAGGATATGCTCCAACGTGATGTATTCGTTCCTGCGCTTTACCGCTTCGATTCTAGCCTGATTCAGGGATCTTTCTAGTTCCTCGGAAAGAGTCATGGTTCCTCCTCACCCTCTTCGATTTCCATCCGGCATTGAAGAGGATGACCGTTTTGTTCCGCAAGTTTATGTGTTTCCGACACTTTCGTCTTGGCTACGTCGTGCGAATAGACTCCGCACAAGGCCTTACCTGTAGTATGTGCTTGAAGCATGATCCTCTCGCTCTCGGCAGCGGTTCTATAAAAAACCACCTTCAAAATCCATACGACGAACTCCATAGGAGTATAATCGTCGTTCAGGATCACCACCCTGAACTTCGGCGGCTTTTTTAACTTCAATTTTTCCTTTGTAAGGATTTGTTCTTCGGTATCGAAACGGTATACTTCGCTCATCTCGTTTCCCTATCCGCTAAACCTGGGACGTCCTTTAAAGGGGAATGCTCGTTCGTCTCTTCGATCATTTCCTGCATACGCATTCTTTCCGTTTCTAGGAAACGTTCAATCGCATTTCTGGCTCCGGAGTGGAAAATGAAATGAGAACTGTATGTGGGAACTGCGGGAAATCCTCTCAGGAATTTCTGCTCTCCTTGAGCGCCTGCTTCGAAAATTCGAATCCGATTCCGGATGGAATATTCGATCGGAGAGTAATAGCAGCATTCGAAGTGCAAAAACGGAATATGCTCGAGGGAACCCCAATATCTCCCGTAAAACTTATCCCCTTTTTTTAGATTAAAACTTCCTCCCAGAATCTTTCCCTCTTTTTCTCCTTGGATCAATACGATCTTATCTCTGAGTGTCTTCCAAGCCTCCCGAAAAAAGGCCAAATTCAGATAGGGGAACCCCACTTACGCGAATACGTATCGGTATAAAAACGGTACATCTGCTCCATGTTTTCTTGGGTAACCGAGTCCCCTTCCAACACCCGGATGGAAATTCCTGCGTCGCGGATGTTCTCTCTTTCTTTCCGGATTTGCATCCTTTTTTTGGATTTGAATTCCTTTAGAAAATCCTCGAAGTCCGCATAATTCCGATTCTGCCAATGGTACTGGTGCGTTATGCGCGTAGCAAACCCGCGTTTTGACAATTCCTGCGCTTCTTCTTCCTGCAAAAACAGAAAATGAATACCGGATAGGCCCGCTTCTTCCGCCGCGCGAAACGTTTCGGGTAAAAGTACGTCCAATGCCTCCCGAATGGAAACTCCGTCCCGACGCAGAATCCTCCTTCCGGTCACGGGCGTGAAAGGATATGCCACCAGCCCTTTCGGGTAATAGGACAATCCGTTTTGAGCGAAAAAATTCGCCCAGGCATGATCGAAAATGTACTCTCCGTACGAATCGAACTTATGAAAGAAAGGAAACGCGGAATGAAATCCTTGCGAATCCGTTGCGAGTACGTATTTCGGGTGCCAGGCTGTCTTAACGCCGATGCAGGAGGTTTTTTCCAAACCGGCATAAAAATCGTAATCCGAAAAAGGATTATCCGGATCGCTTAACTTGTCCCATTCCTCCTTAGGAAGTGAACATATGGAATCCACGGATCTAGCTTTCAACGAAAGGGACATGTCCTATTAGTTGGACGTTTCCTGGCCAGCCTGCGGCCGCCTTTCCCCCGAAAAAACTTTACGGATTTTCTGAACCGATCTATGCACGATCACTTTTACGTTCGATTCAGAAAGTCCTGTTTTTTCCGAAATTTCTCGGACACTATATCCTTCCAGTTTGGCCAGTTTCAAGATTTCTCTTTGTCTATCGTCCAGGACGGAAAGCCAGGTTTCGATTCCGTCCGCCTCCATCCAGGATTCCTCTTTTTCCGAAGATTTTACCTGTGCAAAATCTTCCATCTCTGTGAGTACCAAAAGATCCCGTTTCTTCAACTTACGGAGGTAATCGATGGTTTTGTATCTTGCAATGGAAAATAGCCAAGGAGCAAAGGGACGATCCGGTCGATACGTTTCCTTTGCGCGATGGATTCCGAGCAGAATCTCTTGGATGAGATCCTCTCGATCCTCCGCATGGGAAATTCTGGAAGCTAAAAACGCACGAAGGATATCCCGGACCTGCCGCAAAAGGAGCTCGTACTCTCTGGAATCGCCTCCTTGAGCCGAACTCATTCGAGCCGCTAAACTTTCCCAGATTTTGCCCGTATCGGTCATGTAACCTTGCAACCCGCCCGACGAATCATAATAAGAGCGGCCAAGGGAACATTTCGACTGGATTTTAAAGATTGTCCAATCTTTCTTGTTCTTAGACGGAAAAACAAAAAAGGGAAGGAGGAACGATGCCCACTTATTCTGATTCTGATTCGACGGAAAAACTGATTCTTTCCTTGGGTGCGAATCTGAGACGCTCTCGCCCGTTAAGGATAGGCCAGCTTTTTTTCATCGGTGCTCTGATTTTAGGCGTATCTGCGGCTCTAGGATTTTTTCTCTCCTCTCTATCTTCTCGGAACGCATTTCCCGGTTGGTGGCCGGAACCTGTATTGATTCTAGGCTGGGGCTTACTTTCCTCCTTGGCTTTGTCCAAGGCCTCTTTTCCGGAGGAGAAGCGGAATTGGCTTCTTCTAGCCGTAACGGGTCCGATCCTCTGGCTAGGGTACGTGTCTTTTCATTTTATGCAAGAATGGAATACCCCCCACCCGGAACACATCGGACCTTGCCCTGCATTTCTGGCTCTCTTCGGGCTGATTTTCGGAGGGGTTTCCTCGTTTTGGATCCGCAAAACCGCCCCGGCAAATCCCTACGTTGCGTCCGTTGCCGTCTTAAGCCTTTTATTCGCAGCCTCTAACCTTACGTTGAAGTTTATCTGTACCGACCAGAGCGGTTATCATTTATTGTTATCCCATGCAAGCGGAACCGCTTCCTGGATCGCGTTGGCCCTGGTTCCTTTGAAAAATAAATTACGTTGGTGAAGCTCTAGTCCAGAAACTCCCATGCAGTTCTGACTTCTCCAATCGATTCCGCTTCGCTCAAAAGGTCCCGAAAAAAATCCTGCTCGCCTAGAGTGGCTCCGTCTCCGATTAAGACTAGCAGACGCTTTGCGCGAGTCATTCCTACGTTCCACCTTCGTTCTTCCGATAAAAATCCGATTCTACCTTCGGGGTTGGATCGTACCAAACTGAAAAGAACTCCTTTTCTCTCCCTTCCCTGAAAAGAATCCACGGTTTCGATTTCTATCCGATCCGCGATCTCCGGAAGATGCGAACGCAACCGATCCTCCAACAGGTATCTTTGGAACCTATAAGGAGAAATCAGAACCAGATCCTCCGGCTTCCATCCCGAATCCAGGATTTTCTGTAAGAGAGAAATCGTGAACTCCGCTTCCCAGGAGTTTCCCAGACTTCCATCGGAGAGCTCCTCCCCGGTATCCGTGCCGGAAGTATCCACAAAAACGAAACTTCCCGAAAAGGGAAAATCGGATTCGGGAAAAGGTTTCAGGAAACGTTCCCCTTCCGGTAACCCCGATTCGAGTTTTCCGGCGTAAAATTTTCGATTCGGAAAGGATTGGATCGGAGTCGTCATCCTGTATTGGGTATCCAATAGAAAAACCCTACCGACGGATTCCAATTTTTCCAAAAATCTTTCCATCAAAGGGACTTTCAGCAAGGGATCTTCGGAAAGTACGGTAGGTGGCAACTGCCTTGGATCCCCTGCAATCACGATCTTCTTCCCCCGTAAAATCGGAACCCAGGAGGAAGGTTCCGTCGCCTGGCTTCCTTCGTCCAAAACGGAATAATCGAATTCCATTCCGTTCAATAGGGAGGAAGAAGCTCCCGTATGAGTGCACGCGATCACTGGATGGGATTCCAGAAGATGATTGACGAGAATCCTTTGCCTTTCCCGGATTCCTTTCCGTAATTCTTTCGCTTCCTGATAAAAGCGTTTTCTTTCCTCGGCCTCTTCTCGTCCGAAATTGCGTTTGTATTTACCGGCTTTTTTTAGAAGTTCCGCAAGATCTTTCTTATCTTTTTCGATCCATTTGCTTTCTGGATGTCTACGAAGAGTCGCATCCAAGGATACGTTCAGTACGGATTCGCTCATCCTGGCAGGATGTCCGATCCGCAGCACGGACACTCCTAGCCTTCCCAAAGATTCCGCAATCAGATCCGTGGCGGCATTCGTCGGAGCGGAAGCTAGGATTCTCTTTCCCCTTCCGGACAAGATACGAATCGCCTCGCAAATCGTTTTCGTTTTCCCGGTTCCGGGCGGTCCGTGTACCAAAATCAAATCATCGGTTTCTAAAATAGCGGATATCGCTCTTTTCTGCGATTCGTTGAATTCGGCCAGGATCTCGGGATCCGGTTTGTAATTGGTGGCCTTTAGATCTATAGCTTCCGAGAAGAGGTCTCCGAAAAATCTCGCACGGGTTCCTTTTTCCGCACGAATGACTTTTTCCAAAGCCTTATCCCATTCTTTATAGCTGGTCTCGTCCGGTAGAATCTCCAGCGCCAACTTCCCTTCCTCCATCCAGTCCGGAATCTCATCCAGGCTAACGGTATAGGAATCTTCCGAGCACTTCGTAAGAACGGAGGTAGCTTCCGAATCCTCCTTGAAAATGCGTACGGGAGCTCCGGCGCGAAAGAATTCCGGAACGACTCCGGGTTTTGTGGGTCGAAATCGAACGCGCCAATTCCCTTCGGAGCCCAATTCCGAGTCTTCATACACCAAAGGATAAATACAAAGACCCGAAGCGATCTTTGTATTTCGGTCGGAGGAGGAACTTTCCTTGTAACGGGCAATCTCCGCGTCCCTTTCGGTCAAAAGCGACCTTCTTAGGTCCTCATACCGAGAACTCATATCATCAAAGTCTATCCGGAGAAAGTACTACGATTCTATATGGAGTGGCTTTAGAATCCTCTCTCGAAGGAAGACTCTCCGCGTAATGAAGAGCGGAAGCCAGAGTCGTGCCCGTGGTTAAACCCGCGAATATTCCTTCTTTTTGATACAGTTCGGATTGGTAACGAAGAGCTTCTTCCCGATCCACACCTATGTACTGGTCCGTGACTTTTGGGTCGAAGGATTCGGGGAGTCGGATGCTGTTATCCCCTTGCACCATACGGCGAATGAACCTGGAGTTTTTACTCACTCCCATGATCACTTGCAAAGAAGGTTTCTTTCCTTTCAAAAAGCGGCCTACTCCGGACAAGGTTCCCCCCGAACCTCCTCCTGCTACGAACGCGTCCACTCCTCCGTTCAGGTCCCGCCAAATTTCCGGTCCCGTAAATAGAAAATGCGCGTTCGTATTCGCCATATCCTTATATTCGTTGAGTATGACGCTGCCTTTTTCCGAATTCTTGAGATCCTTCGCTTTTTCCAGTAAGGAGTCGTCCCAATTTCCTTTGGCAAGTTGCAGGACTTCCACCTGGGCTCCGTAAGATTTTAATTCCCGGATCTTCTCCTGATCCGTATCGGGAGCAAGAATCACTTTGAATCTATATTGGCGTATCGAAGAAATCCATGCGAGGGAAATCGCTGTGGTATTGTACCCCGCTTGTAAAATACTTCCGCCGGGTTTTAATTCCCCTCTTCTCTCCGCCGAAAGTACCATGGAAAGAGCCGTTCGATCTTTTACGCTACCGGTAGGATTGCAGAACTCTGCCTTGAGATAGATTTCCACGTTCGGAAGGTGGGAGCCGATCTTGTTCAATCGGATCAAAGGAGTGTTGCCGATCATCTGAAGAACGTTCTCTTTGATCGGCTTTGCGACGCTTAATTCCCGTCCGAAAATTCCCTGTACATTGTTAAGCGCTCCGAGAAGGCTATTGCCGAATTCATCGATCGAACGGGATATTTCGTCAAACATTGCCTTCTCCTATCAGGGGTTCGAAAACTTCGAACCGATCATTTTTTACTAGTATACAGCCAGGGTTCTTCCTTGCGGTTCTTTTCTTCGAAAAGACCGATTTTATCCGCATGCTGTAGGGTTAATCCTATGTCATCCAAACCGTTGAAGAGACAGTATTTTCGGAAAGAATCCACTTCAAAAGAGTATACTTTCCCTTCCGGACTGATCACGTTTTGCTTGTCCAGATCGATCTTGATCTTTGCCCCGGGAGTCTTTCCGATGGATTGGAACAATTCTTCCACTTCTTCGGTTTTTAAAACCACAGGAAGGATCCCGTTTTTGAAACAATTGTTATAGAAAATATCCGCGTAGGAAGGCGCGATGATCGCGCGGAATCCGAAATCTTCCAGAGCCCAAGGCGCGTGCTCCCGAGAGGAGCCGCATCCGAAATTGTCCCTAGTTAGTAATACGGAAGCGCCCAGGTACCTCTGTTGGTTCAGGTTGAATTCCGGGTTCGGCTTGGTACCCGCGTCATCCAAGTATCTCCAATCGTGAAACAGATGGATCCCGAAACCGCTCCTTTCGATTTTACGTAAAAATTGCTTCGGAATGATTTGGTCCGTATCTATATTCGGACGGTCTATCGGAACGGCTAATCCTTCATGGGTTGTAAACGGCTTCATCAAGATTTCCTTTATTTCCAGTTTCGAATGTCTACGAAATGACCTTCGACTGCAGCCGCAGCCGCCATCGCAGGTCCGACCAAATGGGTACGTCCGCCTTTTCCTTGTCTACCTTCGAAGTTTCGGTTCGAAGTGGAAGCGCATCTGTCTCCCGGTTCCAGAACGTCGTCGTTCATAGCGAGGCACATGGAACATCCCGGGAGCCTCCATTCGAATCCCGCTTCCAGAAAGACTTTATCCAACCCTTCCTGTTCCGCTTGGCGTTTGACTCTTCCGGATCCGGGGACTACAATGGCCTGGACTTTCTGGGAAACCTTCTTCCCTTTTACGGTGGCGGCGGCGATGCGAAGGTCCTCGATTCTGGAATTGGTACAGGAACCGATAAATACCTTATTGATCCCCACGTCCCTGATTTTTTGGCCAGGCTTCAGATCCATGTATTTCAATGCGGATTCGATGCTGATTTTTTCCACCGGGTCCGAGGCGTCTTTCGGATCCGGAATTTCTCCTGTTACGGGAACTACTTGCCCGGGAGAAGTTCCCCAAGTGACTTGCGGTGCGATTTCCTCTGCTTTGAGCACGACGGAGACGTCGAACTTGGCTCCCTCGTCCGTGACGTATCTCTTCCAACGCTGCAAAGCCAGATCCCATTCCTTTCCTTTCGGGGAAAAATCTCGATCTTTTAAATACTGAAACGTGACTTCGTCCGGCGCGATGAGTCCGGCTCTTGCTCCCGCCTCAATGGACATATTGCAGATCGTCATCCTCGCTTCCATGCTCAATGCGGAGATTGCGGATCCACGGTATTCGATCACGAAGCCGGTCGCTCCTCCGGTTCCGATCTTTCCGATCACCGCCAAGATAATGTCCTTTGCAGTGACATGAGGAGAAAGCGCTCCATCCACCCGGATCTCCATGGTTTTTGCTCTTCTTTGCAGAAGTGTCTGAGTCGCCAAGACGTGCTCCACTTCCGAGGTACCGATTCCAAATGCGAGAGCGCCAAATGCCCCGTGGGTGGAAGTGTGGGAATCTCCGCAGACGATGGTCATTCCAGGATGCGTTAATCCCATTTCCGGAGCGATGACATGAATGATCCCTTGGTCCGGGTGATTGATATCATAGAGGGTGATTCCGTTTTCCTCGCAATTTTTCATCAGAGTACGCATCTGGGTTGCGGAAACCGGATCCGCGGAATCAATATTTCGGATCCGAGTGGAAACATTGTGGTCCATCGTAGCAAAGGTGGCGTCCGGTCTTCGAACGCTTCTCCCTGTCATCCGCAATCCTTCGAACGCTTGGGGACTCGTAACCTCATGTATCAGATGTCTGTCTATGTAGATCAGATAAGACCCGCCTTCCAGTTCTCCGACCAGATGGTCTTCCCAGATTTTCTCAAACATCGTCTTCATATGATCGCCTGTCCTATAAGGAAAAATAAATTCGTTTCTAGTTTAGACTCCCGATCGGAAAACGGAGGGAGTTCGGGGTTCGCCGGCCGGTGAGGCTACCTCCATGCTAAAAAGGAGGCCTTTTTCGTAAAGAAGGAATGAGGAAGGTCTCTACGGACTTATTTTCCTCGAAATACCAGTAAGGCTTTACCGATCCCGATTTCATCGAAGTCGTACAGGATTCTCGGCCTTAGCACTTTTTTCCCGTTCAGATACGTTCCCGATTCCGAAACCAAATCGTACAGAATAAATCTGTTCTTCACTCTCCGGATCCTGGCGTGGTTGCCGCTCACTCCCTGCTCGTACAAGACCAAGTCGGCCAGCTCCGAGTTTCCGAGAACGGTCTGGCTCTTTTGCAAAGAATATTGTTTTCCAGGATGCCTTCCTTCTTTCAGAATCAAAGTGGCTTTTTCGTACGCTTCCCCGTCTTCGAATTCCTTTACTGCGACGGGGGTCAATCTGTCCGTTTGGATCCGATTGTCTTCCGAATACATCAATTGGTACTGATCCCCGTACATTTTTCGGTAAGCGTCCTGTTCGTCGTCTAAAGTATGCAATCTCTCTTCCGCGATCGATCCCGCGTGTGACGGGCTCCGCCTGTCGTTTCGTTTCAAAACGAATAGAAAGGCGATCATCGTAACGATCAGAAGGAAACCGACGGTAGGGAGAAAAATCCTAGGATGGAGAAGGAAGAGAATAGACCGAGTCGTCCAGGGCAGAGTATAGTCGTAAAGGATCTTCCCGAAGTTTCTGGTCTCCAATTCCACATAAACCTTGTCCTCGCTTCCCCAATTCCAATCCTCCCCGAACGGAGAATCGTACCTGACCGTCCAAGGTCTTTTTCGGAAGAATTCGATATCGGTCAGGACACGACTGAGAGAATCGGTACGTTGGATGGAATGAAAAAAACCTCCGTAGATTTCCGCAAGTCTCGCCGTACCTTCCGATGGGTTTCCTAGAATATTCAAGGGAATGTCCCGGAGGTATCCGCCTCTCCGTGCTTCCTGGGAAGGCATAAATTCCCGATCGAAAAAAACGAGAAGGACATAGTCCCGTTTTCCTATATGAGGAGAAATCTTCTGAAAAACATAATCCAGATTGGAGGAAGTATTTTGGTTCGTCTTCCCGCCGGGAAGCTTCGCCTCCTTCAAGGCTGTAGCTTTACTCAGATCCGATTTCGGTAAAAACACATCATCCGTAAAAAAAACGAAGCTGAACCGATCCTCTTCTCCGGAAGCCTGAACGATCCGTTTTAGGATTTCGGTTCCTTGCACGTTGGAATCGAAGGAATCGGACATCTGAACCAACAAATGCAGATGAATGGGCCTGGTTCCCTCTTCTTGAAAGATTTCCGGTTGCAATACGCGCCTGATCCTGGAATCCTTTCGTTCTCTTAAAACCAAGATCTCTCTTTCCGGAGAGGATTTGCGGTTTTCCTTAATTTTGAGCGTTACTTTCGGATAGGAAGAAACGTTTCCTTCCTCCAAAACGATCCCCTTACTTTCCGCATAGGAAGCGGAAAGAGAAGAAAGAAAGCAGAAGAGAAGAATGGTCCGAAAAATGACTCTCATCGATCTAAGCAAAGTATGGGGGAAAGGAGTCTATTTCAAACAGTTTTCTTGCGTAATCGGTTTTTGGAGCCCAGGTCGAAAAAGAATGGGAAAGCGTCTCTACCAAGCGTCCTCTTTTCAACACGCTGATCGTATCCGCAAAATTCGATACGGAGCCTAGATCATGGCTGATGAATACCAGACTTCTCTCTTTCTGTCGGACCAAACCCGACAAAAGGTCCAGAATTTCCCGACTAGTAATCGGATCCAGAGCGGAAGTCGGTTCGTCCGCTAGAATCAATTCCGCATTCGAATACAGCGAAAGTAATACTAGAATTCTCTGCCTTTCCCCACCGGACAGAGAATGGGGGTGCGCATCCCAGGCCGATTTCGGATCGGAAAGTCCTATTTTTTCGAATAACTCCAGGCAGATCTGTCGATCGGAGAGTTCCGGTTGGAGCACGGAAAAGTATTCCAGCACTTGGGAAGAAATCTTTCGATAGGGATGGAAACCCAATGCCGGACTTTGGGGAATCAGACTGATCCGTTTTCCCCTCCATTCTTTCCATTTTTCACTCCAACCGGAGCCCTGCATCTTTTCTCCGAAAAGAAAAAAATCTTCCCATCTGGACTCCAGATTCCGATCCAATAATCCCAACAGAAAATTCGCAAGCGTGGTTTTTCCGCTCCCGGACTCTCCGATCACCGCATGAATTTCGCCTTTTCGGATCCGAAAATCGCATCGATCCAAAAGAGGAGTGGATCCGGAAAGGACGGTCAACCCTGTAATGACCACTGCGTCTTCCGAATTACGAGCCGCCAAATCCGCGTCCTAATGCAACTGAAACAGTTCCGACTCTACGATGGAACATAGGATATGTCCGATGAGAATATGCGATTCCTGGACGCGAGCCGTCTCTCCGCTCGGAACAATCAAATCCAAGTCGCTTTTTCCTTTGAGCTTGCCCCCGTCCCCCCCTAAAAAACAGATCGTTTTCATTCCGAGACTTTTGGCCTTCTCCACGGCGGAGATCACGTTTCTGGAATTCCCGCTTGTGGAAATCCCTACGAGCAAATCTCCTTCCTTTCCGAACGCTTCCACCTGTCTGGCAAAAATTTCTTCGTATCCGTAATCGTTCCCCCCGGCGGTCAACACTGCCGAATCCGCCGAAAGAGAAATCGCAGGAAGCGCTCTCCTTTCGTTTCCGGATTTGTATCGAACCACCAATTCTGCGGCGATATGAGAAGCGTCGCAAGAGGAACCTCCGTTTCCGCAAAAAAGAACCAGATTTCCGTTTCGAAGCGTTTCGGCCAATATTTGGCCGGATTTTACGATTTCAGGAAGCAGATGATCCAGAACCGCCTGCTTTGTAGCGATGGAGGATTGGATTTGTTTCACCGCAATTTCTTTTAGATCCATACTTTATATCTTCTCTCTTTTGGACCGAATTCGATTCAAAACGGATTCCAATTCTCGTTTTGCGGAATCGAATTCATATAAGGAAAGATTTTCGGAATGAGGAAAATCCCTGTTTCCGCTTACGTTTAGGAAATACAATTCCTTTGAAACCATTTCCTGCACTCTTACCGCAGAGTTCTTGCGGAAAAAATCCTCGAATTCCTTTCCCATAAACACTAATAGAACCGCCAATACGTTCGGCCTCAAATGGATGATCACTTGCTGGCTCCAGATCGGTTCCCATGCAAGGACCTCCTTCCAGGAATCCGAGGATTTACGAAGCTCCGGTTCTTCCTGTAAAAGAGACCAAGATTCCTCATCCCAATCGGGCGTTTGAATACCGGAAAGAATTCCCTTGAGACTCTTTTGGTCGGAGGAAAGGATTCGGTTCAAATCGGCCTCTCCTAAAAACACGACTCCGTTCACTTTTCCGTTCAGCTCGTTCAAATAATTTCCCGTTACGAATAGAATGGAATATTCTCTGCCCGACTTTTCCTTTCCCTCCAATCGAAACAGATGCCGATTGTTCTTGGTCAATTTCAGAGTAGTCGACTCGAAGATCGTACCACTCTGCTTTTTACGGGTCAGAAAGAACCGGTCCACTTTCTCCCTCAGATCTTTCAATTCCCAAGTATACCCTCGGCTTTCCCGTACTGTCGGTTCCCCGGGAAGATCCTGCTCCGAGTTTTTTCTCTTCCAGAACAGAAATCGGCTCCAAAAAGAACCTTTCCCCTTGTTTCGCCCCTCAGACATCTAGGCTCCGTAATCCTCTCGGAGGTTGGAAGGTCTTTGGATCAAATGATCGCTAAGTTCGTAGATTTTGGCTTCCTTTAAAAAAGTGGAGTAGGCGGAAGAAACTGCGATCGCAAATCCCGGAAACCCGTCCAGAAATCCCAGTTTAAAAAGATAGATCTCCCAAAACTTTACGAAAGGTTTATAGATCGTGCGCGTCAACCGAAACACCTTGCCCTTTCGAAACCGAGTCCAGGCTACGATGGAAGAGAATTTATTGATCGTGTCCACTTGGTGAGACAAATCGCGAAAACTGTAATGTAAAATATCTCCGGAAATTTTTTTTCCCTTTCCGTCGACGACTAGATAGTCGTGCGGATTCTCCCCGGTCCAGCGCGCCTTGGATTTGCGAAAGATCCTGTATTTCGTCTGAGGATACCAACCGGAAAAACGGATGAACCTTCCCATGTGGAACGTAAGTCTAGCCACCTTAAGTCCGTCCAGAGCTCCGTCCTCCGGACTCTCCAAAAAAATGCGGAGAGACTCTTTCAATTCGTCGCTCAACCTTTCGTCCGCATCCAAAGAGAGAATCCACTCGTTTTTACAAAGGGCGATCGCATCGTTTTTCTGTTCCACATGCCCGCTAAATTTTTGGGAACGGAATTTCACCTCAGGGAAGGATCTACTGATTTCCTCCGTCTTGTCCGTACTATTCGAATCCAGAACGACGATTTCCTCGGCGATATCTCGGCAGGAACGAATACAATCTCCGATATTTCTTTCTTCATTGTACGTGATGACCGCGACGGAGAGGTGTTTGTTGAATCTGGGGTGGGAAGAGACAAGCGTAGCCGGATTCGATTTCTTCCTTTTTTTGCTCGTCGATCGAGGGGATTCTATTTTTTTTTCGGACATATAATCTGGCGAAAGTCCTGCGGATTTCCGTCGGGATCCCAGGATAAGAGCTTTTCTTTCCTTGTCAGCGGTTTTTTATGGGATTCGGTCGGACCCACCCCTTCTATGAAAATCGAATCATTTTCCTTAGACCGTATGGAATCCGGAACTCTTTCCAGATTGTCGGAAAAAGGGTCTTTTTACTCCCTTCTCTTTTTACTCATTACCTTCCCTTTATCAGTTTCCGTCTCCCAAATATTTGCGGGCCTTGCGGTTTTCCTTTTCCTTGTGGCGGGACCGAGAGTTTGGGAAAAAAGCCGTCCTTTTCTATTTCCTTTCGGCCTAATTTTAGGCGTCTATCTCTTCGTATTCCTATCCTCGGTTTGGCATTTGGACGGAAACGGAGATTTCTGGAAGAATTTTGCAAAGCAATCCGAAGCCGGGGACTTTTGGCTCTGCCTGATATTCCCCGTTGCCGCGGCACACGCAGCGGAGGAATCGAATTCGCGTAAGATCCGGAGATTCATCTGGATTTCCTTCTTTCTGCTCCTGCTCTCTGGACTGGTTTCCATATTCAGCGAGTACCGACTCGGGAAATTTATTTCTAACGGTTTCCAGTATGCTCCCGGAGACAGGAAACAACACCCTGCCGGTCTCTTGTTCGGAATCCAGAGTTACCTTCCCATCGGATTGATGAATACTCATCTCACGTACGGAGGTTTGCTATCTTTGTACATTCCAGGTCTAGCGGCGGGTTTCTTCGCTTCCATTCGACGGAAATCCGGTTTCAAGATCGGATTCTACGGAATCCTTCTCCTAGTTGGGGCCTGGCTGTTTCTATTGAACCAAAGCAAATCTGCCTGGTTAGGGGTCGGTTTCGTTTGCGTAGTTCTTTTGCTTCGATTCGGATTACCGGGAAAAATCGGGTTTTCCCCGCCCAATATCGCCGTTGCAGGCATCATAGCCGGTATTCTTTTTGTGTGCATCGGCTTCAGCTTCAAATATCTCTATGAGAGGAATTGGCTCTTTCATCGAACCGTCTCCCAGGTTTTAGAAGTGCAGACTCCGGAAAATCAGAGATATTGGATTTACCGAAACAGCCTCCCCTTGCTGGAAAAAACCTACGCCCTAGGACTGGGCGGAGGAAAATTCAAATCCGCCCATCACACCCTATCCGACCGCTCCGTCCAAGAACAGGAACAGCTGTGGTACGAATTGGAGATCACTCCGAACAGCCACGCTCACAACGACATGCTGCACTTTGCGATCGTAGGCGGTTGGGTTTCCGCACTCTCGCTTCTACTTTTTTTTATATTCATTTTCCGTGATATAACCCCTTCCCTTGGAGACCAGGAAACTCTTTCACCGATAGGAGTCGGGTCTCTTTGGGTGGCCGGATTTTTTCAATGTTATCTTTTGGACGACGAGGTCGCTTTGCCGTTTTATGCGCTGTCCGGGATCCTGATCGGAAGCCGTAGATTCCAGGAAAAAACGAACTTTCGATATACCTCTCTTCTCCTGATTTTGCCGTTTCTGCTTAATGCCTTCTTTTGGATCTGGCGCTTGCAGACTCCCCCGGCTCTGGCATATTCCAGACAGATCCGAACGGAGAACCCCGATTATGAGAAATTGTTGGAAAAACGAATTCTCCCTTTTCGCTCCGAGGTAGCGATTCGGCAGGATCGGCTTTTGGAAAAAGTTCTGGTTCCGAACGATTGGGCGGAGAAGCCGTTCCAAATCGAAGGATGCCTGACGCATAGATGGCCCAACCCGCCTTCCCTTCGAAAAGATCCGTTTCGGTTCGGAATATATCTTTCTCCGAACGCCAAAAATCCGCCGAAGCAAGCCTTGGTTACCGTAGTAAGCCGGGAGTCCTTCGACGAAGACCAATTGTACTGGTCCCACGCTCAGGTAGAACTCGCCTCCGAGAGAATCTCCCTGAAATCCGGATGGAATTCTTTTCTTTGGAAGGAGACAATTCCGCTTGCCCCTTCCCCCAAGTTTCCTACGGGAGTTTTTTTCCGGGATTTTAAGATTGTCTGGGAAGGATTTCGGAAGGACCAAGATGTGGACCTTCCCGCCTTCGACTTCGGCGACCTTTGCGATTACGAATGACCGAAAAGGATTCTTGGTACCTGGAGCGGGACTTGAACCCGCACGAGCGTGAACTCACAGGATTTTAAGTCCTGGGTGTCTACCGATTCCACCATCCAGGCGTCATAGGAGATAGGTTCGCCGACATCCGACGATTCGCGAACTTAAGGCGTCGCCCGGATTCGAACCGGGGATCAAGCTTTTGCAGAGCCATGCCTTACCACTTGGCCACGACGCCGTTATGAGGTATAATTTCGTCGAGGGGCGAGGTGTCAATAGAAATCTATTTTATCGCTATTCCCATTCGATCGTGCCGGGAGGCTTATTGGTGAGATCGAAAAATACGTACCGAATTTTCTCGATCCCTAATAACTTGGATTCCAATTCCCGTAAAACGTTCCGATCCAAAGGGAAGAAACTCGCAGTCATGGCTTCTTGGGAATGAACCGGTCGGAGAACGATACTCCTTTCTTCCTCAGTCTTTCCTACCGGCAAAAGAACCACAGGCATTTGCCAGATTTCGCCGTAGATTCCTGCAGATCGGAGAACCGACTCGACCACGGCATCCGCTTCCCTTAAAAGATCCGAATCTTTCCGATCCAGATCCAGCGGCTGAAAAAGAAAGGATGCGTCTTTTATGGAAACGTTTTCCGGTCCTACAAAAAGAGTCACTCGATTGATATGAGAACTTCGATTCGTGATGGCGGTCGATATACGATTCCAGTCCTCCCATTCTTTCTCTCCGGAAAGAACTGCACAGTACGCGTAAGATCTCCTGTCCCCTTTGACACCCACGGACGCGACAGGCAAAATGCTTCCCGCCACTCCGGAAAAATCCGCAAGAATCGCGTCCAGTTCGGTCTCGGCTTCTCGAATGATTTCCCTCTTTTGGGAAATCATTCGGACAACCAAACCCGGTCCGGGAAAAGGATGGCGCAATGTCCATTCCTTAGGAAGCCCGAGAACGGTTCCTAGTTCCCGAACCTCGTCCTTGTAGAGATCCTTGATGGGTTCCACCACCTTCCCCTCTTCCATCAATTTTTGTATGGCTTCCACACGATTGTGGTGGGTTTTGATCGTATGGGAATGTTTCGTCCCTCCGCTTTCGATCGTGTCAGGATAAATCGTTCCCTGTCCTAAAATCCATTCTTCGGAGTTCAGCCCCAATTCCTTAGCGCAATCCTCCTGAGCTTCCAAAAATAGATTTCCGACGATCTTTCTCTTCTCCTCCGGATCTTTCTTTCCCTTCAGCCTGGAATAAAATAGCTCCGAAGAATCATGAACATGCAGGTGGATTCCCTGAAGAGTCAAGTTTTCTTGCAGGTGTAAGACCTCGTCCTTCCGCATAAAACCCGTATCGATCAGGACGCCTTTAACCCGATCTTGTCCGAGTGCCTTTGTAAGAAGGAGATAGGAAACCGTGGAATCCACTCCCCCGGAAACGAGTAAAAAGACTTTCTTATCCTTCGGAATCGCGGATTTCAATTCTTGTAGTTTGAGGGCCAAATACTGGGTAAGATCCCAGGTATTCTCCGCTCCGCAAATCCGGATAAAATTCCGTAGCAACTCGTTCCCCTTTTGGGTATGGGTCACTTCGGGATGGAATTGGATTCCGAATCTATGAGCGGAGACGTTTTCGACCACCGCGTATTTGCAGTCCGTAGAGGAAGCCGTCGCCCGAAAACCTTCCGGTAGACGGACCACTTCGTCCCCATGGCTCATCCAAACCACTTCCCCGCCGGAATAACCCTGCAACAATTCGGATCCGTTCCCGGAGAATAGGTCCAAAGACGCCTGTCCGTATTCCGCAGTGCCGGCCTTTCGAACCTCTCCCCCCAAAAGCTTCATCATCAATTGGTGACCGTAACAGATCCCTAAAATCGGAATGCCTAGATCGAAAATTTTTTCGGAAATGGAGGGCGAACCCGTCTCGTACACGCTTTCCGGGCCTCCAGATAAAACCAATCCGGAGAATTTCGCGTAAGATTCCGTAGGTTCTTCGTTGGAAAGAATTTCGGAATAGGCCCCTAACCTTCGGATACGGGAGGCGATCAAATGTGCGTATTGGCCGCCGAAATCGACGACACCTATGACTTTGCGTTGGTTCATGGCGAGAGTTCCGAGTCCCTGCTTTGTAAAAGGATTCCCAGGGAAAAGTTCCGGAAAACTCTGGTTTCAGAGGAGGACGAATGGACGACCGACAGCAAGAAACAGGAGCTTCTTCCTACGAAGGAAGACAGGAACACATTCCTACTCTGAAACTTCCCGATATAGAATCTTTCGCCAATGTGTACGAAGGTAAGGATTACACAATCGATTTTACCATACCGGAATTCACCGCGGTATGCCCCAAGACCGGTTTGCCGGATTTCGGTACGATAGAGATTTCCTACATTCCTTCGGACAAATGCGTGGAGCTGAAATCTTTGAAAGAATACATCCTCGCTTACCGCAATTTGGGGATCTTTCACGAAAACGTGGTCAACCGAATCTTGGAGGACTTCGTAAAATCCGTCCGTCCGAAATACGTAAAAGTAAGAGGAGATTATAATCTTCGGGGCGGGATCAAGACCGTGGTAACACGCGAATTCCGATCGGAGGCGGGTTAGGAGTGGAACCGACGAGTTGGATCGGATATACCGCTTCCTTATTGACGACGATTTCCTTTCTTCCCCAAGTGATCAAAGTTTTGATCGAAAGAAAGACCCGAGACATCTCGCGGAATATGTATCTGGTATTGACTGTAGGATTAGGCTTCTGGCTGGCTTACGGAATCCTTAAGGAGGATTTACCGATCATATTGGCGAATTCCGTCACGCTGGTTTTCACTATGGTGATTCTCTATTTCAAACTGATGGAGAAGGAACCGGAAGAGAACTGATTTCTTCCGAATCAAAAAACGCCGGGCGTGAACCCCGGCGTTTTTTCCCGAGCGAGATTCCGAAAGAACTTATTTCGGAAGTGCTTGGTCTTTCAAGGACTTACGCTGATTTTCCAAATCCTTTTTGGCGTCGTCCATGGAAGATTTCACTTTTTCCTTTTCTTCCTGTCCGGATTTTCGGATGGCTTCCCGCTCTTCCTTGCCCGCATTTTTCGTATCTTCCAGGAGTTTGCGGTTCTCCTCTTTAGCGCCCTCGATCAATTCGCGATTTCTTTGTTTCTGATCTTCCATTCCCTGAAGGATCAAAGCCTTATTTTCCTGGAAGTCCTTCAGGATCTCCTGGATACGCGCTCTCTGTTCCTCCGTAACGGACTGTATCGTGGCCGAATCGTTTTCTAGTTCCGCTTTTTCAGCATCCGTCAAATTCCCTTCCGTGAGATCCTTTCCGTCGGAACTGACCTTCTCTCCCGCGTCGGCTGTCGCTTGTTTTGTAGGATCATCGGCGTCCGTTACGGAAACGGATCCGTTGGATACGAGCGTATGCGCCGATTTACCGTTATCCTCCACCTGAAAGTCGGTACCACGAACGGAAGCGACCACCGTAGGGGTGGTGACATTGAATTGGCTGGTCTTTCCTAGCTTGGTGGATACTTTGGAAAAGATCTTTCCTTTGTTCATGTTCAGATCCGTGAACAACTCTCCGTTCTTGGAATCTATGAAGATTTTTTTCAGGATCAGAGAGGTGTTTTCTTTGATCCGAATCACTACCCCGTCGGTAAGTTGTAAATCGGCATAGGAGTCCTTGCCGGTTTCGATACGGTCTTCCGGCATGAGAAAGGAATCCGGAGTAGACGCCTTTTCCTTTCCGGCCTTGTCGAAAAGTTTTACGCTCCCTTTTGCAAAAGTGATTACCCCACCCTGCAGATCTTCCTTGGCCTTGCGACAATCGATAAAACCCATCGATACCGCGAGAATACAAACGATAGTAATCCGTTTCATTGAATTTAGTTCTCTCCCTTGGGAAATTGCTTTCCAGGAAGAATATAGAAGAAATAAATTTCCGTCCACATTTTTCCTCTCCGAACCTTTCCGACAAACCTACTTGTCTTTCCGGGATCTTTTGGAATGAGAATCGAATCGCTCGTCCGAACCGGAACCCCGGCCTCGATTTCCCGGGAAAATCGTTTGCCGTCCAGACCGGGACTCGAAACTGTAGTGAAAGAAGCCGTTTTCCGCAAGCAGTCAGGAAACTTTCGAGGAGAATCTAGCGTATGGCACAGACGAAAATAGCCTATGTAGACAAGGACAACTGCACTTCCTGTAACCAATGTGCGGACAATCTACCCAAATACTTTCAAATGGACGACAACGATACGTCCGAAACCCATATCGGAGGAGAATCCATAAACCAAGCTCCGATTCCGGAAGAAGAATGGAAAATCGTCCAGAAAGAAATGGATGAATGTCCCGGAGAGTGCATTCATTGGAAAAAATAATCCGAACTCTAAAAAGAATTCGTTCGGAGAAAAGCGGGTCGTAAGGCCCGTTTTTTTTTAATATTCCTGTTCGGAACGGGTGGAACCCAGTAGCTCGTCCGGAATGTCTTCCACCCTGTCACCGATCTGAATCGCAAGACGGTTTCCGACTCGCCCGGGGAGGCATTTGAATTTCTTTCGTTCCCCCACTTTGACTAACATATCGGAACGGGTCGTGGTGTTTTCCAGCTTCACTACGTCTCCTATATTCAAATTCATAAAGTCCAAAATCGAGATGTCCACGGATCCTACTTCCGCGATCACTGGGATCTGAACTTGATCCAACCGTTCCTGAATGATGGAGCGGTTTTCATCCAGCTCACCTTTCCGGATGGAAGAATACCAGTATTGTGCGGACAATTTGTTGATGATCGGCTCGATCGTGATGTAAGGGATACAAAGGTTCGTCAAACCTTCCACTTCTCCGATTTTGGTCTCTAGGTTGATCAAAACCACCATGTCGTTCGGAGGAACCACCTGGGCGAATTGCGGATTGGTTTCTATGTTTCCCAATCTAGGACGAAGGTCGATCACCGTAGACCAGGCCTCGCGCATGTTTCCTAAAATACGGACGATGATCCCTTCCATAACGCTCATCTCGATCTCGGAGAGTTCCCGGGAGATCTTAGCGGTTTCTCCCTTTCCTCCGAAAAGTCGGTCGATGATCGTAAAAGAAATCGAAGGATCTATCTCCAAAATTGCGGAACCCCGCAAAGGGTCCATGTTGATCACCGCCAAAGTCGTCGGGTTCGGAATCGAACGGATAAACTCCTCATACGTAAGCTGGTCCACAGCCGCGACGTGAACGTGAACGAGAGCCCGAAGCTGGGCGGAAAGTCCCGTCGTCGCAAGGCGGGCAAAGGTCTCGTGCATCATCTGCAAGGTTCGGATCTGGTCCTTGGAAAATTTGTCGGGACGCTTGAAGTCGTAGATCTTGACCTTTTTTTGTTCACCGACCGAGGAGTATTCGTCTTCGCTGACTTCCCCGCTGGAGATCGCGTTTAAGAGCGCATCGATTTCGTCTTGCGATAAAATTTCGGTCATTTCCGCACCTTAGCTATAAGATTAGCGACTTTCCAAAAAGCTCCGGTTTCTTCCGGAACTCTTCGAAGGGTATATTCGTATTCATAACGGACAGGGATCTTGTTCAACCTTCGTTCCACCGCAACTTTGACCTTGGAGAGATTCGGATTGATCTTTTCCACTCCGAGGATCTTATAATATTGTAGCATGCCCGCTCGGTTTTCCATCAAGAATTTACGGAACTCTTCCAGGATGAAGTCCTTTTCCGATTCTTCCGACTGAGCCCATTCCCTGGAAAAACGATCATACGCTTGCACGTATTCGGGAAAATCGATCCATTTGAAGTGAAGCTTCCAGTTTCCTTTCTTTTCCGCACCCAGGAACAAATGGATCACCTCCTCCGGTTCCATTCCGTCGGATACCGGATCTTGGTACGGGATTCCGGGTAGAACCCAATCTTTCCTTCTTTCCTCGATGGAAAAATACGGATGATTCTCCGATCGGATGAAATGATCCCGGTATTCGGAAATATTAGGATAGAAATATGCAGTGATGAAATATTTTCTTCCGGTCTCCAGTTGGTACAGTCTGTCCAGACGTATCTCTTTGGAGAAAGTTTCGTCCTTATGGAGGATGATCTCCTTTACTTCGTCTCCGACCAGATTTTCGACCTTGTTCCTTCTTTTAAGGATCGGATCTTCCGAAATTTCCTCTTCCTGCCTGGAAACGGTCCGACCGTCCTCGTCCCTTACGATTACCTGAAAGGAACGAAGGTCTTTTCCGTACGGAAAGATCCTCAGTACTTCGTTGCCTGTGTTCCGAACGGAAACATGAACCTTGACCGGCTCGTTTTCCCGGTATTGTATTTTAGGTAATTTTAAATCTACGATTCCTTGCTGGCGCAGATAATTTTCGGAGACCTCTCCCCTTGCGTCCCTTTTCGGGAAGGCAAACGTCGATTGTGCAAGAAAAAGCAGTAATGTTCCGATTAGCCAGAGCTTCATTCCGTTCAACCTAGGTTTTCAAGAGAACCCGAAAAGGAATCGGACAAAAAGTTCGGTCCAAAACCTAGAGTTCTCCTAGTTCTTTCGGCAGAAACCTGCAAAAACTCCGGAAAAATACGAGGATTTGGAGGAAATTACGTCTCGAAACGGCGGAACAATATCAAGTCCCCGCGTCTTCGATGATAAAATCTGCGATACGATTCAGGCGCTTTAATGTGGGCTGCAATTTTCCGTATTCCTGGTAGCAATCCCGCATTTTATCCAATAAGGGGTAAATCAAACCTGCGGTCTTTGGGGAAATGTACAGACTGAAAATATTCGCTTCGGAAAGTTTCTCGGCGGAATCCAGACTTTCGAAAAAACGGTTCAACTCTTTGATCAAGGATTCGTCGACTAAATCGTTTCTTTCGAAGATTCCTTCGGCTTTCAGAATATAATCCATTAAGGTTTGCTTTAACTTGACCTCGTCCTCGGTTGGACGACGCTTTCCGGTTGTCATAGCGTTGACCTTACTGTATTTGGCCATGGATTCTTCGTAGACTTGGTTTAGGGATTGTCTGGTCTTTTGGGCAGCACGAAAGAATTTAGCGATCGTCACGAAGTCGACAGGGACATCCTCTCTCGCCTTCGTTTCCTTGACGACGGTCACCTCTTCCTTTTCCCCTAGCGAAATTTCCGCGAGTGCTTCCAGCACTTTCGCAGTTCCTCTAGAATTGCTTATTTCCTTAGCGAGCAGGAAATAGATTTTTTTTTCCCCGTCGGAACTCATGGAGCGGGACTTCTCCGATCCACTACGAGTATTTTGCGGATCGAGGATTTGGAATTTCCGGAAGCCACGATACGATCCGCGACTTCACCACCGCGAACAAGCTGACCAAAAACGGTATGCAAACCGTCCAAATGAGGGGTATCCACCAGATTGATGAAAAACTGGGAGCCGTTCGTATTCGGACCGGCATTCGCCATTGCGAGAGCTCCTTTTATCGCACGGTGACTGTTTAGAACTTCGTTGTATCGATATCCCAGGCGATACAGGATTTCCATCACCGACAATCCCTTGGCCTGCTCCAGGTTCTTTTCGAATTCCTCTTTTTTGTCTTCGAATTCCCTCATGCTCTTGATTCCCATTTCCTGGACGACTACCCTTTGCAGTTGTCCTGTATAATAAGGAAGCTGTCCTACCCTCAGCTTATCCATGCCCAAAGATTTTGCGTTGATTTCATCCTCGAATCTGTATCCGGGTCCTCCGGTACCATCTCCGTTCGGACAGCCTCCCTGAATCATGAAATTTTCGATGACACGATGAAATGTCAGACCGTCGTAAAAAGGTTTCTTTTGCTTTTGTCCGTTGCGTGCGGTGAATTCCTTTTCTCCTTGGGCAAGATCGATGAAGTTCTGCACCGTTTTAGGGGCATCCTTATCGAACAATTCCAAAACCATATCTCCTTGTGTCGTTTGGATGACCGTATAGAGAGCCGGTTTATCAGGCAATCCCAGATAATTCTGGTCCATACGGTGAACCACGACGGGAACTTGTGTGTAAGGTTCCGGACGGTATTTTTGCTCCGAATAGGGATTATTTTTGCATTCGATCGAAATGCCGATCAAGCAGATTAATAAGAAAAAGGTGCGATTCATTCTTTCGTCCTAGAAGAGGTTTTTAAAGATTCCGACGCGATTTTCAATTGTTCGATCTGTCTGGCCTTAGCCGTTCCTCCGAAACTGTTCTTTTTATCCGCTGATAGTTCCAATGAGACGGCCCGATCATATTCCTTTCCCGTAAAGAAAGGGGAAATCGCGGATCGGGCTTCTTCGGAGATCGTAAAAAGGGTTTCTCCTTTTTCCCCGCATTCCGAGACCAATCTGCCGACCAACTCGTGCGCCGTTCGGAACGGAACCCCTTTTTCTCCCACCAAAAAATCCGCTAGATCTGTTGCGGTTGCGAAACCCTCTTTCAAGGAACGTTCTCCTCGGGAAGGGCGAAATTCGAGTTCTCGAATCATCTCTTCCAATCCCTCCAAACTGATCAAAAGGGTTTCCACACAATCGAAGAGCGCCAACTTATCTTCCTGCAAATCACGATTGTAAGTGAGGGGAAGCCCTTTCAGGAGGACCGCCATGTGATTCAGATTGCCGATCGTACGAGCCGCCTTTCCTCGGATCAATTCCGCTATGTCGGGATTTTTTTTCTGGGGCATGATGGAAGAACCCGTAGTAAGTCCGTCCGGCAATCTCACCAGACCGAATTCCTGCGAGGAATACAGAATCAGATCCTCGCAAAGCCTGGAGGCATGGATCATGCACTGCGTTCCTGCAAAAAGGAATTGGAGGAGATGGTCTCTGCCGCTGACGGCATCCATACTATTCGGGGAAATCCTGGGAATCCCCAACTCGGAAGCAAGGAACTCCCGATCGCTGGAATAATTGACTCCTGCCATCGCACCTGAGCCCAACACTAGCTCGTCATTGGTGGAAGCCGCGAATTCGAAAAAATCCCTGTCACGGGTAAACATCCAAAAATAGGCCAATAAAAAATGAGACGCCCGGACCGGCTGGGCCACTTGCAAATGCGTGTATCCCGGAATGATAGTATCGATATTCCGTTCCGCCTGAAGATACAAGGACTCTCGCAAGGAATCCAATCGGTCCAAAACTTCCAGGATCCGATTTCGGATGTACAATCGAACGTCTTGCGCCACCTGATCGTTGCGGGAACGACCGGTATGCAGTTTCTTTCCCACCTCGCCTTCCAATTCGGTCAAACGGGCTTCCACATGCATGTGAATGTCCTCCAACTCGGAACGAAAGACGAAGTCGCCGGAATCGATTTCGGATTCGATCGTATTTAAACCTTTCAGGATCTTTTGCAATTCTTCCTGGTTCAAAATTCCGATTTTATGAAGCATCCTCGCGTGAGCGCGACTGCCTTCCAAATCCTCTCTGTACAATTTTCGGTCAAAAGAAATGGACTCGCCTATCCTTTCCAGAATGGACGCAGCCTCTCCCTTAAACCTTCCCCCCCAGAGTTTCCCTTTTTGATTTTTCTTTTCTGACACGGATCGATCTCACTTTTCGGAGTAAGACTGTAACCAGTCTTTCAATGTCTCCAGTTCTTCCTTGTCCAGCTTTGCTTCCGAATGCAAAAGAACGTATTCTTTAGGAGGCATTTCCCCGTCTTCTATTTCTTCCAGAATCTTTTCCGCCGAATCCGCCTGCTCACTCCGTTTCATCCCCTCCCAGTCGGAAAAGTTCAATTCTTCCTTTCCTTCCTGCACATGTCGGATCAGATAGAGGGAAACCGGAAAAATTCGAGAATACCAGGGCCATTTGACCAGATCCGAATGGCAGTCGTAACAGGCTTTACGAAAAATCTTTTTGACGCTTTCTTCCGATTGGATTTCCTTAGCATTCTTCCCCGAAGGAAATTGCAACGGGATGAACTGCAATCCTGCAAACAGGACAAGGGATCCGATTCCTACGCGAATCAAGATTCTTTTCATGGGTTTCCTGCTACCGTAGTGAAGGGAAGGGATTTTGGAAATAGAATTTTAACGTTTCCACGGACCAAATCATGGACTTTCTACAGAACGGTATCGGAAATTCGACTCTCTGGATTATAGCGGGAATAACGCTGATGATCGGCGAGTTATTCATTCCGGGAACCTTCGTGGTGTTTTTAGGAATCTCGGCGGTCCTGGTCGGAATTCTTTCCTATTTTTTGGATTGGAACATCTGGATCCAATTCGCACTCTGGGCGACGCTTTCCGGAATTTTGATCCTGATCGGAGGCGCTACCCTTAGAAAGTTCTTTCCTTCCAGAACCGAAAAATCCCCTCTCTCTCCGGAAGAAGGTCCCGGCAGAATCGTTTCCGTCACAAAAGACGTTTTGGTGGAAAGAAAAGGTGGAAGAATTTTGTTCCAAGGAACAGAATGGGACGCCATAAGCAAAACCAGGCGCATCCCTTCCGGTAGGAAAGCGGAAATCATCGAGCGAGAAAACCTAACGTTTATCGTGAAACCCGTGGAATTTCCGGAAGAAACATAAAGACTCAATCCATAAAAATACAGGAGGTCGGAAAACGAAATGTTTTACTTTACCTTATTTGTCATCGCTGCGATCTACTTAGTCCGAAAGACTTTCATTATCGTCCCTCAAAACTATAGTTTTTTGGTCGAGAGATTGGGAGTATTTCGGGGGGCGCTACCTGCCGGACTCCATTTTTTGATACCGCTCATCGACCAGGTCCGGTACCGACAAAATCAGAAAGAGATCGCGATGGAGATTCCCCCGCAAACCTGCATCACCAAGGATAACGTATCCATTCTGGTGGACGGAATCCTGTATCTCAGAGTCGTGGACCCTTATAAAGCCTCGTACGAGATCGAAAATTTCAGAAGCGCAACGGTGCAATTGGCACAAACCACCTTACGTTCGGAAATCGGAAAATTGGTTCTGGATCATACCTTTTCCGAGAGAGACGATATCAACTCTCACGTAGTCCGGTCTCTGGACGAGGCGACCGACCCTTGGGGAATCAAAGTGACCCGTTATGAGATTAAAAATATTTCTCCTCCTAAGGAAATCCTGCATGAAATGGAAGAGCAGGTAAAGGCCGAACGAGTCAAGCGGGCCGAAATCACCATCTCCGAAGGGGAAAAAATCGCTCGGATCAACCGTTCTATGGGAGAAAGACAGGAAGCCATCAATCTTTCGGAAGGGGAAAAAACCAGAAAGGTAAATGAGGCGGAAGGCAAGGCAAAGGAGATCGAACTGATCGCCACTGCCAAAGCCAAGGGAATTCAAATGATTTCGGACGCGGCCGGCCAAAAAGGAGGCGAGGAAGCGATCCATCTCCAAATCACGGAAGATTATCTTGCGGGGTTGGGAGAAGTGTTCGAAAAGTCGAAGACAACCGTTCTTCCGCTCGAGGTAGCCGGAATCACCGGCTTTTTCGAAGGGATTTCCAAAGTAACGAACCAATTGCCGAAGACTGGCAGCACGAAGGGGTAATTCGAAACATGGAAGACATTCTGAAAATATTCACCGGAATTTTCTGGTTTGCGTTCACTCTCTACCTCGCGTATAAGATTTATCGTTCCATCCGCATCGTTTCGGCCCAGGAATGCATCATCGTGGAACGATTGGGAAGATACAACCGAACCCTTCATGCCGGATTCCACCTCTTGGTTCCATTCATCGACGAGGATTCCTATTATCATACCTTAAAAGAGCAGGCGATAGACGTTCCACCCCAGACTTGCATCACGAAGGACAACGTAAAGGTGGAAATGGACGGAATCCTGTATTTGCGGGTATTGGATCCTCAAAAGGCCAGTTACGGAATCGACGACTATCAATTTGCCGTCACCCAGCTGGTGCAGACCACCATGCGTGCCATTATCGGTACCATGGACATGGACACGACCTTCGAAACCAGGGAAGTGATCAACAGCAAGATTCTGGAAGTGCTGGACCAGGCAGGAGAACCTTGGGGAGTTCGAGTCAATCGGTATGAAATCGTGAATATCACTCCTCCCAAATCCGTCATCGAAGCGATGGAAAGGGAAAAGAAAGCGCAGATCTCCAAAAAAGCGCAGATCTCCCTTTCGGAAGGAGACAGGGATTCCAGGATCAACCGTTCTTTGGGAGTGAAGGAAGAGGCGATCAACAAATCGGAAGGGGAAAAACAAAAGAGGATCAACGAAGCGGAAGGTGCCGCCAAGGAGATAGAATCCATTACGACTGCGACGGCAAAAGGAATTTCCTTACTCGCCACTTCCATCCAGAACCAAGGTGGAAAGGAAGCCGCACAATTCAGGATCGCTCAACGTTTCATCAAAGAGGTGGAAAAACTCGGCAAAGAAGGAACGAATCTAGTCCTGCCTTTGGACCTCTCGAATTTCTCTTCCGTAATGAAGTCTGTACTCGGAAAAGAATCGAAACTTTAAACAGAAAACGGAACCGTCCGACAGGCGGTTCCGTTTTATCCGACTCGGGTTTCTCTGTCGGAAACTTCGTTACATCATCCTTCGATCCGGATGAACGATCTCTGTGATTCGGATTCCGTAATAGTCATCCAGAACGACGAGTTTTCCCTTTCCTACGAGTTTTCCATTCGCGAGAATATCCAGGTCCTCTCCTACCGCATTGTCTAATTCCACGACTGCTCCCTCGCTGAGAGCCAACACGTCCTTGATGTACATGTTCGTGCGTCCTAATTCCACCGTTAAGGCCACGTTCACATCTAGGAGAAGATTCAAGTTGGCGGTATTCGAAGAAGAGGAAGCCCGGGAACTAGGTTTGGGAGGTGCCGGAGTGGAAGAAGGCCCTAACGCAGCCGCGATGTCCGCAAAAGAAGGTGCACCTGCCCCTCCACCGCCACCACCCGTTGATCCGGAAGCGCCGGCATCTCCTCCCAAAAGGGAATCGAGCTCTCCGCTTAGGTTAAAATCGGCAGATCCGCCCTCCCCGCCTCCGGATGCGCCGCCGCCGCCTCCGGTAAGAAGTGCATCGATATCGTCCTGGGAAAGAGATCCTTCACCCATAAGGGGTTGCCTCCAAGGGGGTTTTCTATTTTCTTCGACAGTACCGAAGGATATTACAAGAGAAATTCTTCCGGAGAAACCATGAAACCCGAAGATTCCCACCACAGCACTGGCAAAAACACAGGATCTCACCTGGATTTCAGTCGTGCCAAAGAGCTTTTGCTCAAAGAACTTCTCTCTTCCGGAGTTGCGGAAAGGGAACTTCCCTCCTTTGTCCCGGACAAAAAAGATCTGAAAGTGGAATTTCCCATTCCCCCGATCGAAAAGTCCCAATTATTAGATTGCCTACAAATCGTAAAAAATCACGTAGAAAACCTGCGAATCCACACCTTCGAACCCGGGTATTATTGTCTCCAAGCCCTGAACGAAAATCTTTTTGAAACGAGAAACATCTTAGATAACGCGAAATTTCGATTTTATTCCGGAAGAACCCAAAATCGGGTGGAAATCACGAAAAAAGGAGACTTTTCCCGAGAAGAAATCTTTGCAGCGATCGATCTCTTCCGATATTTACGCCAGTCAAAACGGGAATCCGTACAGAATCCAAAGGAACTTCTTTTAAGACTCGGAATCGAGGTCTACGAGCCGGAAGAGGCCAAGAAAAAAGGGGACTGGATAACCTTTGATGCCATTGCCGGCTACGAGGACGTAAAACGACAGATTCTGGAATCCATCATTCTTCCTTTAAAATCTCCGGAAACGTTCCGACAAGTGGCCGAATTGACTCGCAAATTTCCGGGAAGAACGAAACCCAGAGCCGTTTTACTGGAAGGAGAGCCTGGTGTAGGCAAAACCTCTATGGCCAAGGTGGTCTCCTGTATGACGAACATTCCCTTGGTATATGTTCCTGTAGAATCCATACTCAGCAAATATTACGGAGAAAGCGCTCAAAATATGGCCTACGTATTCGACGCCGCGGCTCTTTTCCCCTCTTGCCTGCTTTTCCTGGATGAGATCGATTCCCTAGCCGGTTCTCGCGACGACGGTCTATTCGAAGCTACAAGAAACATCCTTTCCGTCCTATTACGGAAATTGGATGGGTTCGACGGTGGGCAAAAATCGGTGACTTTGGGGGCGACAAACCGAAAACAGGATCTAGATAAGGCCCTATTGTCCCGCTTCGACCGCTCCATTTACTTCCCCCTACCGAATCTAGAGGAAAGAAGTTCGATTCTGGGAAATTATGCGATCCACCTAACCGAAAAGGAAAGAATCCTACTTTCTGAAAAATTGGAGGGCAAATCCGGCCGGGACATTCGCGATTTTTGCGACTTTACGGAACGCAGGTGGACTGCCCGATTGATCGAAAAAGGATTGAAGCCCCTTCCCCCACCGTATGAACTGTATTTGGAAATCAGTTCTAAAACGGGAAAATAACCGTTTTCCTCCATGAAAAAAGGTTATCTTCCGATTCAATCTGGAGTCTATTTTTCCGATACTATATACAGGAATTTTTCGAGAATACCGAAAAATTTCAATCCGCTGACTAAAAGTACCAAGGAATAGGGGACAATGAAACTCAAAGTCGCATTTTGCCTAGCCATTTTGGCAGTAACCGGCCTACTGGATGCACAACAACAAAACCAACAAGGCCAAAAGAAGGACGATCTCCAAGCTGGAGCGGCGATCCTAGATACGGAAAAAGGACTGGATGAGCGCATCTTCGAGCTAAATCAAAGACTGACCCGACATACGGTTTTGATGAAGATGAAGGTTCGAATCCTGCCCTTCCGCACTGTTCTTTTTAAAGGAAAATCCAACGGCGACGAATGCGTGCCTGCCGTTAGCCAGGAAGATCCCGCAAACAATTGTATCCGGGTGGAAGTTTACGATTTCATTAAGGACGACGAGCGTGGCCAAGGAAAAATCGTACAAGGCGGACTCGCGAAATTTATGGAGATCTATTTCGACGGCCAAAACAGCAATGATCCGGATCCCCGTATGGAGCCTCCGAGAAATATGGCTAAATTGATCAGCAAAATATACAAAAATAATTTTCTGATCGAAGATAAGGTGATTTCCGAGATCATCGACCGTACTCCGAACGGACAGCCCGCTCACAATGATAAGGTGGAGATTTATTTCCAAAAGAACGGTTATCCCGAATACGGAAGACCGGAAACCCCTGGTGAAAAAGGTGTGGGAAAATATCTGATGACGAGCGTGGAAAACACCAAAACCCACCCCATCAGAAACGCCTTTAAAAAACAGTTCTACATCAAGCACCTGGACGATTTCGACCGTCTCTTTACGAAGATTTTCGATTATAACGACCAATTAGGAAACGAAAACTACAGAGAGAACGTAGACATCATGAAGGAGTCTCTGAAGTACTAAGTGAGGTATATTGTTCCCTGTTCGTCGTGCCGAACCGAACTTCGTATTCCTGTAAATCTGGGAAAGTTGACGGTCCGGTGCCCTCGCTGCTATCATTCCTTTTTGTTCGATCCCGACGATAAGTCCTCTTACGTCGGAGGCAGATACGAATCGGATGAGGAAAATCCGAATCCCCGCTCTTTACGGGGATTTTTTCTTTTTATGGAAGACCTCTGGAGAAGAACCAAAGAAAGACTCTTTCCGAAGAGAAACGAAACCTTAGGTTGGCAATCGCCTTCTTCCCCGAGAGAATACGTGGATCCGAACTCCCGCTCCTTTTATCGAAAAAGTTTTGCGCAACGATTTGCCCGCAACTTCCTATTGGCGCTGATATTTATCGGAATCGTTCGTGCCTGCTTTTTTAGCCGAGACCGTATGATTTTTCAGGAAGAAACTCTTCCCCCCATCCAGGAAGAACCGGAGCGACGGATGCCCCCTCCCTCTTCTCCCGACGAGCCAAAGGAAGAACCTCCCCAATACGAAATCTGATGAATCTACTCCTCCTGACTCCGGAAGAGCTGATTCGAGATTCGGAATACTCCGTCCGGGATCGACAAAGGGTCGATCATATTCTGAACATATTAAAAAAACGAGAAGGAGAATCCGTTCGAGCGGGGATCTTGAACGAGTCCTTAGGTAGCTTCCGTATCACTGCGGTTCGGGAACGTGAAATCAAAGGAAGTTATAGAAGAATCCTATTTGCAACCCCCCGTGCCCCCAAGTTGGTATTATTCTCCGCACTGCAAAGGCCCCCTACTGTGGAGAAAATACTCCAGCTCGCGGGAACCTGGGGAATCTCCGAAATCGGATTTTTCAATTCCGAACTTTCCAGAAAGGAATACCTCACTTCTCCCGTCTGGAGAGCGGAAAATCTAAGTACGGAATTGAGACTCGGAATGGAGCAAGGCCGAAACGTATTCGAACCTAGAATGCGCCTTTTCTTTTCCCGCCCGCAAGACGGAAAAAAACCCGTACTAACAGACGATTGGAAGGCGGAACTTTCTTCCTTTCCCGGAAAGTTGTTCTATCTGGACCGAAAAGGGGAATCGTTAGCTTCGCTTACGGAATTCGAAAACGAAAATACCACTCGAGCGTTCTTATTAGGACCGGAGCCCGGATGGAGCCGTAAGGAAAAGGAGGGGTTTCGTAAGGTCGGAGCTCTGCCTATCCGCTTATCCCGCTCCGTGCTTAGGAGCGAGCAGGCCTTGGCCTTTCTTCTGTCCCAGCAGGAAGAGATCTTAGAACGTAAGGGAATTCGAAAATAGAACTTTCTGTTCGTCCTGGGTAATGAAACGATTCGAAGTGCTGTCGTACACCCAACGTCGGATGTCTTGCAGACGAATCGTTACCACTCCTAAATTCAAAGCCAATTCGATCGCTCCTACGGAATTATTGTCCAGTTTGAATGCGTCGCTATTTTGGTTGAAATTCTTTTTGGTATAATAGCCGGAAAGCACCAGAGTATTTCCCAGAGGAATATAAAGTCCCAGGAACACACGTCTATGATTCGTGCCTCCGTATTTTTCGTAGTTCGCCTCTATGGATAACCTGTAAAAAGCGAGGATCACGGAAGTGAACGTGCCCTTCACTTTGGGACCGTTCGGATCCAGGAGTCTAGCGGCTTGCAATTTCGTTTCAGGGATATTCGAGCCCACGTTCGCCTGAAACCGCTCCAATTCATAGAAGCTGTCGAAATACATAGGAATATAATTCGCATCCATATTCCGATATTCCGGTTTGATTCTGGCGTAAATATCCTTTCCACCCACCTGAAATACCGCACCGTAATGGGTTCCTTTCGCGTTATTCAGATTACGGATCGTATTTATATCGTAGTACGGGGTTAGCTCCACGTATTTGGAACTTAAGAGTTTGTATTCCGCGTCGAGTCCGGTGATCGTCAATTTTTCGGTGGTCTGCACGAGAGGGTTATTGTTGGAGTCCAGTCTCAAACGTCCCGTGGTATCGAAGGAGAGTTGGGAAGGAGCCTTAGCGTCAAAAGCGGTAGTGGCACCGATCGCGAAACGGTTTACGAAATTATCCTGGTTGAACAATTCCTTCATCTTCTGTTCCGGTTTCTTTTCGATCGGAACCATCTGTTCCTTCTTGCCGTCCTCGGATAAGGCCCTGTATTTTTCCCTGTCTTCCGGATCCACACCGGCTTCCTCGTAAACCTTATTCCGCCCCGCTTCGTCGGCTACGTTTCCTTGGCCTACGGGCATCATGGCGAAAAGCCTGGATCTACCGGTCAATATATCGAAGAGTTTAAATCCTACCGCAAGAGGTCGGACATATACCCTCCCCGCTCCGATTTCCCGGGAATAAACGGAATTGGTAAAGACCTGGACTCCGCCGTAATCGGAATTGATATCCGACATGAGCCCGACGTTATAATTGTCTATCCTTTGGTTGTTTACATATCTGTAAACTACAGTCCCGTGTCCGATATATCCGTCGAAAATCTTTCCTGCATAAAAGGAAAAGGTGGTTTCTCCCGGTTTGTACTGTCCGTACGTCCCGTACCAAATATTATTGATGAACCTCAGATATTCGCTTTTTTGATCGTAATCGATCTTACGTATGCTCCCCACTTTCAAGTTCGGATCGGTGGGAGGAGGGTTATAGATCAGAAAGTTCACCGGAACCGTGAGGGACATTCCGAAATCTCCCCCGAAATTCAAATTCAAGGTCGGAGCGATATAAAAATAATAGTTGTTCTGGTACTTGTTGATACCCGCGTCGTAAGTAAACGCGTCCGCAGGCTGCATAAATTGCCTACCGGGCGGAAACCACAATTGGGCTTCCAAATCGGAAGTTCCGATCAAGGGCGCTAAAACCGACGCTAGCAGAAAGGTCCCTGGAAGGATGAAACGTCTTTTAAATTCCGCGATCGATTTTAACTTCATAATCCGTCGGCCGAAATAGGGACCTCCCTGTTTCGGGCCATCAAAAACTTATAGATAGTATCGTAACCCTTGCCGGGAATCTAAATCAAAACCCGCCAGGGGAAAACCGGAAAGCGGACCGGAAACGGTTCCAGAACGGGAATTCTCTTCAGTCACTTTCTTCCTATCGGAACCAATTCATTGGGGCGAATTTTCCCGGTTTTGGAAATATTTTTCAAATGTTTTCTTTTCTCTCTTACTATTTGGAGTTATTTCCGGTTTACCTCAGGATAAATACGTTATATTGAATATTTTATCCTATTTAATAGATTTTAATTGACTATATTTGATGCCATTTTAAGTTTTGTTGGAGAAGGAGTTAGAATCAAATGCCCAGACAATACAAACCCGAAACGATTGCATTGCACGGAGGACAATCTCCGGATCCGACCACCACTTCCAGAGCGGTCCCTCTGTACCAGACGACATCCTACGTATTCAAAGACACGGACCATGCGGCACGCTTGTTCGGCTTACAGGAATTCGGAAATATCTATACCAGATTGGGAAATCCGACTACGGACGTTCTAGAACAAAGAGTGGCAGCATTGGAAGGCGGGATCGCAGCCTTGGCTACAGCTTCCGGCCAATCCGCGGAAACTCTGGCTCTACTGAATATCGTAGAATCTGGCCAAGAGATCGTCGCCTCTTCTTCCCTATACGGAGGAACATACAACTTACTACATTATACTTTTCCGAAATTCGGAATCAAGGTCCATTTCGTAGACCAATCCGATCCGGAAAATTTTAGAAAAGCGTCCAACGATAAGACCAGGGCCTTCTTTGCCGAAACGCTCGGAAACCCGAAGCTGGATACTCTGGATTTGGATGCGGTATCGAAAGTGGCCCATGAAATAGGAGTACCTCTAGTCATAGACAACACACTCCCCTCTCCCTATTTGGTGAATCCGATCGAGCACGGAGCGGATATCGTCGTGCATTCCTTAACGAAATTCCTCGGCGGCCATGGGACTTCGATCGGAGGAATCATCGTAGACTCGGGAAAATTCGATTGGGGAAACGGAAAATTTAAGAATTTTACGGATCCCGATCCGAGTTACCATGGACTAAAATTTTGGGATGTTTTCGGAAAGTTCGAACCTTTCGGCGGCGTAAATATCGCCTTCATCATCAAAGCTCGCGTCCAGGGATTACGCGACCTAGGTCCTTCGATTTCCCCTTTCAACTCCTGGAACATCCTGCAAGGAATCGAAACCTTACCCTTACGTTTAACGCAGCATTCGCTTAACGGACAAAAAGTCGCGGAATATCTTGCCAAACATCCCAAGGTAAGTTGGGTCAATTATCCCGGACTCGCTAGCGACAAAAATCATTCCCTAGCAAAAAAATACCATAAGCGAGGACTTTACGGCGCGATTCTCGGATTCGGTATCAAAGGTGCCTTACCGGAAGCGAAAAAATTCATAGATCATTTGGAGCTTTTCTCCTTATTGGCGAACGTCGGAGACGCAAAGTCCTTAGCGATCCACCCTGCCTCCACGACACACCAACAGTTGACGCCTGCCGAACAACTCTCTGCCGGAGTCACCCCCGAGTTCGTACGCTTGTCGATCGGTCTGGAACATATCGACGATATTTTAACCGATCTGGAGGAAGCTCTGAAAAAGGTGTGACGTCCGATTCTATTAAGAAAAACGTATAAAAAAGGCCGCTTCTCGGAGTTTTCGATCGGGAAAATTCGGAGGGTGGCTTTCTCGATTGGTCGGAAAAGCAGGATGAATGTAAAAAAATCGGTCGGAATCGTCCAAACTCAGACTGTGCAACTTCCCGACCTGCGTCTGGGCAACGGCTCCATCCTTTCTCCCCTTTTGATCGCATATGAGACCTACGGAGTTCTTTCCGAAAAAAAAGACAATGCGATCCTTGTTTGCCACGCGCTTTCCGGAGACGCGCATGCGGCCGGATTTCATTCCGACTCCGACAAGCGTCCCGGTTGGTGGGATGAATATATAGGTCCGGGAAAAGCCTTCGATACGGATAAATATTTCATCATCTCCTCCAATGTGATCGGCGGCTGCAAAGGTTCTTCCGGTCCCTTAACAACGAGTCCGATCAGCGGAAAACCTTTCGGATCCAGCTTCCCTTTCGTTTCGATAGAGGATATGGTTGCTGCACAAAAGTTGCTGGTGGCACACCTAGACATAGATGTCTTATTCTGCGTGGCCGGCGGATCCATGGGAGGAATGCAGGCCTTGCAATGGAGCATTTCCTACCCGGACAGCGTTCGGAATTGTATCGTTTTAGCTTCCACTGCGGAACACTCGGCGATGCAGATCGCATTCAACGAAGTAGGAAGACAGGCGATTCTTTCCGATCCGAATTGGAACAACGGCTTGTATGAGGAAAATTCGCCGAGAAAAGGTCTCGCGTTAGCCCGGATGGTCGGACATATCACCTATCTTTCGGACGACAAGATGAGGGAAAAATTCGGCAGGAACGCGCCGAGAGGAAACCTTCTCAATTCGGACTTCGCGGTCGGAAGCTATCTGATTTATCAGGGAGAAAGTTTCGTGGATAGATTCGACGCAAATTCCTACATATACGTGACCAAAGCGCTGGATCATTTTAGTTTAGGAAAAGGAAAAGAACTCACCGCCGCTCTCGAACCGGCCAAATGCAGATTCTTAGTGGTATCCTACAGTTCCGATTGGCTCTATCCTCCCTCACAATCCAGGGAAATCGTCAAGAGTCTGGAAGCATCCGATAAGAGGGTTTTTTACGTGGAATTAAATACGAAAGAAGGGCACGACAGCTTCTTACTCGCAAATCAAAAACAGGAAGACGTGCTGCGCGGATTCCTAGAAAACCCGGCGACTGAAACTCATGGATTCTAAAACAATTCCGGGAATCGCATTGAAGGAAAGGCCCGATTTTGCCTACATTCTGGACACGATCGCTCCGGGTTCGAGAGTGCTCGACTTGGGTTGCGGAAACGGAGACTTGCTCTATCTCCTTAGTCAAAAAGGAATCCGAGGGCAAGGGATAGAAAAGGACGAGGACGCCATCGTGGAATGCATTCGCAAAGGAGTGTATGTTCACCACGGAGACATAGACGAAGGCTTGGAGCATCACGAAGACAAACGCTTCGATTATGTGATACTCAACCAAACGATCCAGGAAACCAGACACCCCGGAGACATCATCAAGGAATGCCTTCGGATCGGAAAGCGCCTGATCATCGTCTTTGCGAATTTCGGCTACTGGGAAGTCCGCTTTAAAATCCTTTTGCGAGGAAAAACTCCCGTAACCGATTTGCTCCCGTACCGGTGGTTCGATACTCCGAACCTTCATTTCTTATCCGTACTGGATTTCGAGGAGTTCTGCCAGATCCGAGGCTTTACGATCGAGGACCGCGCGTTTTTCCGGGATTTGAAACAAATCAGATTCAGGCCGAATTTCTTTGCGAAATTGGCCCTATTCCAAATCCGTTAATTGCTTCCTACGGGAATCTTGCCCGCCCTCTCCAAACCCAGATCGATCAAGGATCTGTAAATTTCCTCGATGGGAATCCCCGCGGCCTTGGCCTGTTGCGGGACCAGACTCGTTTCGGTCATTCCTGGAAGCGTATTGGTCTCCAAAACGAAAGGCTCCCCGTCCACCAAAATGAAATCGGTTCTAGAACAACCTTCGCACCCTAGAGCTTGGTGAGCGGCGATCGCTTGGTTTTGGACTTTGGAAAAAACGGACTCAGGAAGTCTCGCCGGAGTGATTTCCTGAGAAAGTCCCGGTTTGTATTTCGATTCCAGGTCGAAAAATTCCCCACCTGGAATGATCTCCGTAGGGGGAAGCGCCATCCTAACGAGTTTTCCGGAAACTCTCTTTTCCCAAACGCCGCAGGAAACCTCCGTACCGGAAAGAAATTTCTGGAGAATCGCACGGTCTTCGTGTTTAAAAAACTCCTCCAATTTCGGCTTCAAATCCTCTCTTCGATCGATCCGAAAAGTATGATAACTTGAACCGCCTTCCACAGGTTTCAGGAAGAGTGGAAATTCGAATTCGGAAGAATCCAACACCTTGGGGTCGCTCTGAAAATCGCTCTTTCCGATCTCCCAAAACGGAGCCACATTCATTCCTACGGAACGAAACAGACGATTGGCGCGAATCTTATCCATCGCGATCGCCGACGCTTCGACGGCGGAGCCAGTATATGGAATTCCCAATACGCTTAAGAAGCCTTGCATGCAACCGTCTTCCCCGAAAGCCCCGTGCAACCCGAGAAAAACGATATCGCAATCCAGGCTGGAGAAGGCCCCCGCTTGGACTCCGTTTTTCGTTTCGAATTCTTTTCGGTACGAGTCTGGATCGGTCGGTACTCCTTCCGGCAAAAATAACCGATATTCATTAGGAATCACCCACTTGGCATCCTTCGTAATAAGAATGGGTTTGACCAGATGTCCCATGGAAACCAATGTCCTACATATGAACGCACCTGTCCTTAGGGATATTATGTGCTCCGTGGACGTTCCTCCAAACAAGACCGCGATCTTTAACAAACCAATCTCTCCTTTCTCTAAACTAAAGGGAAAATCCTGAAGAATGAGATTTCCTAGAATTCTCCTTATCCTTTTCTTCCTCTTTTGTACGGAAAGTCTATTTTCGGAATTCCCGTTCAAACCGGTTTCCCCCTATCCTTCCGAGTACAGTCAATTCTGGTTTTTGTACCAAAACGAAAAAAGACTAGGAGAAGAGGAACAAATCTATCGCCCCTTCTTTTCCTATTATAGGGAAACCAAATCGAATTACAAATACAGGACTTTCCTGTTTCCAATTTTCTATTCGGAACAAACGGATTATTGGAGAGTCTGGTCCTTTTTATTCTTCGCAACAGGCACGGAGACCTTTCACGACGACCAAGGTTGGGACGAAGACACCCTCTCTCCTCTTCTGATCTGGGGCAAAGGAGACACTGCCAGAGAATCCTATTTCGGTTTTTTTCCTTTTTACGGAAGACTCCGGAGCAAACTTTCCTATGCCGAATTGAACTTCACGCTTTTTCCGATGTATACGAATTGGAAGTACAAAACGTACAATGCCCATTCCGTACTCTGGCCGATCTTTTTGTACGGAAGTTCCGACGTCCGGAGCGAATTCCGCCTTTTCCCTTTCTTTTCACGGAAAGTACATAAGGGAAAATACGAACGATACTCTCTTCTATGGCCGTTTTTCCAATGGGGAGAAACCTTTCAGGACAAACGGGAACCTGCCTCGTACTGGATGTTCTGGCCTTTTTATCTTTCCAAAGATTCGGCGTACGGAAACTTAAAAGTTCGGTCCTTTCTTTGGTTCCCCATCCTAGGCGCACTTTTTTCCTACGGATATGATAAGCGAACCCAAGAGATGGACTGGAACGCCCTGTTTTTTCTTTTCCAGTACGGTAGAAACGACGACGAGGATTATAGAAAAATGATCTTCTTCCCTTTTTACGGTTACTATCGCTTTGCTTATAAGGAAACCCGCTTTTTGACTCCGTTCTACTTCCGTTTGAGTTCCGATACCTATCACATCAAATCTTCCGAAACCTATCTGATTCCGTTCTGGTGGAGGACGAACCGAACCTATGTCCAATGGGGACGGGAAGAAAACTATTACAAACTCTGGCCTCTTTTCCGTTGGCACGAGGATCGGGACGGAAATCTCACCTGTAATCTTCTTTCTCTTTTTCCGTTGAAATCGGAAATTGTAGAGAGGATTTGGGATCCGGTCTGGTCTATCGTCGAATACCAAAGGCTATCCAACGGGGAAAAAAGACTCTCCTTGCTGATGAGGTTGTATACGCAAAGATGGTCCAAGGAAGAGTTTCACGTGCATATCCCTTTCCTAGTCGAGTATTCCTCTACTCCGGAAAAAACATCCTACCAATTCCTGTACGGATTTTTCGGGGTGGAAAAAGATAGGGAAAAAACCACCGTTCAAATTCTCTGGTGGATTAAGATATAAAAGAATGTTCGAAACTTTCAAGGAAAAGACGAACCAAGTCCTGTATGCGGCGGGATTTACGATCTTACTCATAGCGGAAACGTTTTTAAGCCTGCGTTTTTCCGTCGAAAAGCGTAAGGAAATCTTGGACCAAATGTTCATCGCCGGAGTCGGAAGCCTATTTGTGGTTTCTGTCGTCGCGGTTTTTACTGGAATGCTTTTGACCTTGAATACCGGACTAGGCTTAAAGGATTTCGGCGCGGAAGGACAAGTCGGCCTCCTCTTGACGGTTACCTTAACTCGGGAAATGTCCCCTTTCATGACCGCTTTGATTTTGGCGGCTTCCATAGGGTCCGCAATGGCCGCCGAAATCGGCACGATGAAGGTCTCCGAGGAGATCGACGCATTGGAAGTGATGTCCATCGATCCGGTTCGATTTCTGGTCTTTCCCAGGATCCTAGGTTTTTCCATCATGGTTCCCGTTTTGTGCGTTTATTCCAGTATATTAGGAATCTGTGGAGGAGCCGTCGTCGGACATTTCCAATTAGGTTTAGAATTCATCGTCTACTTCCAGGACGTGTATGAAAGAATCACTTCCATTCCCGGACTCAAGGATCTGTACACCGGACTATTCAAAGGTTACATATTCGGACTCATCATTTCGTCCATCTCCTGCTCTCACGGCCTAAGAACGAGCGGCGGAGCGATCGGAGTGGGACGAGCGACCCGAGAGTCTGTGGTAAACTCTTTCTTAATGGTCATCTTCTTCGGATACGTGATCACTGCGATCTTCTATAGACAATAGGCGGACCGGAATGGAACCTTATGCGATAGAAATCGTCAACATGCACAAGTCCTTCGGTACCCGAAAGATCCTGCGGGGAATGGACTTACAAGTCAGAAAAGGAGAAACGAGAGTGATTCTCGGACCCTCCGGAACCGGCAAATCGGTGACCTTAAAACATATCACCGGCCTCCTGGATCCGGATGCGGGGGAATGTCGGATTTTCGGCGATAAAATTTCCGGCGCAACGGAGACAGAAAGGAAAAGACTTCGCTCCAAAATGGGGGTATTATTCCAATCCGGAGCGCTCATCAACTGGATGACGGTTTTCGATAATGTGGCGCTTCCCTTACGGGAGCACAAATTATTTCCCGAAGAGGACATCCAGAGGATCGTTTCGGAAAAGTTGAGACTCGTGGACATGACGATCGCAAAAGACAATTATCCCAACGATATTTCTGGAGGAATGAAAAAAAGGGCCGGGTTGGCGCGCGCCATCGCTTCGAATCCGGAAATCATTCTCTACGACGAACCTACTTCCGGCCTGGATCCCGTCATGTCCAACGTGATCAACGAATTGATCATCCGGATCCGCCAAGAAACGGGGGCAGCCCAAATCGTAGTGACTCACGATATGTCCAGCGCCTATATGATCGCGGACCGGATTTCCTTCTTTTACGGAGGACAAGTTCTTTTTACCGGGACGCCGGAGGAAGTCAAAACTTCCGACAATGAATTCGTTCGCCAATTCGTCACGGGCTCCACGAAGGGCCCCATGGTATTGGAAACGAAATCCTGAAAAAATGGGTCCTAGATGAAGCGGCTCCAAGCGAAAGTCGATACTAGTAACGGAGAATCGGATAAAAAATGAAATCGTTTCGCTATCTTTTGGTCGGCGCCATCTTTTCCGTGGCTTTAGTTGTGGTCGGTTATTTTACCGTCATGACGGAAGGAGGCCCCGTACAAAAACGAGGCGAATTTATAAAGATCAATTTCAAAAATGCGGACGGCATAAAGGTGGGAAACAAGGTCACCGTGCAGGGGGTTCCCTTCGGATACGTTTCCAATATCCGACTCATCCAGATCGACGAGGAAGGAAGAGTTCTTCCGTCCGGAGAAATCGGAATCGCTACCAGGGTGGAAGTCACCATTTTGTTAAAGGAACCCCTGCGCATGTATGAGAATTACGATATCACGATTCGAAACGAAAGCCTTCTTTCAGGAAGATTGATTTCCATCGATCCTGGAACGGCGGACGCTCCTCCCGAGGCAAAACTTCCGCCGGGTACCACGTTTCAAACCGTCGACTATAAAAAAGGATCCTCTCTCAAAGGTAGAGTTCTACAAGATCCGTTAGTCTCTCTCTCCGAATTGATCGCCGAGAATAGAGGGGACATTCGCAGAACCTTTTCCAACGTCGCAGACATCACTACGAAGGTGAATAATGGAGACGGAACTCTCGGAAGATTGATCAATCGGGACGATCTCCATACGAATATCAATACGGTGCTTACCGACGCACAGATTGTGCTCCGGGAATTGCGGGAAGGTCTGGAAGATACGAGGGAACAGGCTCCGGTTACGAGCTTCATCCGCGCTGCTCTTAGCTCGTTCTAAATCGGATTCTTTTTCCTTGCAAGCTGTCGCTGCCGGGAGGAAAAAGCCAGCTATGTCGTTTTTGCCTGAAATCGCGATCCTTGGAACCGGAATCATGGGAAGAGGAATGGCCGTGAATCTCGCCGCCAAAGGCTTTCCTCTTCGCCTATTCGCAAGAAACCCGAAAAAAATCCAAGATTTGGAATCTCCGAACGTGTCCATTCATACGGACCCGAAATCCGCCGCAAAGAACGCCTCTTTAGTCGTTCTTTGCCTAACGGAAGATTCCGTAGTCGAAGACATCGTATTTGAAAAAGGAATTCTGGAAAGCGACTGCAAATACCTTCTGGATACCGGAACCACTTCTCCGGAACTCACGGAACGGATCGGAGAAGCTTGTCTTTCCAACGGAATCGCGTTCCGAGACGCGCCTATGACAGGTTCCAAAAACGCGTCCAGAGACGGCCAAATTCTATTTATGTTAGGAGCGAAAGACCCAGCGGAGATTTCCGAAATCTCTTTCTTCTTCGAAACCTGCGGCAAAAACGTCGTTTATTGCGGCGGCATCGGGGATGGCCAAAGAGCGAAAATTGCGTTAAACATGGTACAGGCGGGAATCTTTCAAGTCTATATGGAAGGATTCCAATTAGCCGCAAGTCAGGGAATTTCCCCGGACATTCTGAAAGAGATTCTGATCCAATCCGCAGCGAAATCTGGAATTAGCGAATTCAAATTTCCTTTCGTATTTTCCGGAAACTACGAGACCCATTTTTCTCTTAAGAACATGAGAAAGGACGTAAAGCATGCCTTAGCTTTGGCTAAAAATTCCGGAACTCCCCTAACCCTCTGTTCTCATTTGGATGGAATTTACGATCAAGGGCAGGAATACGGGTTGGGGGAAATGGACTACTGCAGTTTAAACGAGGTCACTGCAAAGATCCGATCCCGGCAGTCCGGCTAAAATTGCCTTGCCTTTCCGCTTCGTCGGAGAATTCTGTCCTTGAGATTCGGGATGTAGCGCAGCGGTAGCGCACTTCGTTCGGGACGAAGGGGTCGCTGGTTCAAATCCAGTCATCCCGACTCTTCTCTTACATCAAAGCCCGTCCTCGGAAACTGATTCCTCTCCTTCCTTCCCTCCTAAAAGAGTCCGTATCTTTTCTCTGTACCTTTCCCGAAAAAAGGATTCCGGTTTCGGCTCACCGATTCCGGCCGCTTTTAAACGCTTTTCATTGTCGGCTATCCTATCGTCGTCCATCGGATGGGTGCTCAAATATTTTCCGAGAGGCAAAGAGTCCTCTTTGTCTCCCGAATGCTTCTGTCTCCAAAGTTTGATTTCCCGAAAGAAATTCGCGCTTGCTCCTGGATAATAAGGAGTCGCCCTCATGTATTGGAAACCTAATGCGTCCGCTTCCTCCTCCGCTCCCCTGCTATTGGCCAAAGAAAGTAGATTGGAGGAAATAGAGGCCATGCCCGAAGCATGCTGCGCCAAGTCCGGACCGAGCACGTAAGCTAGAACCAGATAGATCGCGAAATAAGTAGCGATGCTCGAGGACAACTGTTTCATGGAATGTCTTTTTTCGGCGTGGGCGATTTCGTGAGCCAAGATGCCGGCCAAGGTTGCCTCGTCCTTGATGAAATGCAAAAGGCCCGTATAAACGAAGATATAACCGCCCGGAGCACAGACCGCATTGATAACGGAATCGTCGTTTAAGATCGTGACCTTATAGGGAAATTCCTGCTTAAACCGGATCTCTTTCGCCTTCAAAACTCTGGAAGCCACGTCTTGCACGTAAACACGTAGCTTTTCGTTACGCATTACGTGCATTCCTTCTTTTCCTTGGACGGCGGCGTCGTAAAATTGCTTTCCCAAGAATTCATCCAAGGTAATCGGGAAAGCGGTTTCCACCACCCAACCGCAGGAGTTGAAAAATAAGCCGAGACAAAGTACGAAAGAAAAGGCGAAACGTCTAGAATTCATAGGAGTCCTTCCAGAAAACAGGAAGATTTATTCTTTGTCGATTAGGATTCGACGGAAAGACGGACCTCGTAGCCTGCATACGCTCGTAAATTGATGACTCCGTCCTCGAAAAGCATGTATTGGCCCTTGATTCCCAGGAACTGAGAATCGATTTTCGCCTCCTTTTCCGGCTGAAAGGATTTCGCTTTTGCCGGATATCGAAGCAATGGATAACGGATCTTAGTGGATTCCCTCGTAGGAACCACTCGATAGACTACGTCAAGATCCCAAGCTTCCAGTTGGGATAGAAGCTCGTCCTTTTTCAAGGCAAGGTCTGCCGGAACGGAATCGGTGGTCACCATGGTTTGCCACTTGGTCTTATCGTCGATGATGGAGGAGAATTTCTTTTCGATCACTCCCGCATCCCTTCTGGACCGGACCTCCAATAAGGGAATCGCTTCCTGGGCGCCCTGGTCCACCCATCGATTCGAAACGGGCTGTTCTTTCGTAATTCCTACTTTCAATCCGCTGGTATTGGCAAGGTAAACGGTATGTTTTTGAAAACATTGTTCTTCTCCCCAATCCGGTTCCCTGCAAGTACCTAGATGAAAATGACAGATTTCCGGTCTGAGGATGCATAAGTCGTTTTGCGCCAGGGACTGAAAGCAGGAAAAACAGCTTCCCTGGTTAAAACTTTTTTTCGTATGTTTTCCGCAGTGGATACAACGGATGTCCCCGGTGAATTCCAAGGAAACTTTTTTGCCTAAGAACGAAGGGATCCTAAAATCCTGTTTCGGAAACGTCGCAGATGATTTTCCCGAATTACCCTCCTGGTATTCTGCCACCACCCAAGAATACTCGACCGGATCCAGACCATCGTGGTCCAGCATACGAAGATAACCGGAAGACAATTCTTTCATGGAAAAAAATACTCCCTTCCACCCAGCGGGCGAAGCAATTCGTCCACCTTCACTTCCAAAATCGTGCGAAGTTCGGAGTCTTGCCAGTCAAAGACTACGATCGTATCGCCGGATACGTAATGGCTCAATTTTCCGTTATTCAGATAAAACAAACGTAATTCGCCTTTGTCCCCATCCTTCGAGGGAACGAATAAGGCTCCCCTCCCGGCCAAGGTGCTCCCCTCGTACCATTTTGCGGAAATCGGAACGACGGTCGGAAGAGACAAATCGGGGGAATACGCGCGAGTAAGACTTTCCTTCGGAGTCGGATTTTCCCCGAACTTTCCGGATTCCAAAAAGGAGCAGTTGAAATGATCCGCTAATCTGGGAAAGTCGCTCGGACAAGATACGGGGAATACCTCCTTTTCCTGCGAAAAAGGGACTCCTTTCCGGACGCTTTGGGCGATCTTTGCGAACGCGTAATATTTTAAACGCCCCAGAACTTGCTTCAGGTTATATTGCTTCCATTCTCCGCCGGAATGCTGCGGCTCCGCGACCAAATTCGGCTGGAATAAGATTGTCGCCGTTACGAGGAGCACTCTGAAAAAATTCATTCAAAATTCCTAATTCGAAAATAACCGATCATTAATACATCAGGTATTTCCGGAGGGATCGATTCATATTTTCCTCCGATTCCGAAAAGGATTTTTTAAAATCCGCGTATTCTATTCCCGAGTCGATCGATCGTCTAAAACGTTCGGTTCCCCAGAGAAAATCTATGTTATGCGAACCGTCCGGATATTGTCTCCATCGGAAGTCCTTGTATTTTTTCTTCAGAACGGAAACGAGAAGATACGCCATCCGAATCGGATCGTAATTTTTATTTACGACCGTCAATCGTAACCCCCTACAGATTTCCCCTTTGAACGGTCCGAAAGTGGGTTTAAAAAATACGCTCTGGTAATAATAATCCCCTTTGCTACCCTCGTTCAATTCGGAAAGAAGAGCGTCCGGCTCGTTCATCCAAGGCGCGCCGAAATACACGAAAGGAGCCTGGGTCCCGCGACCTACGGAGACATTTACTCCTTCCAAAAGCACCAAGCCCAGATAGTTCCGCGCGGATTCCAACATGGGAAGATTGGGGGAAGGAGTGATCCACGCGATTCCTTCTTTTTCCCAATCGAATCCTCGTTTCAAATTTTTAGGAGAGATCACTTCCAGTTTGATTTTGTTGGAAAGGTATTCCCCGTTGTAAAACATGGCCGCCTCGCCCATCGTCATTCCGGTGAAAAATAAGGAAGGAAATTCCCCCGCGAAATTTAAGAATTTCTTTTCTAGATTCTCTCCGCGAGCCCCTAAATACAAGGCTGGATTCGGGTGATCCAAAAGTATAAATCGAGTCGTTTCAACATCCGGAAGATTGTCCATCAACCGTTTTAGAACGCTCAAATAAGTATAGCATCTCATTCCCATATCCATCACGTCGAATATGATGGCGTCCCCCCCTTTCAAAATGGCAGGGATCTCCGAGTTTTTCACCTTGTATATATGATAGATGGGTAACTGGAACGTTTCATCGACGGTTACGGGGGACTTACTGAAATCCTCTTCCAAACCCAAGAATCCGTGTTCTAGTCCTATCAGGTGTTTGATCTTGACCTTCTTTTCTTTGAATTCCCTAAGGATTCTTTCCGGATACTTTCCGATTCCCGAAGGATTCGTGACTAGGATCACGGTTTTGCCGGCGAGCGAGGGAAGTATTTCTTCGTAAAAAGCGACTTCCGACGGGATGATTTTGGAATTGGAGATATGTCTACGAGAAGAAGCTTCTGCGCACGAATCGGAGGTAATTGTCAGAAAAAAAATGATTAAAGTTAGGATTTTTTTGTTTCTTTCTTTGAACCGCATGTAAGAACCCTTATTTGTTCACTAAATAGACAGAATTCTATTCTTCAAGGAGAAAAAGGAGCGATATGGCTATGTTGCCCATCCTGCGGATTTCCGCTCTAACCCTCGTCCTCTCTTTCGCTATTGCTTGCGCCACCGGAAGTGCTAGCGGTCGTAAAAAAAAGGAATACTACGAAATTAATGGAGACCAAGTCACCGTGATGGGAGAAGCTCCCATCTATAACGGTGATAAAACGAACGCAAAACAGCGCGCGTTAAAAGACGCGAAAATCAATGCGGTTCGGAAGGTGGTCGGCGAACAGATTACCAGCAAGAGCCAGGCTTCCGACGGAGAAAGTCTAGGCTCCAGCCTCTTATCCAAGACGGATGCATTCGTGAAGTCTTACGATATCGTGGATGAGGCCGAAGGAAAAATCGATACCCAGCCGATCCTAAAATTGACCGTAAGATGTACGATCGAACAAAGCAAACTTTCGACCGCTGTGGATTCTCTCTTGGCGGACGTGGGAAACCCGAGAGTCGTCATCGTCGTACCTTCTAAGGTCGGAGGCCAACCGGTTGCCCCTCTAACCGCGAATAACATTGCGGAAGCGGAAATCGCCAAGAACCTGAAGAAAGCCGGTAACAAAGTCGTGGATGCTGCCACCGCGGCTAAGACTGTCAATAAATCTCAGGTAGATCCTAGCACCGTGGATGCAGGATCTCCCATAGTCGCCCAAGCTCAGGCCTCCGGAGCGGAAGTCATGATCATAGGAAATGTGGAAACGGAAGACCAACCTGTAGTTTCCAGCATCGGCGGAAAAAATCTGGATCGTCCCCTTTTCAATACCGCAGCCACCGGGTCCTATAAAGTGATCCTACTTTGGGGAGACGGTAAGATTGTGGATTCCGGAACCGGCGACGGTAGAGCCGCAGACATCACCCAAAAAGTTTCCCGCGAAAAGGCCGTCTCCCAATGGGCGGAAAGCGTAGCGAAAAAGGTGAACAAACAGCTCAAGGAAGAATGGTTCAACCTTACGGAAAACAACACGATCATCCTGAAATTCACCGGTTTGAATGCGGACGAGTCGACCAAATTCAAGGACGACCTGACCGAGTTCACCGCAGCGAAGGATATCAACGTCCGTACTTCCGACGCAAACGGTTCGGAATGGGAAGTAACCTACCCTGGCAAAGACGCTCTGTTTATGGACGAGTTGGTTTATAAAAAGGACCGCGGGTTCACCTTCTTGGCCACCAAAAATATGACCGTCAAATCCGCTACTCGCGGAGTGGTCACCCTGGAGTTCAAGCCGAACAACTGATCGGATGGAAAACCTTGCGTAAGAAAAACCGGCGAGAGATCGCCGGTTTTTTGTTTTTACCGCGGGATTTGTTCTTTGATTCTCTTTCCGTATTCGGATTCGTATCTGAAAAAACTTTCCCAGAATCTGGGAACCTTCTCTTTGGACAATTTGGAAACCAATACATCCAGATGAGAATGCCATCCGGCCGATACCATAAGCTTCTCGTTTTCTTTCGATAATTTATAATGTTTTAAAGTAAGAAGAACATCCTCGCCTTTCTGTGCCAGCTCGAAACTGACTTCCGAATCCGGACCCCACGTAAAACTTAGGAACCTAGGCGGATCGCACGCGATCACGGTTTCATTCCCGATCGCCCCGTTTTCCATATGCTTGAATCTTTCCGGATAGATTTTTTCTTCCGAAAGTTCCGAATGCAGAAAATGCAATTCCACCTTGCCTCCGACCTTCAATTCCATCGGTCCTTTCGCGAGCCAAGTCCCTCGCTTTTCGGAGTCCGTTAAATATTCCCAAACCGTTTCGATCGGTCCCGGAAGGATTCTTTCGAATTGTATTTCCTGTTCCGAAGTGAAATTTCCGAAATTCCTGTTCGTATTCGTGTCTCTCATTTTAAATCTCTCTCCTTTCTTCTTTGGTTCGCTTTCAATTCCCTTTCCAACGCGTTCAAACGCCCTTCCCAGAATCTCTTGGCTAGATCCAGCCAATCCTGAATTTCCTTCCAACCGGTAGAATCCAAGGAGTGAATCCGCCTTTGGCCTTCCACACGGACTTGGATCAGATTCGCCTCCCGGAGCACTTTCAAGTGCTGCGAAATCGCGGCGGCGCTGATATTGAATCGGGAAACGATCTCTCCGGAGGATTTTTCTCCGTCAAAAAGGGTCTCCAGTATTTTACGCCTTGTAGGATCCCCTACGGCATCTAAAGCGAGCATACCCTATATTTAAGCTATAACTTAATTAAGTCAATACTTAAATTTAAAAAAATCTTTTTCTGAAACAGGTATCCTCGGCTTGAAACGGGAGAAGGTTCGAAGCCGAGACGTGGATTTTTGCACGGTACCCCGTACTTTTTTTCGGAAACTATTTAGAAAAATCGAATTTAGACGAATAGAGATCTAACGAAGGATTGCGGGAAATTTTTGAAACCGCAGAAAGAAAAAAACCACCGGAAGAAAACTCTTCCGGTGGCACTTCCGTCCCGAGGAGAACTACATCTGGAGAAGCTTAAGAACCGAATTCGGTTTTACGTTGGCTTGCGCTAACATCGCCGTACCACTCTGCACGAGTATTTGTTTTGTGGTCAGCGCAACCATCTCCTCCGCCATATCGGCGTCCCGAATTCTGGATTCCGATGCCTGCATATTTTCGTATGCCCCCATCAGTCCTTTTGCGGAATGTTCCAACCTATTGAAGTAGGCCCCCATATCCGCTCTTTGCTTCATGATCTTCCCGAGCGCCGCATCGGCAAAGCCGATCACGTCGTTCGACTTCGTGGGAGTGGATACGGAAATCGCTTTTCCGTCCGCGCCCACAAGTTTCAAAGCCCGGGAAGTCATCGTTCCGATGTAGAACCTCTCCCTCTGGTTCTGATTCGGTCCCATGTGAAACCACATAGAGGCTACTTTCGAACCTCTTGCGAACTGCCCTTCGAAAAGTTTGAATCGATTGAACTCCGCTTGGGAGGCAATCCGATCCACCTCGTCTACCAGCGCAGATACTTCCACCTGGACCAACTGTCTGTCCTCGGGGCTGTAGATTCCATTCGCGGTTTGGATGGCCAAAACCCGGATTCTTTGGATGATGTCCGATGTCTGCTGAAGAAAGCCTTCCGCAGTCTGGATGAAGCTCATCCCGTCTTCCGTATTTCTCTCCGCCTGCCTCAAACCGTTTACCTGGGTACGAAGCTTCTCGGAGACAGCCAAACCGGAGGCATCGTCGCCGGCAGAGTTGATCCTCATGCCCGACGAGAGAGCCTTCATGGTTTTATCCACAGCTTGTTCGTTGAACTTTAGAGAACGGTGTGAATTCACCGCGCTCAGGTTGTGATTGATAATCATCCTACACTCCTTGTAGAGATTCCCGGAGGATCTCCCTATCCTCCGGTCGGACTATGGTCTGTCCGGTGCTCCGGGATGGACCCGGTCGGACCACCCGACAGGCCATTTTCTCCCGAGGAGTTAATGATGATTCAATTACGTACAACGAGCACGGATTCCGAAAAATCCGTCGGTCCTATACCGCGAGAAGCGATCCCGTAGAAGAGGAACCGGAGAAAGATTGGACAAGATTCTTAGAGTTCGGCCAACCCTGCTCCCGTTTCTCTTCTACCATCCTGAGACGACGATAGCCGCTTTGCGGCGGCTTAGAGTCGGGATGGAAAGATTCCCGGTGCGGGAGCGAATCCGCTCCCGCTGCCGGAAAGTCCTAATTACCTGAGTAATTGAAGGACGGACTGGGGTCTGACGTTGGCTTGAGCTAACATTGCAGTACCGGATTGAACCAGAATCTGGTTCTTGGTAAATGCAACGGTTTCTTCCGCCATGTCTGTGTCTCTGATACGCGACTCTGAAGCCTGGATGTTCTCGTAAGCGACCATCAAACCTTTCGACGCATGTTCGAGTCGGTTGAAGTACGCTCCAAGATTCGCTCTTTGCTTGCTGATTTTCATCAGGGCGTCATCCAAGAATCCGATGGCATCGTTGGACTGTTCCGCAGTGGAAAGAGTCAACAGCGTTCCGTCGGCTTTAATCAGATTCAGAGCTTTAGCGGTCATCGTAGCGATATAGACCCGCTCCCTTTGGTGTTGGTTCGGACCGATGTGGAACCACATCGAAGCGCTTCTAGAACCGCGGGCAAAATCCCCTTGGAGTAGCGCCATTTTGTTGAACTCTGCCTGAGAAGCGATCCGATCGATCTCGTCGATGAGCTGAGAAACCTCTACTTGGATCATTTGGCGGTCTTCCGCGCCGTAGATACCGTTGGAAGATTGGATGGCAAGAACCCGAACGCGCTGAATGATATCGTTGGTTTCCTGCAGATATCCTTCGGTGGTCTGGATCAAGGACATGCCGTCCTCGGTGTTTCTCTCCGCTTGACGAAGCCCTTTTACCTGAGTTCTCATTTTTTCGGAAACGGCAAGACCGGACGCATCGTCACCGGCGCGGTTGATACGCATACCGGAAGACAGAGCTTCCATGTTCTTTGCCACTTCGTTGTTCTGGAACTTCAGGACGCGGTGGGAGTTAATCGCGGCTAAGTTGTGGTTAATGATCATGAGTTTCCTCCTTGAAACAGATCATGAGCCCGGCGTCCGTGCCGGGATCTTTTGCCTTGGTTTGGTTTTGGTCTTTATGGTTTTCTATCTTTTAACGAAGGCCCGAATTCGGAAGAATCCTCTCCGGAATACGGTTTCCTTCAGATATATCTTCGGTGGCGCAGTTTGTCGGGATTAATTTTTAAGATTTCGTTCGATTTTGCTCAAAAATGGTGTTTTTTACTCATTTTTGAAATTTTTTGAAGAATCAAAAGAAGAAGAAAATTTACTTTTTTCCGGAAAAAAGATCTTTTTCACGCACATCTAACCCTTCGATCGATTCCGAAATTTCCCTAAGTTTTTTTTTAAATCCTACGGAGAAAAAATTCCGATTCCGGTTTTCTCTCCGTGAATCTCCGCTCGGATCTCAAAACTCCCCGTTTAGAAATTTCTTTCCGAAAAGAAGTTCTCTCCGCCCGCACCGAGCCCGAAAAAGCCCTGGCCTTCCGGAATCCGGCTTGCTCTCCCCTCTTCCGGTTCCATTCTTTGGGATTGCAACAGACAAAGAAAACGATCCGTCTAACGAAAACGATGAGCCAACCCAAAACCAAAAAAGACACCCAAGACCTTCACGAACTTTATAGACAAATGTTATTGATCCGCCGCTTCGAGGAGGCCGCGGCAAAATCGTACAGCATGGGAAAAATCGGAGGATTTTGCCACTTGTACATAGGTCAAGAAGCGGTGGGAGTCGGTGCCATCGCGGCTCTAGAAGAAAGGGATTATATCGTTTCCACCTACCGAGACCACGGGCATGCTCTTGCAAGAGGACTCGAACCGAAATCTCTAATGGCGGAACTCTTCGGGAAAAAAACGGGGATCGCCAAGGGAAACGGCGGATCCATGCACTTTTTCGATAAGACGAAAAATTTCATGGGAGGGCACGGCATCGTCGGAGGTCATATTTCTTTAGCTGCCGGAATCGCGTACGCTTCCAAATACAGACAGGACGGCGCAGTTACGTTATGTTTTTTCGGAGAGGGAGCCGCCAACATCGGATCCTTCCATGAAGGAATGAACCTTGCAGCGATTTGGAAACTTCCCTTGGTCATGATCTGCGAAAACAACCATTACGCGATGGGAACTCCCGAATACAGAGCCCTATCCGTCAAAGACGTGTCCGTACGCGCCGCAGCATACGACATCGCGAGAGATCATATAGAAGGAGACGAAGTCAGAAAGGTCCGGGACCACGTTCAGTTCGCCATCGACCGAGCGAGACGCGGCGAAGGCCCCACCCTCATGGAAATCTCCACATACCGTTTTCGAGGACATTCCATGTCCGACCCGGCGAAATACCGTACAAAAGAAGAACTGGAGAAATACAAGCAGGGGGATCCGTTGATCAAGGCGGAAAAGGAACTCTTACAATGCGGCTGGTCCCGGGAAGAATTGGACGGCCTCAGCGATTCCATACAATCCATCGTGGATGATTCTTTGAACTTTGCGGAAAAGAGCGAAGAACCTCCCTTAGGTTGGCTTCACAAACACGTTTACGCGGAGAATATCTGATGCCGATTCTGACGTACCGCGAGGCCTTAAATCGGGCCATGACAGAGGAAATGGAAAAGGATCCGAACATCTTTCTTATGGGGGAAGAAGTCGGACACTACGAGGGGGCGTACAAAGTCTCCCAAGGAATGCTGGCGAAATTCGGGGAAAGAAGAGTGATAGACACCCCCATCTCCGAAAACGGATTTGCGGGCGTAGGAATCGGGGCCGCAATGGTGGGCCTAAGGCCCATCATCGAATTCATGACCTGGAATTTCTCCCTAGTCGCGATTGATCAGATCATAAACTCCGCCGCTAAAATGAACTATATGAGTGCCGGCCAATTTCCGATTCCGATCGTCTTCCGCGGAGCTGGAGGGGCCGGAGGAAGATTGGCCGCGCAACATTCCCAATCCTTCGAGAGTTGGTACGCTCATATTCCCGGCCTGAAGGTCATCGCCCCGTACACTCCCGCGGATGCGTACGGATTATTGAAAACTTCGATCTTAGACAACAACCCGACCATTTTTATAGAAAGCGAAGTACTGTACGGAACGAAAGGAGAAGTTCCGACGGGAGAATTCTATATTCCGATGGGAAAAGCGGACGTCAAACGGGAAGGCACACAGCTTACGATCATTAGCTGGTCCCGAGCCCTGATGTACGTATTGCCCGCCGCGGAAAAGTTGGCCAAGGAAGGAATCTCCGTAGAGGTGGTGGATATCCGGAGCATCCGTCCTTTGGACGAAGAAGCGATCTTGGCCTCGGTTCGAAAAACCAATCGGGCCCTGATCGTAGAGGAAGGTTGGAACGTGGCCGGATTCGGAGCCCAGCTCGCCTATCTGGTCCAGAAGGAAGCCTTTGACTACCTCGACGCCCCGGTGGAAAGAGTAACCCAAGAGGATGTGCCTATGCCCTATGCGGCCAATCTAGAAAAAGCCTCCCTACCGAGCGAAGAGAAGATAATCCAAAAGGTAAGAGAGATGATCAAATGATCCAATATACCGGAAGATTCCAACATTCTGTTATTCTAATAGGTATTATATATGGCTAAAATCGCCGAAATGACCCAACTCAGCCCGACGATGACCGAGGGCGTATTGGTAAAGTGGTTAAAGAAGAAGGGGGATTCCGTCGCCCCGGGAGAATCGATCGCGGAGGTGGAAACCGATAAGGCCGTGATGGAGATGGAGTCTTTCGATACGGGAATCCTTCTGGAAATCATCGCGGGAGAAGGCTCCAAACTTCCCGTGGGAGCTCCCGTAGCGATCATCGGAAAATCGGGAGAGGACATCAGTTCTCTTCTCGCTGAGGCCAAAACAAGAAGTTCCTCCCTGCCCAAGCCGGAAACGCCGACTTCTCCCGCCCCTGCACTTTCCATAATCTCAGAACCTCCCCAAACAGCTCCCGTCAAATCGGAGCCGCCACAAATTCCCGAAGCGGAAGAGGAAGACTCCGTACGTCCAGCCTCATCCTCTCAGAGGGGACTCTCAACTCCGGCTCTTGAAGGAAGAATCAAGGCCTCTCCCCTTGCGAAACATATCGCCAAAGAAACAGGAATCGACTTAGCGAGAATACACGGAACCGGACCGGACGGAAGAATCCTGAAACGGGATGTGGAAGCGAGCCAGGTCCTAGTACGGACAAGCCTTTCCACATCCGCGGCTCCCTTAAAAGAGGAAAAACAGCAGATTTCCGGAATGAGAAAGACCATTGCCAACCGCTTGGTCCATTCCAAAACCCACCAACCTCATTTCTATCTGGACATAGAGTTGGACGCGGAGCCTCTCGTAAAATTGCGCGAGAACATAAACGCGGATCTCAAGGCTTCCGGAGAAGAGACGAAGATCAGCCTAAACGATTTTGTCATTAAGGCTTCCGCGTTCGCACTTTTGCAAGTCCCGGAGGTGAATTCCTCCTGGAGAGAGGATCATATCCTGCGCCACGGAAGAGTAGATGTCGGGGTCGCAGTCTCCATCGAAGGCGGACTCATCACCCCGTACGTCCGAAATGCCGATCTCTGCTCCATTTTGGAAATCGGCAGGAAAGTAAAAGAACTTGCCTCCCGAGCAAGAGAAAGAAAACTAAAACCCGAAGAATATTCGGACGGAACGTTCACAGTATCCAACCTAGGCATGTTCGGCATCGATCGCTTTGCGGCCGTCATCAACGAGCCGGAAGCGGCGATTTTAGCCGTAGGGAACGCGGTCCCGAAACCCGTGCTAAAATCCGGTGCGATCGTTCCCGGCATCACGCTCTCCGTTTGCCTTTCCTGCGATCATAGAGTCGTGGATGGAGCGGTGGGAGCCCGTTGGTTGCAGGTCTTTCGGGAAGTGCTCGAGCACCCGTTGCGCCTTCTCGTCTGAATCTTCTTCCCCACGGAGAGATACAGCTTGGCGGAAAAAGACTCTAATTCCCGGATCCAAAAAGTTAGAAAAGCGGCCTTGCTTCTGCTTTCCTTGGACAAGGATTCGGCGGCCAAAGCGCTTTCCCAATTGGAAGAAGGCTTGATCGAGGAAATCATCCAGGAAATGGCCAAGATCCGGACGGTTTCCAAGGCCGAAAAAGAGGGTGCTCTTTTGGATTTTCAGGAATCCCTGAGAGAGCTTGCGGGCGAATCGCGGGGAGGCATCGACGCCGCCCGGGATCTACTGTACAAGTCCGTAGGCAAAGAAAAATCGGAATCTATATTAGGAAAACTAGATAGAAAAGACACGGAGGAGGACTTCTCCTTTTTGAACGACGCGGAACCGCAAACTCTTGCGCAACTTCTTCTTCCGGAAAATCCCCAGACGATCGCGGTCACTCTTGCCTTTTTAAATCCTAAAAAAGCCGCGGAAGCTTTGAAATTCCTGCCCAAGGATCTACAATCCAAGGTCGCGCTAAAATTGGCGAATACGACCAAAACTCATCCGGATGCGATCCGACAGATCGCAAGAGTTCTGAAGAAAAAATACGAGAATCGGGACAAGTCCGAATTCAGCGAAGCGGGCGGAACGGAAGCGCTTGCGAGTATCTTAAATCACATGGACAAGTCTCTCGAAGAGACCATCCTGAGGGACCTGGAGGAGCATTCCCCGGAACTGGCCTCTCAAGTCAGAGAAAAGCTCTATACCTTCGAGGATGTGCTCCTTTTGAATTCCAAGGAAATGCGTTTTGTGATCAATCGTCTCGGGGACGACGATGTGATTGCGACCGCGCTGCGAGGTTCCGGCGACGAGATCCGTGCTCATTTTTTCGAAGCCATGTCCAAAAACCGAGCCAACGATATTTTGGAACAGATGGAATTAAGGGGAAAAGTAACCTTAAAAGAGATTACGGATGCGAGAAACAAGGTCCTGTCCTTACTGCGGGATCTGGAAGAAACCGGAGAAATCGTTCTCAAAAAAGACACGGAAGAATTCATCTAAAGAAGCGGAGAAGAGCCTCTAAGGCGACTCGTTTTTTGAGTCATACAAGTGCGAGCAATCCGGGAAAAAGTTTCGCGATTCCCGAATACTTCTGGACTGAAGTTCGCAAACGCTCTATACATGGTCTCGCCCAATATGCTGAAACGTGTCTTTAAACTAACGCTCGGATTTTTATCCTTACTATTCGTACTGTTCCTTTTCGGGATCATAATTACTTGGGCTCCGGACAAAACCGTAGCCGAGTTACAACCGAAATGGGCTCCTCTACCTTCCGTTTTTGTAGATACCATGGGAATGAAAGTGCATTTGCGGGACGAAGGACCTCGTACCGATCCGAACCCGATCGTTCTGATTCACGGAACCGCCTCCTCTCTTCATACTTGGGACGGATGGGTCGAAGAACTTAAATCCACTCGCAGAGTCGTACGCTTCGATCTTCCCGGATTCGGTCTTACCGGCCCTTCTCCGAACGGAGACTACTCCATGGATCTATATGTAAAATTCGTAATTTCCATCTTAGACAAGTTAGAGATCAAACATGCTGTGATCGCCGGAAATTCCCTAGGCGGAAACATTACATGGTTTACCGCGCTGAATCACCCGAAATATTTCGAAAAATTGATATTAGTGGACGCTTCCGGTTATCACTTCCAATCGACTTCGGTTCCGATCGGCTTTAGGATCGCGAGGATTCCGTTACTGCGCAATCTGGTAAGCAACGTGCTTCCCCGGTTCATCATCTCTTCCAGCGTAAAGAACACGTATGGGGATCCTAGCAAAGTTACGGAAACGCAAATCGATCGTTACTACGACCTAACCTTGCGGGAAGGAAATCGCAAAGCCTTGGTTCAGAGATTCCAACAGATGACTCCTGGAATGCATGAGGATAAGATTCGCGAACTCCACATTCCCACCTTAATCCTTTGGGGAGGAAAAGATCGGTTGATCCCTCCCGAATACGCGGAGAAGTTCCACGAAGATATCCAAGGAAGCAAATTGGTCGTGTTTGAAAATTTGGGGCATATTCCCCAGGAGGAGTCCCCGAAAGAAACCTTGCAGGTATTCCAGGAATTCATGAAATAGATTCGAACGAAACGGGGTGATAAATCCGGAGCTGACGGGACTCGAACCCGCGACATCCTGCGTGACAGGCAGGCACTCTAACCAGCTGAGCTACAGCTCCTCTTTCCGATGAACATCATTTCCTGAAGCTTGCTCCGGTCAACAATGTTTACCGGAAAAAAGGATGAATTTTTAAGTCCCTTTCCCATTCTTCACCAAAGGATGGATGTATTCTATCCGGATACGCAAAGAAAATGCTACAGGAAAAAAAGCCCAAAGATTTACTCGAGGATCGGATATTCACGGTCTCCAATTTTCTTTCCATCAGCAGGGTATTTCTTCTTCCGTTTTTCATCCACTTCACTCGAAAGCACATGGAAGCGCCGAAGCAAGGAGAGTATCTCCTCTTAGCGATCGGCACCTGCGTTTTAGCGGTTCTCACGGATTATCTCGACGGATTCTTGGCGAGACTTCTGGGACAAGAATCGGTTCTCGGAAGATATCTAGATCCGATCTGCGATAAGATCGTGACCGTAGGCGGACTCTCCGTCATTGTACATTATTATCATTTCCCTCTATGGATTCTCTGTGTCTATATTTTACGGGAAATCCTAGGAGTCTGGTTGGGGGGCTTTCTGTATTTAAAACGGGGAATCCAAGGGAAGCCGAATTGGTGGGGAAAAATCGGAGTCGGGCTCGTCGCGGTCACGGTTCTCTGGTACATGACTCTCCCTTTGTTGTACGGGAATTATCCGCAAGACCATCTCTTTTATCATCCGGAATATTCCGGTTATCTTTTAGTTACGATATTGACGATCGGAGTCGTCGCTTATGCTCGTAGGTATTGGGACATCGTATTCCACCCCGAGAGATTCGTATTGGATCCGAAGGATAAGAAACAGAAGAAGAAGTATCAGTTGGTATGAAATTCCTTGACACGGCAAGGTCCTCCCCCATTCTGTCAATCGCAGCCTGCTCGGGTGGTGGAATTGGTAGACACGCAAGCTTGAGGTGCTTGTGCCGGTTAGGTGTAGGGGTTCGAGTCCCCTCTCGAGCAAACGGAACATTGCAAACCAATCCCCTAAAATTCTCTTTCCGGCCCGGCCAACGGTAAGACCGAATGTCATCGAGCCCCCTATCCGTACAAGAATTTCTTAATAAAGCTAAACTGGTCTTTTACGGCTTTTTTACTTTGCTTTTTCTATTCCTGGCTCTCTTCTTTTCCGCTCCCCTACTTCTTGTTTCGAAAGCGGATCCGAAAAAATCGAATGCGATTCTAGTCGAGGCGATCGAAACGGGAAGAAAAGACAAACTGAAACAAGCTTCCCAACTTTGGAAAAAAGGATTGGCCCCCGTAGTCCTAGTTCTCTACTCTCCTGCCGGTTCCGATTCGGATGTAGGAGTCCCGACGGATCTCACGTCCGCGATCCAATCCAATCTGATCTCTCAAGGAGTGGAGGAAAACAAAATTCTGATCTATACTGTCCCTGCCGGACCGCAAGAGTTTCCGAAAACTCTTCTGAAAATCGCTCTAGACCGCCAATGGAAGACATTTTTATTGGTAGGACGCGAATATGATTCGGCTACTCTTTTGCGTCTCTATCGTTCCGTTCTGGAACCCGCCGGGATCTATTTCGCCGTTTCGAAAGTTCCGGAAGGGTTCTCCTCTATGGATTGGTTTTTGAAACCTAAAAACCTCGAATCCATCCTAGGCCGTCTGGCCAAGTATTTGTATCTTATATTATTAGGAAACTGAACATGTCCCAGCAAGATGTTAAGGAAACCAACGAACTAATACAGCAAAGAATCCGCAAAGTGGAGGAATTGAAAGCGAAAGGGGTCGATCCTTATCCTGTTCGCTTTTTCCCGGACGCGAATTCTTCCGAATTGATCGAGAGGTATTCCCAAAAACCGAGCGGCCCGGAAACCAAATTCAAACTGGGAGGAAGACTCCATTCGAAGCGGGTCATGGGCAAGGCGAGTTTTGCTCATCTCAAGGACAAAGGCGGTGTAATCCAACTTTACGCCACCCGTGACGACCTAGGAGAGGAAAATTATTCGCTCTTTAAAAGCCTGGATTTGGGGGACCAAATCGGAGTGGAAGGATATCTTTTCCAAACCCAAAAAGGGGAAACGACCCTCCATCTCACTTCCGTGGAATTGCTAGCGAAATGCATCCGGCCCCTCCCCGTCGTCAAGGAAAAAGACGGAGTAGTTTACGACGCGTTTGCAGACGTGGAACAGCGCTATCGGATGCGTTATGTGGACTTGGTCGTCAACGACTTCGTCCGCGAAACCTTTATCACCCGGAGCAGGATCGTATCCGAAATCCGATCCTTCCTAACCGGCGAGGGCTTTTTGGAAGTAGAAACCCCCATGATGCAACCCATCGCGGGCGGTGCGGCCGCTCGGCCTTTCGTCACACACCACAACACCCTGGACATGCAATTATTTCTGAGAATCGCACCCGAACTCTATTTGAAGCGCCTAATTGTGGGAGGTCTGGATCGAGTCTTCGAACTGAATCGGAATTTTCGGAACGAAGGGGTCTCCACGAAGCACAATCCGGAATTCACGATGATGGAGGCCTACATGGCCTTCGGAGATATGTCCAAGATGCTGGACCTGACGGAACGCTTGATCACTCACGTGACTCAGAAAATCCATGGTTCATTAAAAATTCCTTATGGAAACGATATGGTGGATCTGACTCCTCCTTGGAGAAGGGTAAAATACGTGGATATCATCAAAGAATATTCCGGGATAGATTTTTCCCAGATCAAGACCTTACAAGAGGCGAAAGAAAAGGCCTCCGCCTTAAAAGTGGACGTCTCCAAATGCCATTCCATCTGGAAAGTCGCGGATGAAGTGTTCTCTGAAAAAGCGGAACCGAACCTGATCCAGCCGGTATTCGTAACCGATTACCCGAAAGAACTTTCTCCATTGGCAAAATCCCGTCCGGACGATCCGAACTATGTGGAAAGATTCGAGCCGTATATCGTAGGGAGAGAAATCGGAAACGCGTTTTCGGAATTGAACGATCCTTTCGACCAAAAGGAACGCTTCGAGGAACAGGTAAAGCAGCGGGAAGCGGGAGACGACGAGGCATTCATGATGGACGAGGATTATATCCGAGCCCTCGAATACGGCATGCCTCCTACCGGCGGTTTGGGAATCGGGATCGATCGGCTCGTCATGCTTTTGACGAATTCCCAATCCATCCGGGACACCATTCTCTTTCCTCTGATGCGTCCGGAGTAAAAACTCCGGACTTCTTCAGTAATTTGCGATGCTCAACTTTGCTTGTGCATCAAGCCTTGTCTTAAGTTCCTTTAACTGCTGCTTCAGATTTTCCGAATCTCCGGATCCCAAAGATTTCGTGACCGTATGTTCGCGGGAAGAGAAGCTGAATTCTATCTCCTTCGCGGCCATGATCTTATCCGCGACCTCCGGAGGAAGGATGGAAACGAGTCGGAGGGTCTCTCCGTAATCGGTGGTAACCTTCCGCAGATTGTGCCAAGTCTGGTCCAATTTTAAGGAAACCCCTATCGGAAAACTTTCCTCGAAAGAACTCACGTAGTATTCCAAGAACAACGGTTTTTCTCCCGTGCGGTTATTCAAAACCCCCTTGAAATTCAAGGCTCCCGAGCGACCGGGAGAACAGAACCAGGAAAAAATACATACTGGACTGGACCGAAGTGTCGTTTGCTCGATCACAGGTTCCGCAAGAGATTCTGGGCGAGCGGAACAGGAAAGGGAAAGTAGAAAAACCGCAAATAGGCCTGCGAGTTGTAAAAGGGTACTAGATTGAAATCTCCGCACTGTCATCTCCAAAATCGATTCCATACTATCTCTCCGCGGCAAAACGTGAAGCAAAAATCCGATTTCCAGGGAATGGAGGAAGTCCTTTTATGGTTCTAGAACTATGATTTCCTACCCTAAAGAAAAGATCAACGTACTGCTGCTCGAAAACATTCATAAAGACGCTTACGATCTCTTTCAGAGGGACGGTTTTAACGTCCGTCTGCTCCCCCAGGCTTTCAGCGAAGCGGAACTTTTAAAGGAAATCGAGAATGTTCACGTTCTGGGAATCCGCAGCAAAACCAATATAACCGCTCCCGTTTTGGCCAAGGCGAAACGTTTGCTTACCATCGGCTGTTTCTGTATCGGCACCAACCAGGTCGACCTGGCGGAGTCCGAAAGCAAGGGAATTCCAGTATTCAACGCCCCCTATTCGAATACCAGATCCGTAGCGGAATTGGTGATAGCGGAGATCGTGCTCCTGGCCAGGCGAGTTCCCGACCATATCCGAAACACCCATGCCGGGATCTGGAATAAGATCTCCAAGAATTGTTTCGAAGTACGCGGAAAAACCCTAGGAATCGTAGGGTACGGTCATATCGGCAGCCAGGTTTCCGTCCTTGCGGAAGCCATGGGCCTCAAGGTAGTCTATTACGACGTCCAAACGGTACTTCCTTTAGGAAACGCGACCCCTGCCCACTCCTACGAGGAGTTATTGGCAATTTCCGACTTTGTTACGTTTCATGTTCCGGAGACGACGGAAACTACGAATCTGTACGGCAAAAAGCAGATCGACCAAACGAAAAAGGGTGCGTATGTCATCAACTTGTCCCGAGGAAAAGTGTTAGACCTGGAAGCCCTGGCGGAAGCCATCAAAAGCGGGCATATCGCCGGTGCAGGTGTGGACGTTTTTCCCGAGGAGCCCGAATCCAATAACGATCCGTTCCTGACTCCAATGCAGAATCTGCAGAACGTGATCCTTACACCGCACATCGGAGGTTCCACAGAGGAAGCCCAGAAGAACATCGGTTCCGAAGTGGCCAGTAAGCTATTGAAATTCGTCAATAACGGCTCGACTTCCTTCGCCGTGAACTTTCCGCAATTGGAATTGAATCCGATTCCGACCGGAATGTATCGCATCCTGAATGTCCATAAGAACCAACCTGGATTCCTGAAGGATATCAACGCGATGGTTTCGGAAGTAGGAGCAAATATCAGTTCCCAACATTTGGGTACCAGCGCGGAAATCGGCTACCTGTCGATGGTAATCAACATGACGGTCGGTGACGAGCTGAAGGAAAAAATCGAGAGGCATCCGGGATCCATTAAGACCAGAATCCTGTACTAAACCCTCTAAGATCGCCGTCCTAGACTCTTTCCGTCCTTGATTTGGATTCGTTTAACAAATCGTAAAATCCGTTCTCTTTAGATCAAATAGCTGCCAAATTGAACAGCGGGTCTTCTCTCGATTCAATCCGTTTGATCCTTTTTTCCCGCCAAAACCCTTACGTGAAGCGAGAAAACGCAACGAAAAGGCGATCCGCGTCTTCTTTAGCCTACTTTAAAATTTCTTTCAATCTCTCTTCCTGTAGGCACGCTAATTGCTGTTAGATCCTTGAGGAACAAAATTGGATAGGGATCTTTTACTGACAAAAGTCGCGCTTAAAATCGTAAAAATTCCTTAATCTGTATGTAAGTATCCTCGATTAGGGTTAGTGCAAACGGGAGGACCGCCATGAAATACAATAGAATCCCTTCCACCTTAAACGTTCGTTTTGAGACGATCGACGACACCAAACTTAGGTTCGCGGAGAACGTTCTTGTCGGACTCGTAATGAGAAGCGACTCGGCCGTAGATCCCGGAACCAACCTTTCCATACAGATAGGAGTGCTCAGTCTTTCCGGCTCGATCGAACTAATGATGAAAGTGATCAAATGCGAACGGATTTCGAACTTCGAATACGACGTTTATCTAAATTACACCGAAAAGGATTTCGGTAAGATAGAGGCGATCGAGGATCTGATCCGGGACCTCGCTTAAAAAGCGGGTAAAAGCGATTCTGAATCGGTCGTTTTCGTTCCTAGGAGCGGAAACGACCGAGACGATTCCGTCTAGGCTACGAATAGATCCGCTTTGCTGATCATCGTCAGCGGAACTTTGCTTACGTTCATTTTATCGGGGAAATAAACGATCTCTTCTCCGACCAATCTCCTGTTTTTGTCCAATTCCACTACGGACCCGTCTTTGAGATGAAGTACGATGTCGATTCCGCGGTAGTTGACATATCTTTCGAGTTGGTCTCTGAATTTATTTCCCTGTTCCATGGTTGCTCCTCGGCAAAAACGTTGAACGGTAGCCTAAAGAACCTAGGTAAAAGTACAAGTTTTTTTTATTTCTTCCTTCGAAAAATATTTATGTCCGCTAATTTAGAAGTACTGAATGGATGTGAAGGTCTTCAGTTCGGAAACGGAACCTGATTCGGTCCCGTCCAACTCGCTCCGTTATTCGTAGTGGTATACCAGTACAGTCCGGTTCCGGTCGCACTCGGAACGCTGATGAATATCGTAATTGCGTTCGTGGAATCAATGGTGGAAGTGTAAGCGTTCGCGTAAAAAGAGGATCCTGCGGCTCCCAAAGGCAAAGCGCTCGTATCAACGAGAGTCCAGGTCGCTCCCGCATCCAAGCTGACGTAAAGAGGAGAATACCCTGCTTGAGCGGAAATCTCGGGGTACATGGTGGAAACTAAAACTCCGGATCCGGAAACTCCCATCCGCGCCACGGTTTGGCTGATCGAACTCGTCGTCGTCAAATACAAAGGAGGAGTGACGTTCACAGTGGTAAAAGTGGCGCTCGAACTCACGGTAAAGTTCGTGACCGGCGTAGTATTGATACGCAAAGAAGTCGTAGCGGAACCCACATCCAAAAAGAAGGCTTGGCTATAGCCGTCCGCAAACGCCCAGGATGCATTACTCCCGTTGAGCGTAAAAGGGGTATACCCGTACGACGATATAAGAGAAGTAGTGACGTTAGAAGAAAGTCCGGCGCTGGAAACGGACTGTCCGCTCATGGAATACGCACCGGAAGAACCGGAAATTCCGAAACCGCAAAATTCATATCCGGTGCCCGAACTTTTCGGACCGACACAGGTTGTAAGATTCGCAATCGACGTTCCGGAACTCGGAAAGCTAATCGCCCGGTAGCAATTGTATGACGCACCGCTTTCGCACCAATAATAATACCCCGAATTGTAATAGATCGAAGTAAACCCAGTTCCTCCCATCGGCGGGGTCACTTGGGTAAAATTGAGATTTGCTCCTTGCGTAAGAGGCAAAACTCCCTGTGCAAAATAATAAGTGTTCGTACCAGTCACTTCGAACATCGCATAGAAACCGCTCGCGGACCCGTTCGCGCCGGCATTCAATGCGATGGTAGAACTCAAAAGCCCGCTCCCGGGAACGTTCGTGGAAACCGTATAAGTCCCCGTACTTCCTCCGGTAAAAAGCAGATCTAGAACGCTAGGTTGCAGTCCTTTCTGGCGGGTAATGTACGAAAATTGCACCCCTGTTCCGACGGTTCGAAATCGCTGGTACATGTCGGGAAAGCTATTGTAACCGACGGAATCTCCGATTCCGAGAAGAGTGGTCAGCAAAGAGAAATTGGATTGCGGGTCTAAGGAGGCTTCCTGAAATTTCATGCATCCGCTACAAATGAACAAAAGAAAAAAACCCGCCGCAGTTCTAGACAATCTACTCTGCATCGATTTCATACACTCTCCTCCCCAAAACCCGAAATGAACCTTCTAAAACAGTGTTGAATACCGGACTTCTCCGTACAACGCCTTCCCATACCAACCGTTTGCGAAACTTGTACTTGTAAATACGGAAGTCGGAACCCTGTCATAACCCGCATTCCATTGGAAGCCGTTGCGCACCGGAGTTCCGTCCGCGGAAACGACCGTCTCTTCGGCCGCCCAGGTCCCTCCGGTGAAATAGCTATGGACCAATTGTACCAAATAAACGGTCCCTAGAATAGCAAGAGATTGGTTGTATTGTTTCACGTCCTTTTGGTATTCGCTCCTCTGGCCTTCCAAATTGAACCTTCCCAGTCCGATCGGAGAATTTCCGAAAATCAAGGCAGAGTTGAACGTGGCCTGGTCATAACTGGATTTTGCGGATTTCGCATGTTCTGCGGATATGATGCTATATCCGAGAGCGACAGCGAATGTTCCTCCATAGATCCATCCCGTTTTTTTACGATCCGCATAGATATGCCCCCAACCAGGCAATACTGCGGATCTCCAGACTAGGCTCCACCGACTTCTGGTCGGCTTAGGAGGCGGGACAAAAACGGGCTCTTGCGGAACTTCAGGAATGACAGGGATCTCCTCCTGAGCGGATTGAGGCTGCTGGATGTTCTGGATTTTTTTCTCCTCTTCCTGCCGGATTTTCTTCTCTTCTTCTTTCGTAACTTCCTTGTAAATGACCTTTAAAATGGACTTTTTGGGGATGGTAACGAGCCTACCGTCTTCCCCCTTTACCTGTATATTTTTTTCGTTTTGAGTGATCACAGTCCCTTTTACCGTACTTCCATTTCGAAGTAGGATGGACTGCACTGCAATCAATTGGCTGGAAAATAGAAGAAGGATTAGCGGAGTTCCGTATCTGGCGGCACTGAGAATTCGTAGAAACATTTTTGTCTATGCAACTTTTTGACAAAAATACACTCCTCTCCTTCCGTCGCATAGGAGTTTTTCGGGGAGTTAAGTTAGTTCTACGGAATTTTAGTTCTTATCAACAAGGAGATCCTTTTTTTTCGCGGTCGGACATTCCATTCGGAGAAAATTCCTGCCTTCAGACGAGAGAATTCCCGGAATAAAATCCCTCCATCACTTTTGCAAGAAGATCCGGACGATCATGGTGCATATTGTGGCCCGCTTCTTCCAGCTCGATGTAGGTAAGATTTCGGAGATGTGAAAACACTTCTTTCGGATCATCCAAAGGAAGATTGGTTTCCTTACCGTAGACTACAAGCACGGGACACGACACACTTTCCCAAAGATGCCTCGTGAATTGAGGACTGATGAATACCGGCGGACCGCTTTTATAGATCGGGTCGCTTTTCCAGACGAATCCGTCTTCCACAGGTTTGGTCAAATACGTCGCGATGACAAGCAGCCGTTCCTTAGGTAGTCTAGGATACACCGGGGAAAGTCTGGAGGCCGCTTCTTCCACGTTTCGAAAACTCTTTTGTCTCTTTCTTTCCCTTCCCGCCAAACTATTTTCCCAAGTTTCCAGCCAGGAGCGGAAACGTTTCCGTTCTTTTTCCGGATTCGGCAAAGAGCTGAATCCCTCCAAACATACCAAAGATTCTACTCTCTCCGGTACCAATCCTGCGATCCTGGATCCCAAACCTCCCCCCATAGAATGGCCCAGTATATGAAATTTTTCCGGCAGAAATTTGGAGATAAAACTTTGGGTGTCGACTAACGGAAGCATGAAATGATAGAACCCTTCTCGCAACCATTCCGAATCTCCATGACCACGATAATCGAATCTGTACAGATCGAAATATTCGGAAAGAAATTCCTCCTGAAACACGAAGGTATCGGAGGAATCCATAAATCCGTGAAGTTGAAGGAGCGCCCTCCCCTTACCGTTATTCCGGATGGAATACGAGAGTTTGTATCCTCCCGACTCGAAAGTCCCTTTTACCGTTTTGCCGATCTGAATTTCTGTAGAACCCATATTCGTATCCAGAATGGAATCGGATCCGGAGGAAGAAAGCAATTCCTCTCCCGTTTTGGTCAAAATAGGCAGCGGGAGTTTTTGGATTCGTTCGAGATCCCAACGATTTTCGTCCGAAAATTCGGACAAAAGAGAATCCAAAAACCCGATCCATTCCGGAACGATTCTTTTTCCGATTTCGGAAAGCTCTCCGGAAAGAAGCAATGCTTCGAATTTTTGTTTGGATTTTTCCGCCTGCATCCTCGCGCCGCGAACATTCGGTTTTACGAAAATCTTATTTAAGGAAATTGCCAACTGGATCCAGCCGTGTAATAACAGCCTACGTCCTCTAGCTTCCTTCTTCCATTGGAATTCGAATACTTCGTGCAGCTCGAAGTATTTTCCCTTTGCGTACAGTTCCCTTCCCTTTTCCCAGGCAAACGGGAAACTTTCCTTCGTTTCGGAAGTATTTGAGATTTTCGCAAGGATGCTTCGAATTTCAGGGTCGAATTCCATGGTTTTCCCTTTTCTTCCCCGTCGCATCTCCGACCAAAATCGTAAATTCACCTCTCTTCGATTCGAGGAAAATTTTCGCATCGCACAATGGAAGGTTCGGACCGGGTTCCTTCCTTTTCTTGCAAATGTCCATTTTTTGTCCCTTAGTTTAAAAGTTACTTTCCGTCCAAAGCAGTTTTTTTACCCTAAAACTTGGGACAAATCGGAGACGCTTCTTCCTTTAAGGATTCTCCCTCCCGCAAAACAAATCGATGACTTCTTCCCATGACTCTCACAGGAGATTTTGAATGGACTTTCAGGCTGGATACCTTAGGTCTTCCATCGGTAGGAAAACTATCGTAGGGATTACCGGACTCGTTTTTTTCGGCTTTGTGTTTTTTCACATGCTGGGGAACCTCCAGATCTTCCAGGAACCGGATAAGATCAACAGCTATGCCGCGTTTCTACAAAGCCTCGGCGGACTTCTTTGGATCGCTCGCGGTACGTTACTAGTGGCCTTCGTGTTGCATGTCTATTATGCGATTCGACTTTCGGTGGAAAACCGTCAGGCAAGACCGGTCGGATACGTGAAAAACAGCACGATCCAAGCCACTCTTTCTTCCAGAATGATGGCTCTGACCGGCTTGGTGATTTTCGGGGCGATCCTTTACCACCTAGCTCATTTTACTTTGGGCATTACCGATCCCAAAGACTTTGCATTAAAAGACGCGCAAGGTCGCCACGACGTGTATTCCATGGTCGTTCTCGGATTTCAAAATCCGATCGTTTCCGGAGCGTACGTGCTTTGGATGTTTTTGCTGGCTTCCCACCTCAGGCACGGAGTCTCTAGCGTTTTCCAAACCTTCGGTCTCAACACATCCTTTTGGGCGCCTAAAACCAACGCCTTTGCGATCGCTTATGCGATCCTGATTTTCGTAGGAAACTCTTCCATTCCGCTTTCTATCCTACTGGGATATGTAAAGTTACCAGGAGCACAATAGAATGAGCTTAGATTCAAAAATCCCTTCGGGACCCTTGGAACAAAAATGGGACAGTTACAAATCCCATATCAAATTAGTAAACCCCGCTAACAAACGTAAATATACGATTCTAGTCATAGGAACCGGACTTGCCGGAGGATCCGCCTCCGCCACACTTGCGGAACTCGGCTATAATGTAAAAACCTTCTGCTTTCAAGACAGCCCGAGAAGAGCCCACTCCATCGCGGCACAGGGCGGAATCAATGCGGCAAAGAATTACCAAAACGACGGAGATTCCGTTTACCGCCTGTTTTACGATACCATCAAAGGCGGCGACTTCCGAGCGAGAGAAGCAAACGTGTACCGTCTTGCACAAGTCTCCGCGAATATCATCGACCAATGCGTCGCGCAAGGGGTTCCGTTCGCGAGGGAATACGGAGGTCATTTGGACAACCGATCCTTCGGAGGAGCCCAAGTCTCCCGGACATTTTATGCAAAGGGACAGACCGGACAGCAATTGCTTTTAGGCGCTTACTCTTCCCTCTCCAGACAAATCGGATTAGGAAACGTGAAAATGTATCCTAGAACCGAAATGGTGGATTTGGTAGTCGTGGACGGACACGCCAAAGGAGTCGTGATCCGGGATTTGGTTACCGGCAAAATTTCCGTTCACTCAGGAGACGCGGTCGTACTAGCTTCCGGAGGATACGGAAACGTATTCTATCTTTCCACGAACGCAAAAGGCTCCAACGTCACCGCGACCTTCCGCGCGTATAAAAAGGGTGCCTTCTTTGCGAACCCTTGTTATACGCAGATTCACCCCACCTGTATCCCGGTTACCGGAGACCATCAGTCCAAACTGACCTTGATGTCGGAATCTCTTAGAAACGACGGCCGTATTTGGGTGCCGAAGAAGAAGGGAGATACCCGGAATCCGGCGGACATCCCGGAAGGAGAAAGGGACTATTATCTGGAAAGAAAATATCCTAGCTACGGAAACCTTTGTCCGAGGGACATCGCTTCCCGTTCCGCAAAAGAAGTTTGCGACGCCGGCCTAGGAGTCGGTCCCGGAGGCCAAGGGGTCTATTTGGACTTTTCTTCCGCCATCCAACGCCTTGGCGAGCACACCATCGCGGAAAGATACGGAAACTTATTCCAGATGTACGAACAAATCACCGGAGAAAACCCTTACAAGTCGCCGATGCGGATCTATCCCGCCGTTCACTATACGATGGGCGGACTCTGGGTGGACTACAATCTCATGAGCAACCTTCCGGGTTTGTTCGTAATCGGAGAGGCGAACTTTTCCGACCACGGAGCCAACCGTTTGGGCGCTTCGGCTCTAATGCAAGGATTGGCGGACGGATATTTTGTGTTACCGTATACGATCGGAAATTATCTGGCGGAAGTCGGATTCGGAAAAACTCCTTCGACCGATCACGCCGAGTTCAAGAAGGCCGAGACGGAGAACACGGAAAAAATCAATAAATTTCTTTCCATCAAAGGAAAACGGACCGTCGATTCCTTCCACCGCGAATTGGGAAAATTGGTTTGGGACAAATGTGGAATGGCAAGGGACGACAAAGGCCTAAAGGAAGCTCTGCAGAAAATCCCGCAAATCCGGGAAGAATTCTGGAAGAACGTGAACGTCCCGGGATCCGGCGCGGAATTGAACCAGTCTTTGGAAAAAGCCGGTCGGGTCGCGGACTTCTTGGAATTTGCGGAACTACTCTGCCTGGACGCCCTCACTCGAGAAGAATCCTGCGGTGGACACTTCCGAACGGAACACCAGATGGAAGACGGGGAAGCCAAACGTAACGATAGTAAATTCTGTCATGTCACGGCATGGGAATGGAAGGGAGTTGGCGGAAAACCGGTCGAACACAGGGAACACCTGGAATTCGAGAACATTAAACTCGCAACGAGGAGCTATAAATAATGGATCTCAAACTGAAAATCTGGAGACAGAAAAACTCCCAGGAAAAGGGAAAAATCGTGGATTATCCCGCCAAAGGGATTTCCGAAGATATGTCCTTTTTGGAAATGTTGGACGTGGTCAACGAAGAACTGATCGAAAAAGGCGAAGATCCGATCGCTTTCGAACACGACTGTCGGGAAGGAATCTGTGGGTCCTGCAATATCATGATCAACGGCGAAGCACACGGACCTCTTCCCGGTGTGACTACTTGCCAACTCCATATGAGATCCTTCAAGGACGGAGATACGATCTTTCTGGAACCCTGGAGAGCTAAGGCCTTTCCGGTGATCAAAGACCTAGTTGTGGACCGCAGCGCCTTCGATCGGATCATCCAATCCGGAGGATTTGTCAACATCAATACGGGAGGAGCTCCCGATGCGAATGCTCTTCCTGTCGCGAAAAAGAACGCGGACCTGGCTATGGACGCCGCAACTTGCATCGGATGCGGTGCCTGTGTTGCTTCCTGTAAAAACGCTTCCGCAATGCTCTTCGTCTCCGCGAAAGTTTCCCACCTGGCTCTCTTACCCCAAGGACAAGTGGAAAAGCAGGAACGAGTCAAGAAAATGGTCTCCGCTATGGACAAGGAAGGCTTCGGAAACTGTACCAACCAGTACGAATGCGAGGCGGCTTGCCCGAAAGATATCAAAAGGGATTTCATCAGAATGCTCAATCGGGATTACATTCTCTCCTAAAGTCCCTCCTCTACCGGGGACAAGAGCCCCGGTAGATTTTTCCTTTGTCCGTCCTTTCTATTCTTTCCCTAGTAGAGAAAGACTTTGCAAAATCCCTCCTTGGTACACATACAAAATCCTTCCCTTTAATTCTTTTGCTTTGACCAGTTCCTCTATTACGAATAAGGATTTGGCTGCATAAACCGGCTCGATAAAGATTCCGGTCCTAGTGGAAAACTTCTCCGCTAGGGATTTCCATTTTTTTCCGCTGCGAAACGCGAAAGATTTTTCCCCGAATTGCGACCTAGGATCGAACAACGAGGACCACCGCAGGTCCGAATCGGGAAATCCGATGTTCTCCGTGTTTCGTAAAATCCAGTCTTTCATTCTAGGGAAAGATAAGCCTAAACTGATTCCCAGGACTGGAATCTGGTTCCATCTTAATGCGGAAAGCCAAGTCAATCCGGAGCCGACATCCAGCACGAGCCAGTCGAAATCCCTCGGATCGATTTCCTCCCAAAGAGAGGAAAGTCCATGGAAGGCGGGAGAACAAAAAAGATATTCCGGCAAGCGAACTTCCGAGCTGCCCGACAAAATTTCTTTACCAAACTTCTCTCCTCCGGAACGTCCGATCGGTCCGCCGGAAAAATCGAAAGCAGGAATTTTGGCTGTCTGCTCTTCCCATTCTCTCCTGCTAGAATAAAGGGAAATCTCCGAAAAGCGCCGAGCCAAAATCGATGCCGGACTCTCCAATTCCGGGTTCCGAGAATACGCCTCCACCTTGACCGAAATTCCCATCCAATGAAAAAAAAGAACTCCGGATAGAATCGCGTTAGAATGCAGATTGCCGCGCAGAACCGCACGGAATCGACTTTCGGAATCGGAAATCGACTTTAAAGATTCGTAAATTCCTTTGAGTTTTCGAATCTTAGTGCCTTGAGAGAAAAAGATCCGGTCTTCTCTCTTTACGAAAATTTCGGAACCGCCCACCCTCAAAATAGGTTGGATCGGAGTGAAGAACTCGAAAGGGGATCGATTCCCCTCCAATTTTAATCTCCCGTTTTTAGGACGGCAAGGAAGGCTTCCTGAGGGATTTCCACGTTTCCGATCTGCTTCATCCGCTTCTTTCCTTCCTTCTGTTTTTCCAACAGTTTCTTCTTACGGGTGATGTCTCCACCGTAACATTTTGCGGTTACGTTCTTTCTCAATGCGGAGATACTTTCGCGGGCCAGGATTTTTCCTCCTACTGCCGCTTGGATCGGGATCATGAATTGGTGACGTGGAATGAGTTCCTTCAGTTTTTCTATAATCTCCCGCCCTCTCTGTTCCGCTTTGGAACGATGCACGATCATGGACAATGCATCCACAGGTTCCCCGTTTACCAATATATCCATTTTGACCAATTGGGAAGCCTTATAGCCGGAAGGCTCGTAATCCAAGGACGCATACCCTCGCGTCAAAGATTTTAATTTATCATAAAATTCGAATATTAACTCGGCAAGAGGCAACTCGTACGTCAACTGGACCTTTTCCTGGGAAAGATATACGGTATCCAATTGAATCCCGCGCTTATCCATTGCGAGAGACATGATGTTCCCGACGTATTCGATAGGAGTGATGATGGACGCCTTTACATAAGGCTCTTCCGTGGTTTCTATATGGATCGGATCGGGAAATTTGGAAGGATTGTCTATATCGAAGACCTCTCCTTTCCTGGTATGGATCGTGTATTTGACCGAAGGAGCCGTCGTGATCAGATCCAGATTGAATTCCCTTTCCAATCTTTCCTGCACGATTTCCATGTGCAAAAGGCCGAGATAACCTACCCGAAACCCGAAACCCAGAGCGGCGGAACTTTCCTTTTCGTAGACCAAAGCCGCATCGTTCAATTTCATCTTTTCGATCGCGTCGACCAACTCTTCGAACTGCTCCCCCGCGATCGGGAAGAGACCCGCAAAGACCATGGGCTTGGCGTCCTTATATCCCGGAACGGCATCCTGAGTAGGATTAGAGTAAAGCGTTACGGTATCACCCGACCTGGCGTCCGAAACCTTTTTGATCCCTGCGATGATATAACCCACTTCCCCTGTGGAAAGGGTTTCCGTAGGTAGAAGTCCGATTCCTTTGATCCCGACTTCGTTCACTGTAAAATCCTTCTGGTTGCTCATGAGAAGGATCCGGTCCCCTTTTTTTACGGTTCCGTCGAATACTCTGGTTTTAATGACGACCCCCATATATGGGTCGAAATAGGAATCGTAGATCAATGCCTTCAGCGGTCCTTTCGAATCTCCTGTGGGAGCAGGAATCTGCTTCGTAATTTCCTCTAAAACCGCTTTTACGTTCAACCCGGTCTTTGCGGAAATAGCCACCGCCTTTTCCGCATCCAATCCGAGGCTATCCTCGATTTGCAACTTGGTTCTTTCCACGTCGGCGGCAGGCAAGTCCACCTTATTCATAACGGGAATGATCGCCAAGTCCTGCTCCATAGCAAGATACAAGTTGGCGAGAGTTTGGGCTTCCACCCCCTGACTCGCGTCTACGATCAAAAGTACCCCTTCGCATGCTTTCAAAGAGCGAGAGACTTCGTAGGTAAAATCCACGTGCCCCGGAGTATCGATCAAATTCATCGTGTACGTATGCCCGTCTTCGGCAAGGTAATTGAAGGTAGCGTTATTCGCCTTGATCGTGATCCCTCTTTCCCTTTCGATATCCATAGAATCCAAAATCTGGTCTTTCTTGGTTCGATCGTCCGTGATCCTTCCGATCTCCAAAAGTCGGTCGGCCAGCGTGGATTTTCCGTGGTCGATATGAGCAATAATGGAGAAATTACGGATGTATTTAGGATCGGACATGCTTAAAAACAAAATTCAGGGGAATTCCTTCCCTGAAAAGCGTTTTCTATGCCCGAGTTTTCGAGGAATCATGTCCGTGCCATTGAAAAAGGACGGCGAAGAACGGACGGGAAAAATGCCCCCCGCCCGACTTTTGGATCGATTCTTAGTAAATCAAACCGTCCGCTTCGATTTTTTGACAGGAAGTTACGATCGTCAAAGTGGAACCGATCAGGTATCCTTTAAATCCTTTGATATCGCTTACGCATTGGTCTACAACGGACTTTTTATAGTACTTCGTCGGATCGATTCCGGCAACATCCCCTGCAATCACGGAAAGAATAGAGACGGTTGCCTTGCCGGAAAGAATGGCCGAATTGACAAGGTCGGTCGTAATGGCCGCATTTTGGATTTCATTGGATGCCACATCTCCTTTGACCCTATCGTACGTGAAACCGATCGGATCCAAGACCGCGCAATTTACGAGAAGCACACAGAAAAGATTCGAGAGAAAGAACGCTTTTTTCCTCATTTCAAATTCATCCAGATGATTTTTTTTCATTTCTGAGCGTTTCGCTCTTTGCTTGCAACTGTTTTTAAACCGATAAGAAATAAATTTCGCCTGCGAGAATTTCGTTCCAAAATCGATTTCAGAATAGAACCGTCGTTACCGTTTCTCTTGCGACAATCTATCCGAGAATTTGCAAATCGAATTCCGCCAAACGTTCCGGATCGCAGGCGAAGCGAGAGATGTCGATCTGCTTGTGATGGTCGAACAAATACGTGGTCATCCTTCCCACAAATCTTCCCGAATATTCTTCTTCGACGAACCTGAGCCAAGCGCAAATGTCGATCAACTCGTGACAGAGAAACTCGAAGTTCTTACCCGTTTTCGAATCCTGAAATTTTTCCCTAGAATTATAGATTCTATCCTCGTCCAACAGAAGTACGTTCTCCAGAGTAAACGGATAGTCCTTCAAACCTCCGGCCAGACCGATTTGGTGGAACTTTTCCGCCTCTGGTTTGGTTCGGAACGCAGTCGTTCGAGCATCGCAGAAATAAGAGAACGTTTCCGGACCGAACGTTACCTGTATTCTCGAATTTCCGACGGAAGTTCCGGGATAAGAAACCTGGTGGTCCAAAATCAACTCGTCGGAATCCTTGGAATTCGTAGGAGGTTCCAAGATACAATATCCTTTTTCCCATTCCATCGCAAAAGGAGAAGAGGGAAAAATCGGTTTCCTCTTTTCCAATTTTCGAAAATTGTCCTTTAAACCGTCGGAATACGGAAGATCGCAGTTGTCGAAGGTCGGAAAACTCGACTCGGTGGTTTCTAGATCCGCATAGACACCGTAAGCCAACATCCACGCCAGAGGATGCTCGATGATCTTCACTTCTCCCAATTGAATATTATGATTTCCTTTGATACAATAGGAAGGGTGCAAGGGAAATCGGTTCCCCTTCCAGGAAAAAGAGGACCTTTTCGGATCCGTTGCCGGACGAATGGTAACCCGGCTATTCCTGTTTTCGAAGGTCGCCTTCCCTTCCAGAATAAATTCCCTTTCGACTGTATAGGAAAAATCCCGGTTCGAGACCGGAGGCATTCCTAGAAAATGATCGGGCAAAAAAAGGATCTCCTTCGACCGTGCTTCGCGCAAACGGTCCAACCTGGAAGAATCGCGGATGATCTCGAATTCCGTCGAAAGTTCGGTATCGGACAAAGGGAACCTCCTTCCGTATCTTTCGGAAACGCTCCGCCTTCCGACGGACCCTAATGCGAAAGTTTGCATCTTCTCCTAAAGTGCGAGCAACCTTTTTTCCCCGTTTCCCGCTTGATTTATTTTGCAGAACGCGAAGAATCTCTGAAAAAATCCTTCGGGAAAGAATTACAGGAACTATCATGCTCAAATCTTCCAAAATCTCCGGAATTACAGCCCGAGAAATCATGGACTCTCGTGGAAATCCGACGGTAGAAGTGGATGTAAAATTAGAAGACGGGTCTTTCGGTAGGGCTGCCGTTCCCTCCGGCGCCTCTACGGGCGAATACGAAGCGGTGGAACTTAGAGACGGAGACAAATCCAGATACGGCGGTAAGGGAGTTCTCAAAGCCGTAGATCATGTGAATTTGAAAATCAAAGAATTGTTGTTAGGGGAAGACGCTCTCGACCAAAATAGGATCGATGCGCTCATGCTGGACAAAGACGGAACCAAGAATAAATCCAAATTAGGCGCCAACGCTATTTTAGGAACCTCCTTGGCCGTCGCCAAAGCCGCCGCCTCCCATACCCGCCTCCCTTTGTACAGATATATCGGAGGAAACTTCGCTAGAGAACTTCCAGTCCCCATGATGAACATCCTGAACGGCGGTGCTCACGCCGACAACAACGTGGATTTTCAGGAATTCATGATCCTCCCGATAGGAGTATCCAGTTTTCGGGAAGCCCTTCGGGTTGGAGCGGAAATATTCCATAGCCTGAAATCGGTACTCAAATCCAAAAAACTGAACACTGCGGTCGGAGACGAAGGCGGATTCGCTCCGGACCTCGCCAGTAATGTGGAAGGGTTGGAAGTCATTCTAGAAGCCGTCGAAAAAGCGGGATACAAGCCCGAAAAGGACATCCTTTTGGGCCTGGACGCTGCCTCTTCCGAATTCTACGATAAATCCAAGAAAAAATACGTGCTCGGCGGAGAAGGAAATAAGGAATTTACCGGCGCAGAATTAGTGGAATACTATTCAAATCTTGCCGCGAAGTATCCGATCATTACTATCGAGGACGGTCTGGACGAAAACGATTGGGACAGCTGGAAAATCCTGAGCCAAAAACTGGGGAAAAAAGTCCAATTGGTCGGAGACGATCTCTTCGTCACGAACATAGAAAAACTCTCCAAGGGGATTTCCTCCGGAGTCGGGAATTCGATCCTGATTAAGGTGAACCAAATCGGATCCTTGTCCGAAACTCTGGCCTCCATCGACATGGCCAAAAAGGCGAAGTACACGAATGTGATCAGTCATAGATCGGGAGAAACCGAAGACGTTACGATTTCGCATATCGCGGTCGGAACGAACGCAGGCCAGATCAAAACGGGATCCTTGTCCCGGACGGATCGGATCGCAAAATACAACGAACTCCTCAGGATAGAAGAGGAACTCGGAAATTCTGCGGTATACAAAGGAAGGGAGACCTTTTATAATCTATAACCCCATGGGCTCGAAACTCGCGAACAGGCTTTTCCTAGGATTGGTTTTTCTCTCAGGACTCTTCTATTTTACGATCCTGGGAGAATCCGGCCTGGTCGTGAGGTCCACTCTCGAAACCAACCTCTCCGAACTGCGCCTGGATGTGGAAAGGTTGGAATACGAAAACCGCCAATTGGAAGAAAGGCAAAAACTGTTACGGGACGACAAGGTCGCCTTGGAAAGAGAAGCCAGGAGATATTACCTCTTATCCGAAAATGCCCATATTATCAAATTCAAGGAAGCCGAACCTAGGTCGGAAAACCGGCCGGTTCTGGCCTCTCGTTTGATCGCCCTCCGCGCGGGAAAGGATCTGCCCGTCCCTCCTATCCAATTGATCCGCTTTTTTTACGTATCCTTTGTCGCGTTCGTATGTATTGGTGTTTTCAGAAAATTGCGTAAGAAGAAACTGGAACAACGAAGCGCTTAAGGGAGCCAGAATGTCTGAGACCGAGAAAATTACGGAAGTTTTCGAAGAACTTACCGGAAGCAAAATTTCCAGGAAGCTGATCGACCATAGAAAAATATTTCTTTGGGGACCTGTGACGGACGAATCCGCAAAGGATATCGTGGGCAAACTCCTCTTTCTAGAAATGGCGGACCCCGGAAAAGATATTACGTTTTATATTAACAGCCCCGGAGGAGTCGTGACTTCCGGACTTACGATTTATGATACGATCAAAATGATCAGTTCTCCCGTACACACCGTTTGTATGGGATTGGCGGCATCCATGGGATCCGTTCTACTTGCAGCAGGAGTCAAGGGCAAACGTTCCATTTGGCCCAACGGAAAAGTGATGATCCACCAGCCTTCCATCGGAGGTCAGATCGTAGCCCCCGCTTCGGATCTGAAAATCCAGGCCGAAGAAATCCTCAAAACCAGAGCAAGGTTGAACCAAATCCTAGCCGATGCTTGCGGTCACCCCGTCTCCAAACTGGAGGAGGATACGGACAGGGATTATTATATGGATGCGGACGAAGCGATCCAATACGGCATCGTGGACACCCTCGCCACTAAAATAGAATTCCCGAAATCGAATTCGTAAGGAGGAGTTCTTTGTCGGAGGCTCGCAGGATCGAAGACGCCCTAAAAGGCTTTCTGGAAAATCCGCAAGGGCGAGCCTCGGATAGCGACGAGGCATTCTCTTCCCTGCTCCTGGAATTCTGCGAATTATTATTCGCCGAGGAAGAAGACGATCGGGAAAAAATGAGCCTGAGCAACCTAGGTTCCTTCGAACTGGACGAGTTCTTTCATTTTTACCTACCCGACATGCACCCCGGCGATGTTAATATCCAAAAGAAGGTGAAGGATTTCCTCAAGCGCTTCCGCAAATACCTGGAAAAGAAGAATCTCCTAAGCAAGGCCCAATCGGAAGATTGGAAGGAATTCTTTCAGGAAAACGGAATATAAGGTTTTCTTTATGGATCATCCTCCGTTTCGACCAAAGCGCTTCGTTTCCGGTAAACACGCTCAAACCATCTACAATACCTTTTTTCCGCCCGCAAATCGGCTGCGAACCGAATATTTCTGCGAGGATGTCCTTCTTACGGTTCGGGACGATTCCCAAGACATCCTTTGGTTGGAACACAATCCCCCCGTTTCCAGCTATGGAAAGAAAGGGCCTAAGTGGAACGGTGCGTATATAGTCATGCTCCACGGAATGGAAGGAGATTCGGAAAGCCCTTACCTGGTTTCTCTGGCGCAAGGAGCGCTAAATAGAGGATACGGAACCGTTCGAGTGAACCTTAGAAATTGCGGAAGAGGAAGAGGCTTCGCAAAACATTCGTATTACGCCGGTCAATCGGAGGACCTGGAAGACGTATTGGACTATGTCCGAGAGTCCGTCTGCAGCAAGGTTTTCGTATCCGGCTTTTCTCTTTCCGCCAATCTGATTTTAAAATTTTTCGGAGAAAGAACGGATCGCCCGGCGAAAGCCTTCTCCGCGGTTTCCCCTCCTTTCGATCTGGCCAAAAACTGCGCGTTTATCGATTCCGCCAGGGGAAGATTTTATCGGGAACATTTTCTGAACAGCTTCCGCCGCAAAATCAAAGAGGGAGTCGTGCAATTGGCTCCGGAGATCGGAGCGAATCTAGCGAACGTGCGGTCCTTCTTCGATTTCGACGATTTAATCACTGCCCCCACGTTCGGCTACAGGAGTGCATTAGATTATTATAAGATAAATTCCTGTAAGGATTACATAGCCTCCATCCGACATCCCGGGATTCTGGTACATGCGGAGGACGATCCTGTCGTTCCCCTCTTCGAATGGGATTCCGTGCCTTGGGAAAAGCTTCCACATCTCAAGGTTCTACTGACCAAACAGGGAGGGCACGTGGGGTTCGTCGCCGATTCCAGCCCGGAGGTTCCCGACGGTCATTGGGTCACGAAAATTCTGCTGGATTATTTCGATTCCAAATTATAGCCTGAATTCCGGACAATCCGAAGAAATCGATTGTCGAACAGAGCAGTCCATCCCGAGTGAAACAAAGACAAACCGTCAAGCAGCGCAAGCCCCTCCCCGCTTCCTTTTTCCTAGTGATTTCTTTCGAAGACGAGGAGTGCTATTATAAACTGAAAGAAAAGGCGGAAGAGATCTTTTCCCAGACTCTCTACGAATCCCAAGCGCTCCCGAAGTGGAGTCACGAGTTCGCGAACTTTTTGGATTCTCCCTTGGGACGTCACACTCGGATCCTTTCGTTCAAACGCAGAATTTCGAGAGAGGAGCTTCCGAGTCTGCAAAAGGAATGCTCCAAGACCCAGGATAGACTGAGGAAAACCGATCCGTCCTTCCGCATTTTTCCGGGGTATCTTACCCCCTACAATCTCGTACTAGCTTCCGTAGAAGAGGACCTCCATAGAGTGTATCTCTTCCACGGAGTCTTTGCCGAAATCGTTTATACGTACCAGGGTCAGAAATGGGTTTGCCAACCCTCGGCTCCGAATTTCTTTAAGTCACCGGAAGTACTGTACTTTTTTACAAATCTGAGAGAATCCTATGTTTTATCCCTCGAAAAGCGTTAATCCTTTTATCCTCCTCTTTGCTGCCATTCTTGGCGCTTGCGAACCTACTGCTCTTCAGATCGGTTCCGTGGAACTTTGCGATTACTTTACGAGAAACGGGAACTGCGAGGAACCCGTCGCAAAAAATAAGAAATACCAAGTGAAGATTCCCAATAACAAAAGACCTCAGACATGGGAAGACTTGGCGAATTACCTGTACTTTCATGCAAGGGAGACTCCCGGTTTCGTGATCCGCGCAAATCGGAACTTCACACCGGAGGAAAGGAAACGTCTGAAAGAATCCTATTTTGCCATGTACGATTTCGCGGGGGAACGGGGCAAAATGGAAGGCTTGGAAATCGGCGAGAACTGGATAGGATCCTTCAACTATCTCGGATCCATGATTAAGGAAAAACTAAAAAAGGAAAATCGACTGAAGCAATACCCTTACGAATCCGGTTTGTTTCCTGCGGACCTGGAATTCAGTTGGTCCTCCGCACTTTTCTCCGGCGCTCTTAAGACCAGGATCGATTTCGTTTATAACGTGCTTCCACCCGAAACGAAATAACCGGAACGAGATTCGATCCGAAACGAAAAAATCAATAGATCATCTGCAAAGGGTTCAAAAAAATCCGATCCGCATGAATGCCTAAAACCAAATAGGCCACGACTCCCAGAACGAGCGCGGAAACTACGGGTATTAGAAGATTATCGTCGATCAGCCCGTTCCAATACGTCCCGCTATACAATTCGGTAACTGCGGCCGAAATGATGGCGGGAAGGATCAAAATCAGATTTTCTCCCAAGGAACCGGAACCGAAATGATAGATTCCGAGTATCTTAGGCTGCGCCTGGACCAGGTACAAAAACCAAAGACCGACGACTAAAGTGGAAAGGATAAAGGCGAGAATCCCTTCCTTGGATTTTCCGTTCGAGAATCGGTTTTTGCCGAAGTGCACCCCTACCCATGCAGCCATAGGATCTCCGATCACGAGAAACAGCATGGATAAGATCGTTATGTCGGGGGGAAAGAAAAGTACGACGAACAGGATGGAAAGAAAATACGGAAAGGTTCCGTTGATCCTGTATTTTTCCTCCTCTTTCAATAAGGGACCCGCTACCTTCACGAAAAGGTTTTGGACCGCTTGAACGTGAAAGCGGGAATACTCCAGAACCACCAACAATACAAGACAGACGAATAGGATGACGGTGATGAGCACCCAAGTCGCGTGCTGCATACCGAAAGCTCCTTGGAAAACGTCCATATAATAGCAGACCGGAATCAAAAGCCCGAGCAAATGCCAGGCCTTTCGGAAGTAATTGAAGGATGCGGGTCGCGTAATTTCCAATTTTCTAATTCCTAGTTTATCGTTTGGAGGCCATTTTTAAGGCCGCCTCTTCGTCGCCGGCGATCAGGAAGAAACCGTTCAAGCCCGCCATTTTGAAAACGTTCGAAATCGGTTTCGAGATATTCACCAATACGAGCTTGTTCTTATGGCCGAAACTGACCTGATACACTTCTTTCAGCGCCTGCACGCCCTTGGAAGAGATCAGATGCACGTCTTCCAAATCCATAATCACCGGTCCTTGGCGAACGGCAACGGAAAGAACTTCCCGAAATTTTTTCTCCGTAAAGGAGTTGATAGAACCTTGCAACTTCAGAACCTGAACGTTGTCTATCTTTTCCGTCGAGATCAATATCTCGTTCAGGATCATAGTTTCTCCGATTGGTCAGGATACGGAATTTTCCCAAAAGATACAAATGGTTTTTCTGTTATTCGTTTCCGCCTTTCTCTTTTTCAAAACGTACGATTTTCCGTTTTCCGGAACCTTGGTCCTAGGCCTTACCTTAGCTACATCCCTAAATTTCCGCGAAAGCATGCGGAAATTTCCCCCCGTTTTTCTGACATTTCCGACCCTACTCTGCCTCCTTTCCCTCTGGGACGGATCTTCTCCGGAAGACATTCTGGACTTAATTTCTATCAGCCTAGCCGGAATCCTTTCCTACAGGGAATCGCTGCGATCCGAAGGAAATTACAAATCCGTACCGGAGGAAGGAATCCTCGCGCTTCTATTCGCCTGCGGACTCATTTTTTCCTACTCCAGGGAGGAATTTTCCGCCTTCCTCTCTCCTGCCTTAGCCCTACTATTCTTAAAAAAGGGATTCGGCAAAAAAATACGGATCCTTTTGCTTCTCTCTCTTCTCTCCCTCACCGCGATTCATTTGTACGGGGGGAACCCTTCCTTGCCTACGGAACCTTCCTTTAGCAAATCGATTCTGATCTGTTCCGGTATGGGACTCCTTCTATTTTACGGGAAGGAGGCTCTCCTCGAAAAAATACTCTTCCTGTTCTCCTTTTTGGCCGTTTCCGCATCCCATCCGGGCCCCGAATTTCCGGGCTATTCCTTGGGGTTGTTTTTTTCCTACTTGCAAGAACGGGATAGGGAGAAAGAATCCGAAAGGGAGGAATCGTCCGGATAAGCAGGCGTTCGTATGAAAATTAAAATCGCTCACCTTCTCAGAAAAACGGAAGAGATCGAAAGAGATCTGACCGAATTGGGAAAAATCAAGGACCGGATCGCTACGGACCGGGACTACTCGGAGTCTTTAAAAGAGTCCATCGGAGCCGAGATGCAAAAGCTCAGTTCACAAAGGGACGAACTTCTTTCTCTTTCTACGAAAGAAATCCCGAGCGGATGGAACCTTCCTTCCTCTTCCTCAGGAGCAAGAGCCGCTGAGGGTTTGTACCAAGACAACGAAAAACGTCTGACCCGTGAAATATCCGTTGAAATACAAGGAAAGCGCCAGCAACCTGCCCGAAAGACCGTTCATAAATACTAATCCCATCAAACTTCCGAAAAAATCAGGTAATCAAAGAAACATGAGTAAAAAAATCATCGTACTCTCTCTCTTCGGAATCCTATTTGCGGATTGCAAATTAGATTCCGACGTACTGGCTTCCTTTAAAGGAGGTACGGTCACCCGTAAAGAGCTTAGAACCCATTACTTTTACAGTTTAAAAGGCCGTAAAATAGATGAGACCAATGCTTCGGTGGAAAACCAAAACAAGATCCTGGAAGAGCTGAGCCTCCTCAAAATGGCGGAACTTTATAATAAGGACCACCATTTAGTTTCCGATCAGGATATGGAAAAGTATCTGAAATATTCCGAACCCCAATTTGCGTTTTCCTTATTCCGTAAAAAATTCGAGGATGGAATCGCGAAAGACGGAAAAGTCAGAATGGCTTTCATACGCGTACTTCTCGTCGCGACTCCGGACGCCTCCGGAAAAACTCCGAAACAAAAAGGGGAAGAACTACTCTCTCAACTTTCCAAGTTATCCTCCAAGAAGGAGACCGCCAAGTTCGTCTCCGAACATACGGAAGAACCCCAGAGAAAAGCCGTAGGCGGAGTCTTGGAACCCGTCTGTTTGGACTGTGGAAACGATCCTCTATCCGCGATTCTTTCCCGAGCCGCCGAAAATAAGGGAAAGTGGATCTTGGAAGAAAGCGCGGGAAAAGTCTATGTTCTGCGAGCAGAAAGAGTGGAGAATATCTACCTGGCTCGTTTGGACAAACTGTTCAAAACGGAATTGGCCAAACAAAGAGACGTCGCAAAGGATTATTTACAGAATCCTAATTTAACGGAAGAAGATAAGAAGAATGCGAAATTCTATTCGGAACTTCGTGTGGAAGACATAGCCGGTCAGTACGCCGACTATTACAAAAATAAGTTCCTGGCCGAAGGCTGGAAAAAGAGCATAGACAAGGTAATGGAGGAATCCGGCTGGGAACCGGCTCAAATCTCGCAGGCGAGCATTCCTACTCTCGGACCCGAGACCGTACTGCTCTCCGACAAAAAGACGGGAGCATCGGTCAAATACAAAGAAGTATTAGAAAATTTTAAAGATTTTGCGGCCACGAGCGGAGCGGATCCGATCGCGGGGAAAGATGAAAAATCGATAGTGATCAATTTCTACTCCTCGCGCTATCTTCCTTTGAAAATCGGAGAACGCTCTGAAATGATCCGCGCAATTCGAGAATCTCAAGAGTTCAAAGAACTCTTTCCGATCCAAAAACGATTCCTGGTGCTTCCTCTTTTTATGAAGAAAGTCTTTCCTCCTAAAATCGAAGTGGGAGAAGCGGAAGTAAGAAGCACTTACGAAGCTGGTAAGATGTTCGCGTATTCCAAACCGAATCCGAATAACCAGAAGGAAAGAATTCCCGTTCCGTTTGCGGAGGTTCGGGAAAAGATCCACCAGGAATTGTTGGAATCCAAAAAACAAAGTCTTGCTCAGGAATTCATCGGAAAGTTAAAAACCGAATACCAATTAACCGTAGCTACGGAGCAACTGAAGCCCGGACGAATCTAATACGATTTGCTACAAAGATTCGAAAACGTTCCGAACCCCGGCTCTTTGCCGGGGTTTTTCATTTTGTGTTTCTTCTTCCGATCGAACCTAGGTCGACTTAGCTATTTCGTCTTACTTTCTTCCTAACCCTTGCGGTTTAATTCCAAACCTCCTTTCCGTATAGGAACGGGACCTCGGAGGGAACCTTTTAAAATCGATCGATTTCCTGCCATACCTAGGTCGTTTGTGCCAAGCTCCTTCTTTTTTATTGAGAATTTCTTAAAATTGGAAAAAAATTGTATCCTAAAGGTTCTAAGTTAGCGTACTGGAAATTTATTCTTGAGCCTAGATAGGACATGGATAAAACGGTAATAAAGAGGGGAAAAAGATGAATAACCACATCTACATGCTCCGCAAAAAACGGGGTATCAAACAATACGATATGGCAAGGGCTTTGGGAGTTTCCCCTAGCTACCTCTCCAAGATCGAAACGGGAAGCCAGGCACCCACTGAGAAATTCAGACAAGCTTGCGCAAAATATTTGAAAACCACACTTGAGAAATTATTCAACGAGAACCCGGTCGAAGACGTTTATCCCGAATTCAGCCAAGGTCTCACCAACAAACTCTGGGCAAAACGCAGAGAGTTGGGAATCAAACAATACGATATGGCAAAGAAATTAAAGGTTTCGACTCCCTTTCTTTCCAAAGTGGAATTAGGTTTACTAGAGCCTCCAGAGGAATTCAAAAACATGGCCTCTAAGGTCTTAAAAATGAAAAAGGAAGAACTATTTCTGCATAAAGTAGAATTCTGATATTTCCGAACGGGAGGCGTTTGCCTCCCGTAGAGAAATCCGTTTACGCTTTGTCCTTTCCCCTTTTGACAAAATCGAGCGGCAACCCCGGCCTTTTCACCGGGGTTTTTTATTTTAGAATCGAAAGCTCGGTCTAGTTTTTAAGCTTTCTTCACTTCTACCTTTCCCCCGTTGGAATCCACTCGTATTTTTTGGCCGGCTTCGAAATCCCCTTTTAGGATGTAGGAACTCAAGGCGTTTCCGACCTCTCTTTGGATCAATCTCTTGAGAGGTCTTGCACCGTATTCCGGATCGAAACCCGCATCCGCCACGTATTTTCGGAGCGCTGTCGTGTATTCCACCACAAGCCCGCTTTCCTTTGCTTTCTTGGCCATAAGGTCTAATTGCAATTCGGAGATTTTGGAAATCATCGACTGGTCCACGGATTTGAATAGGATCACTTCATCCAGACGGTTCAGGAACTCCGGTTTAAAATGCCGTTTCAGCCTTTCGTCCACCAATCTCTCTTTTTCCTCCGCGCTGTATTCGTAGGAAGACAGGATGTCCGAACCTAGATTGGAGGTGAGAATGATCACCGTATTCTTGAAATCCACGCTCCGGCCTTTGCTATCGGTCAACCTACCTTCGTCCAGAATTTGGAGGAATACGTTGAACACCTCCGGGTGAGCCTTTTCCACTTCGTCGAAGAGAATCACGGAATAGGGTCTTCTACGAACGGCTTCCGTCAATTGTCCCCCTTCGTCGTGCCCGATATAACCCGGGGGAGCTCCGATTAGTCGCGCTACGGAATGTGCTTCCATATACTCGCTCATATCGATCCGTAACATCGCATTCACATCGTCGAATAGAAATTCCGAAAGCGCTTTGGCCGTCTCGGTTTTTCCCACTCCCGTAGGCCCCAAGAACAGAAAGGTTCCAATGGGACGATGAGGATCGGAGATTCCCGCCCGAGACCTGCGTATGGCTTCGGACAAAAGAGAGATCGCATGATCCTGTCCGATCACCTTTGCGGTTAAAAATTCCTCCATTTGAAGGAGTTTCGCCTTTTCTCCCTGAAGCATTTTGGAAACGGGGATACCGGTCCATCTGGAAACGATATTCGCGATGTCCTCTTCGTCTACCTCCTCTTTGAGCAGGCGACTGTCTCCAGAAATCTTCCTTAGTTCTTCGTTGGCCTTTTCCATCTGCTTGGACAATTCCACCTGCTTGCCATAACGGATCTCTGCGACCCGATTGATTTCCCCTCTACGCTCCGCCTCCGCTTCCAACAATTTGAAATGATCGATTTGTTCCTTGATCTCCTTGATCTTGGAAATCTTGGATTTTTCCAGATCCCAGCGAGCTTTTAAGATTCGAAAAGTTTCCTCCTGCTCCGCCAACTCTTGGACCAGATTTTGGGTCCTCTGTTTCGAGGCGGGATCCGTTTCCCTCTTCAAGGCTTCCCTCTCTATTTTCAAGGATTGGATCTTTTTACTCAGTCGATCCAATTCCTCCGGCATGGAATCCATCTCGATCCGCATTTTAGAGCTCGCTTCATCGATGAGATCCACCGCCTTATCCGGTAAAAAACGGTCAGCGATGTACCGATTGGAAAGCGTAGCGGCGGCGACCAAAGCGGAATCCAGGATCTTAATTCCATGATGCAATTCGTACCTGTCCTTCAACCCCCTCAGGATGGTTACCGTTTCCTCCACGCTAGGCTCCTTGACCAGAACGGGTTGGAAACGCCTTTCCAGCGCCGCGTCTTTTTCGATGTATTTTTGGTACTCCTTCAGCGTCGTGGCCCCGATACAACGGAGTTCTCCTCGAGCCAACATCGGTTTCAACATGTTGGAAGCGTCCATCGCCCCTTCGGTGGCTCCCGCCCCCACAAGAGTGTGAATTTCATCTATGAAAAGAATGATATTCCCTTCGCTCTGTTTCACTTCGTCCAAAGTGGCCTTCAGTCTCTCTTCGAACTCTCCCCTATATTTCGCCCCGGCAATCATGGCGCCCAAGTCCAGAGCGTAGAGAATCTTATTCTTGATTCCTTCCGGGACCTCTCCTTGGATAATTTTGTTAGCGAGTCCTTCCACTATGGCAGTCTTTCCCACTCCAGGTTCTCCGATCAGGACCGGATTGTTTTTGGTCCTTCGAGTCAAAACCTGAATGGTACGACGGATCTCCTCGTCCCTTCCGATGACAGGATCCAGCTTGCCTTTCTTTGCCAGCTCATTTAAATTTTTCGCATACTTATTCAGCGCATCCGCCTTGTTTTCGGGTGAATCGTCCATGATAGGTTGTCCTTTTCTTAAGTCTAAAACGACCTTGAGTAATTTTGCGTAATCCAATCCCAGCGTTTGGAATTCCAAGCGCAGAGGGGAAACTCCGGATTTTAAGAAGGAGAGAAGAAGGTGATCCGTGCTCAAATAATCGTCCTTCATCTCTTTGCGGAGAGAGTCCGAATTTTGGAGCAAAGAAATCGCCTCCCGGGAAAATCCCCGCTCCGTTGCGCCTTCTACCTTGGGAAGTTTTTGCAGGAAGGCATCCGTCCTTCTACGAAATTCCTCTAAGGGCAATCCCAACCGAGAGAACAAAGGTGGGGCAAATCCGTCTCCTTGGGAAAAGAGTGCCGAGAGGATATGTTCCTCTTTGATTTCTGGATGGCGAAATCTCTCCGCGGAAGATTGCGCTTCCGAAAGCGCCTCGTTCAGCTTTACAGTGATCTTGTCCAATTTCATTTTTTCTTCCTAATCGCTTCTCAGTCGGCCTCCGACTCAAGCACCATTTAGACCCCCTCCACCCCGAAAAAGTCTCATTTTTCTGCCAGTTAGTCAGAGACTTTTTTTCCTTTTTATGTCCCGTCTTTTTCCGTTCCGGGATCGGAAATCCTTTTGACAAATCTCCTTCCTTTTATGCGATTATGGTTCATCTCACTTTCCTGGCAGATTTCTGACCGGGACCCCGGCGGAAAAGAAGAATGTCGAATGAACCTCCTAAGGAGAGTTGGAAATCTCGCACTGGATTGATTTTAACCGTAGCCTCGGGAGCCATCGGTTTAGGGAATTTCCTTCGCTTTCCGGGACAAGCCGTCCAGAACGGAGGCGGGGCGTTTTTGCTCCCGTACATCATCAGCTTTATCCTCGTCGGAATTCCGGTCTGCATCACGGAATGGGTCATGGGACGAATGGGCGGGGAACAAGGCCATAGCGCGCCGAATCTATTTCGCTCTTATCTTTCCGGAATTCCTCTTCGCTTAGTGGGCGCCATCGGGATCACCATTCCGTTATTGATCTATATCTATTATGTTTTTGTGGAAGCCTGGTGTTTGGCGTACGCATTCGACTTTCTGACGGGCCAGATCCATTTGACCGCCCAAGGATCGGACAGATCGGAAGTCATTTCCACCGCTACGGAACATTTCCGGAATCTCGTAGGTGCCAAGGAAAACGGAGCTGCCATCGCCGGAAAAATCTTCTACGCAACTCTGGCCTGCTTTTTGATGAACTTCATCCTGGTCTTCCGGGGCATTTCGAAAGGAATCGAAGTCTTTGCCAAGATCGCGGTACCTCTGATGTTAATCTGTTCCGGAATCGTCCTGGTCCGCGTACTGACTCTGGACGGAATCCAGATCGGTCTCGGAAAAATGTGGAATCCTGACTGGAAGTCCTTAGGAGAAGCAAAGGTATGGATCTCCGCGGCGGGACAGATCTTTTTTACCCTTTCCGCAGGATTCGGGATCGCTCTCGTCTTTTCCAGTTATTTGAAAAAGGAAAACGACGTAGTTCTCTCTTCACTTTCCGCAGCTTCTTTAAACGAATTCGTAGAAGTCGCCTTCGGTGGAATGATCACCATTCCGGTCGCCTTCCTGTTCTTAGGCGCTACGGTAACCTCCTTCGGTACGTTCGGGATGGGTTTTATCGCCCTCCCCTCTGTCTTTGCTCTCATGCCGGGAGGACAATTTTTCGGAGCGCTTTGGTTCTTCGTTCTTTTCTTGGCGGCCCTGACCTCTTCGGTGACCATGCTCCAACCTTGGACCGTATTTTTGGAAGAGTCCTTTCACCTGCGCCGACGTACCTCCAGTTTTCTCCTTTTCTTACTTAGCTTTTCCCTTTCCTTTCCCATCCTGTATTTCAATAAGGATTTTAACGCTCTAGACCAAGCGGATTTCTGGATCGGAACCGTGTTGATCTACATCCTTGCTACGATACAGATCCTGATCTTCGGCTGGATCATAGGAGCGAAGCAGGGTTTGGAAGAAGGGTACCGAGGCTCCCATATCAAACTTCCCCATTCTTTTTGGTGGATCATCAAATACGTGACTCCTACGTTTTTGCTCCTAATCTTCGGAGTCTTTTTGTACCAAAATCTCGAATCCTATGTCAACAAAATGAGCGTGGATTGGATGGTAGCTCACGCCCCGCCAGGAACGTCTCCTGAGGAAGCCAAATTGCAGGCTCTCGTTTCCCGGTTCGTGTTTTTGACGATTCTTTGTGTATTCGCTTTTTTTTATTTTTTGGTACATATCAGTCTGAAAGGAAAAGAAGAGGCGGTCATCAAAAAACAAGGCGGGGAAAGATACGTTTTACCCGCTGTCTTGGGCGGGTTCGGTCTAATTCTAGTGATCGCGTACAATTTCTTTCCGTATCATAACGGAGGGAATTCCTCCCCCCTTTCCTTTCCGGTAACGGAATTGAGTTGGGAAGGAATTCTGACCATGGGTCTTTCTCTCGGTCTAGTCATTCTACTTTCGGCATACTGTATCATAAAGTTGTTCCAAACAAGGGAACAGTAAGGATTTCATTTGGAAACCGTTGCGGAACAATTCTCCAAACTTTCTAGAATCTGGCCTGAATTCGAGTCCAGACCGGGCCAAATCCAGATGGCCGAAGCGGTGGAAAATGCCTTCCGGGAAGCAAGACACCTGATCGTAGAAGCGGGAACCGGAGTAGGAAAATCCCTAGCCTACCTCATCCCCGCCGCTCTCTCCTCCTTGGAGGACCAAAAAACCGTCGTCATTTCTACGGAGACCAAGGCGCTCCAAGACCAGCTTGTACAAAAAGACATCCCTCTGGTTTCCGAAATTCTAGGACAAGAAATCCGTGCGGAAATCGCAATGGGAGCCTCCAATTACGTATGTAAGAGAAAACTGGGGAACGTTCTCACCCAAGGAACCTTCGGTCCGGAAATGCTGGATCACCTGGAGTTCTTCAAGAATTGGACCTCTAAAACCGAAAGCGGAAGAAGACAGGAATACGACGGTTTTGCCTCCTTCGACTTTTGGAATAAGGTGACTCGGGAAGCGGATTCCTGTTTAGGAAGAAATTGCCCGAACTTTTCCCATTCCTTTTACTTTCTGGAAAGAGCCAAATGGCAGAAAGCCCAGATTCTGATCGTGAATCACCATCTGCTTGCGGCACATATCGCCTCCGATTTTAACATTCTTCCGGAATTCGCCAAACTAGTGATAGACGAGGCCCACCATTTCCCCGAAACCTTGGGCTCCGCGTTTCGAATCGAGTTGTCATCCGGCGAAATCCAAAAATTACTCCAGCAAGTCTGGAATTCCCAAAAGAAATCCGGACTAGCCGTGCGACTCGGTTCTCCCCGGATCAACGACCTGACGACCCAAGCGGGGGAAAAATTATTTCACTGCTTCAACTCCATCGCAGGCGAACTTCCTTTGAATTTCTACGGCTCCCAAAGGATCCGTAAGGTCTTAAAAATGGACGGGGGCGCCTTCGAATCCTTGCTGGATTCCCTGGAACAAGCCCTTCTCCTGGAAGGAAAAAAATACAGCAAAGAAAGCGAAGAGTTGGAAGAAAAGGAAATCGCACTGGAAATAGAGATGCTAGCCAAACGGATCGGAGAGGTGGCGGAAGGTCTACACCTGTTTCGTACCATGGACGCCGGCGAACGGGTGTACTGGGCGGATCCTCCGAACCAAAAAACGAAAGAAATTTACCCCAAACTCCTGACCCAACCTTTGGAATCCGAAAGCATCTTAAGAGAAGTACTGGAACCCCGAACGGAAAGCATCATCTTTACCTCGGCTACCTTGGCCACCAATCGGGGAGATTTGAAATACTTTAGCCGGAGGATCGGCGACCTTTCCTCCAAATCCAAGATCGTTCCCTCTCCGTTTCCGTACGAAAAGCATTCCTTACTCTTCCTTCCGAAGGATGTGAGGGACGCTTCGGAAAATCCCGAGGGAAATTCCGCGGACCTTTCCCGTTACATTCTCAAATTGATCGAACTGACCCAAGGAAATACGTTCGTACTCTTTACCTCCAATCGTTCTTTAAACGAAATCCTGGAAACAGTAAGACCCTTGGCCCGATTTCCGATTTTTTCCCAAATCGAACTGGGGCCCGAACCCGCTAAAAACGCGTTTCTTTCCACGGAAAATTCCGTTCTCTTCGGCGTGTCCACATTTTGGCAGGGAGTCGATATCCGAGGAGACAAGCTCAGGTCCGTAATTTTAACCAAACTCCCTTTCCAACCTCCCAATGATCCTGTTCTGGAAGCCAGAAGCGAAAAATGGAAGGAGCAAGGAGGGAATCCTTTTCGGGACCTCCAACTTCCCTACGCGACCACGATCTTGAAGCAAGGTTTCGGTAGATTGATCCGATCCGAAAGAGACACAGGGATCGTGAGCCTGCTGGACTCCAGGATTTGGACCAAATCCTACGGAAAGGATTTGGTCTCGGCTCTTCCGCCTGCAAAACGGATCCCGTCCTGGGAAGAATTGAAATCGGAATATTCAAAATTACCGAAGTATGTGGCAGGCGCTTTGAAATGAATCTGAAGAAAATTTCCGCCCTAGTTTTTGTATTTTCGGCTCTGACATTCTTGTCTTTCCTTCCGCCCCTGTCCGCTTGGGAATCTTCGGACAAAACGGATACGATCACGGATTGGAAAAACGGAGAGATCCGCAAAACGGTGGAAAGACAACTTCCCCGGATCGTCTTTCATCCGAATGATCCGGATTACAACCGGGAGGGAACCGCTAAAAATCTCACCGAAGCCAGAAATATCGCCAAAGAAGCCTTACGCGAGGAACTGAAGAAATACCTATTTCGAGGAATGGAAAACCTCAGACTGGATTCGAACCAATTGCTGAAGGAAAAAATCGGCAAGGACGAGACATTCCGGGAAATCTTCCAGGAATTGTACGAAAAGGATCCGATAGAAATCGAAAATCGATACCGGGAAAACCGCCTAATCGCCACGGGAACCCTTCCCCTGAAAGGTCCGAAAGGAGTTTATTCCCATCTACTTCTTCCCTACTCTTCGGAATCATTTCCCGAAATTCATCCGGCACTTCTTCCTACGGATTCCTATACCGGACTCATCGTGGACGCAAGGCACTTGCCCCTAGAGCCGGCGCTTTTCCCCGAAATACGCAACGAGGACGGAGTCACCCTGTATTCTCCTCTCTTCCTGAAAAAAGGGACGATCACGAATAACGGTTTTGCGATCTATCTTTCCGATCCGAAGGAAGCGATGAAACGGGGAATTTCCGGAGACAAACCCTATCTAACGACAGCCTTGTCCGTTTCCGGAAAGTATCCAGTAGATCTGGTGATTTCGAACGAAGACGGGGAGAGAATCCTAGCCTCTCCCAAAACGAGAGAGGCTTTACGGAAAGGGAAAGTGATTATTTTACTTGCGAAACAAGGGAAGTAAAGACTTCCTCCGCTTTCTTATAAGATTGGGAAAAAAGATAGGCATAGCCTAGATCCAGAAGTTCCTTTTCGGAAAGTTGCTTCTTTCTTTTTTCGTATTCCGAAATGTTTCGGATCATAGGTTCGTATTCTGCTACCTTATCCTCGTAACTCGGAATTTCTCCGGCCCCGGGAAGTTTTTCCAGAATTTCCTTTGCCTCCTCGAATTTTCCCAAATGAACGAGACAAAGCCCCAGAGCCGCCAAAACATCCCGGTCTTCTCTGAGTAGATGGCTGTTTCTTTTAAAGGATTCGAGAGCCTCTCCGAAACGACGCATATGGTACAAGGAAAAGAATTCCAGTCCCGCAAAGAAATCGTCCTGAAAGAGAGTCTTGTAGATCTGGATCAGATCCAAAGCGAACTTGTAATTGCCGGCTTCCTCGCAGGTCTTGATTCCGGTTTTTAGGATGGAATAGGAAATCGGAGAAGAGGAGGCCTTAAAATATTCGTGAAACAGAATCGCCGCTTCCCTAGGCCGTCCGTTGGACCGATGAAGATACGCCCCGAGGAGAGGAGTCAATACCGTCTTTCCTTCCAACGGGAAATTATTCGCGGTATCCGCTCCGGTTTCGAATTGGCTGATCGCGCTTAAATGATGGATAAAAACGTTACTCGGGTGCCGCTCCGCAGCCAGGGAAACTTCCTCGTATGCCCCGGTTTCGAAAAGTTCCCACACGGATTCTTCCAAAGATACGGAATGGGAAATCGCTGAACTCTTGGCCATAGTGATAATATCCTCTATTCCTGGTATCGGAGAGGATTTTGATTTTCAGCGTTTTTTTTCCGAAAGAAAAACCGTTTCCAAGAGCATTTAAGGATAAAGTCTTTCCATCATCCGGGGGAAGGGAATGCATTCCCGGATATGCGAAAGGCCGCAAATCCAGGCGATCAACCGTTCCGATCCCAACCCGAATCCGGAATGAGGAACGGATCCGTACTTGCGCAATTCCAAGTACCATTCGTACGACTCCACGGGCAGTTTTTCCTCCTCCAATCTTTTTACGATATTGGAATAGTTCTCCTCCCGTTCGGAACCTCCGATGATTTCCCCCACTCCGTCAGGAGCGATGAGATCCGCATTCAAGACCGTACGAGGGTCCTCCGGATTCACTTTCATGTAAAAGGCCTTGGCTTCCCTAGGATATTTCTGTATGAAAACCGGTCCTCCGTACTTTCGAACCAACATCTGCTCTCGCTCCGAATTGATATCGTCTCCCCACACGATGTCTTCCTTTTCCGATCGGAGAAACTCCAGCGCATCCTTGTAATCGATCCGAGGAAACTGCCTTTCCATATATTCCAATAGAGGTCCGGGGTCCCGCTCTAATACTTTCAATTCCGGAAGACAAGCTTGCACGGTTTGCTTTACGACGGTTTGGATAAAGTCTTCCTGCAATTCCATGTTTTGTTCGTGAGAAACGAAGGCGCTCTCCACTTCCAACATCCAAAATTCCGTTAGGTGCCTTCTCGTTTTACTTTTTTCCGCCCGAAAGGTAGGACCGAAACAATACACCTTGTTGTGGGCGAAGATGGCTGTCTCCAGATAAAGTTGGCCCGTCTGCGCCAAGTACGCGCTCCCTAAATCGAAATACTCCGTGGAAAAAAGCGTCCCCGCAGATTCCCCTATGGAGCCCGTCAATATGGGAGTGTCGATCAGGGTGAATTTCCGTTCGTGAAAATACTTCCGGATGGAAAAGGACAGCTCGTCCCTGACTCTCAGAATGGCAAGTTGACGACTGGACCGCAACCAAAGATGACGTTGGGATAATAGAAAGTCTATTCCGTGATCTTTCGGAGTAATGGGATAATTTTCCGACTCCCCGATCTTTCGAAAAGATTCCAAAACCAATTCGTATCCGATCGGAGATTTTTCGTTCTCCACCAGCTTTCCTGTGACGGAAAGGGAAGTTTCCTGCTTGAGATGTTTGACTTCGGAAAAGGTCTCTTCCCCTAGCAGTTCCTTTTCCGCGAGGACTTGCAGAATTCTTCCCGAATTCCTAAGGCTTAAAAATTGTCTGGCGTTCGAACCCCTGATTCCGTGTACCCAGCCTTGGATCTTTACAAGCTGTCCCCGGTATTCTGATAGTTCGTTTAAGGAAATCGTTTTGGGTTCGGACATGGATCGTATTTTAGCTCCAAGGCAGGACTGAAAAGGATTATTTTGGAATGACATTCAAGGACGAAAGGAAATCCTGATTCTATGGATCCCAGGCTGTTAGACGGCAAAAAACTCTCCCAAAAAATCAAAGATTCGATCGCGGAGGAAATCCGACAGATGGTGGCGGCGGGAAAAAATCCCCCGAAGTTAGCGACCATTCTCGTCGGGAGCAATCCGGCTTCCGAAACCTACGTCAGTATGAAAGTAAAAGCCTGTCATTCCGTGGGAATGCTCTCCGAAAAAATCGAACTCCCGGAATCCACGACCACCGAGGAACTCTTGAATGTCATCGACCGGTTGAACGCGGATCGGAACACTCACGGAATTCTATTGCAACACCCTTGTCCTCATCAGATCGACGAACGCGCGGCATTCGATCGGATCTCTTTGCAAAAGGACGTAGACGGAGTGACCACTCTTTCTTTCGGGAAACTCTCCATGGGAGTGGAGACCTTTCTCCCCTGCACTCCTTACGGTATGATCCTCTTATTGCGGGAATACGGAATCTCTCCGGAAGGAAAACGGGCGGCGGTGGTCGGAAGATCGCCGATTCTAGGAAAACCGATGGCCATGCTCTTAACGGAAATGAATGCCACGGTCACGCTTTGTCATTCTAAAACGAAAGGTTTAGAAGAAATCGTCCGTAACTCCGACATCGTCGTAGGCGCCGTAGGCAAACCGGAATTCGTAAAAGCTTCCTGGATCAAGCCCGGTGCGGTTCTCCTCGACGCGGGATACAATCCGGGAAACGTAGGGGATATAGAGATTTCCAAAGCCAAAGAAATCTCCTCCTATTATACTCCGGTGCCGGGTGGAGTCGGTCCCATGACCATAGCCGTCCTTCTACTCCAGACTTTGTATTCCGCAAAAGATCACTTTACACCCCCGCTAAAGTGAAAACGATGTATCCCTAATGGCTATCAGTTTCGACGAATGCTTCCAAACCTATCCCACTTTCCAGCCTCCGGCGGATCTGGACGAATTTTGGACGGAAGCGATTCGGGAACTCAAAGGTTTTCCGGTCAAAAACCAGACCAAGGCCTTGTTGAAAGGAACCATACTTAAAGAAACCATTTATGATATTTCCTTCCAATCCTACGGAAACGCCACCTTAACCGGAAGCCTCGTCATTCCGCGGAAACGGGGAGACCTTCCCGTACTGGTATACTTTCATGATTACGCCAAAGACCGTCCTCAGATCATCAAAGGATTGACGGAAGCGGGAATCGCACAAATGATCCTGGACCTGAGAGGTCACGGCGCCCAACTCATTCGCCCCGTACTGAAGGAAGGGGAACTTCCCGATCCGGATTGGACTCCCGGTTATTTCCGCAAAGGTCTGGAAGCGAAAGAATCGTTTTTTCTAAAAGCAATGTACCTGGATGTCATCCGGACCATAGAGTTTTTGAGGTTAACGGACGGAATCGACGGGGAAAAAATCATTCTCGCAGGAAAGGGCTTAGGCGCCTCCATGTCCCTCTTCGGAGCGGCCCATTCCAATCGGGTAAAAGGAATCATTCTAGAAACGCCTAACTTCTGTTATATCGAGGATGCCCAATTGAAATTGGGAACGAACTGGAACAAGGAAATCTCCGAACAGTTGGCGGCTTCGAAATCCAAGAAGACGGTTTTACGTAAAAACCTTTCCTATTTCGATACCTTGAATTTTTCCAAAAAGATCAAGGTTCCCACATTAGTCTCCGTCGGAATGGAAGATCGGGTTTCCCATCCGAAATCCGTCTTTGCCCTTTTCAACCATATACAAGGCGATAAAAGAATGCAGGTATATCCGACGGAAGGCAACGAGGCAGGCATTGCGGGAGACAAACAGAATCTTGCAAATCTGGAATTCGCCAAAGAAATCCTGATTTCCGAATGAGAGAGGTTCGGTTCCATAACACTCTTAGCGGGAAAAAGGAACCTTTTTTACCCCAAGACAAAAATAAGGTCCGGATCTATTCCTGCGGTCCTACGGTTTACAACTTCGCACATATAGGAAACCTACGCGCTTTTTTATTCGTGGATCTGTTACGTCGTTCTTTGCGGGCTTTGGGATTCGTCCCGGAGATGACCATGAACATCACCGACATAGACGACAAGATCATACGCGAGTCCATCTCTTCCGGACAAAGCATCCAGGAATTCACTCGTCCCTGGACCGAGGCGTTTTTCCAGGATCTAGATACGGTGGGAATCCAAAGGCTGGAACACTATCCGAAGGCGACGGATTCCGTCCCCGAGATGGTGGAGATCATTCGTCTCTTACGGGAAAAAGGTCTGGTCTACGAAAAGGAAGGAAGCCTCTACTATTCCATTTCGAAATTTTCCGGATACGGCAAACTTTCCCATATCGACTCGACGGGGATGAAAACCGGCACCAGGTACGACACCGACGAGTATGAAAAGGACGACGTCCGCGATTTCGTCTTATGGAAATCCCCGAAGCTGGAAGGAGAAGCGTTCTGGGATACGGACCTCGGCAAAGGCAGACCGGGATGGCACCTGGAATGTTCCGCCATGATCCGTAAAATCTACGGTTCCGGGATAGACATTCATACGGGAGGCGTGGATCTCACCTTCCCCCATCACGAAAACGAAATCGCGCAGAGCGAAGGCGCATATCCAAATGAGTCCTTCGTAAAATACTGGCTCCACTCGGAACACCTTCTCGTAAACGGCGAAAAGATGTCCAAATCCAAAGGAAATTTTTTTACTCTCAGAGACCTTTTGCAAAAAGGAGCCGATCCGAAAGCGCTTCGCTTTTTGCTCTTAGGAACGCATTACAGGAGCAAACTGAATTTTACCTTCGATCGTCTGGAAGAAGCGGACCAAGCGGTTCACCGTATCCAGGCTTGCCTCGATCGTTTATTAAAGGAGAAAGAAACGCCAAGTCTCTCACCCGACGACGCTTCCCCGATTCCGACTCTGGAGCTTTGGGAGCAGATGCTGGATTCTCTTGCCGATGATCTGAATGTTTCCAAATTTCTGGCCTACGTATATGAAGCCGTAAAATCCTTAAACCAAAGACTGGACAAACGATCTCTTGCGGGTCCGCAGGTGGAAGCCGCTCTGGAATTCTTCCGCAAAGTGGACGGAATTCTCGGAATCCTGGAATTCGAATGGAAACCGGAAACCTTGGACTCCGAGATAGACGAACTCGTGCAAAAGAGACAGGAAGCCAGAAAGAATAAGGACTTTGCCCTCTCCGACCAAATCAGAGATAGGCTAAACGAATTGGGAATTATAGTGGAAGATACCAAAGACGGATTAAGGTGGAAAAGAAAGTGAGTCGGTCGGATTTTATATACGGCAAGAGGAACATTTCGGAAAACTTGGTCCGACATCTCGAGTTAGGATCCGAGCTTTCCTTTCGGGAAGTCTGGGTAAAGGCGAATCCCAACCAAGAATTAAAGGAAATCCTAAAACGACTTCCGAAACATGTCAAAGTCAACGAAGTCTCCTTAAGCAAATTGGATCAGCTCGTTCCGGGTTGCAACCACCAAGGAATCATCGCCCAAAGAATTCTACTTCATAGCGGAGATAAAAAATCCTTCGAAGAGCATTTGAAATCCTGTAAGGGACCTATCCTAATTCCGGACCGGATCCAAGACCCTGGCAACTTGGGAAACATACTTAGGACGGCCGAATGCTTCGGAATCGAGACCGTGTTGATCCCGGATCGGGAATCTTCCGGAATCACGCCGGTAGTGGAAAAAACTGCCTCGGGAGCTCTGGCCTACTTACAAGTGTTTCGTGTGGGAAATCTCGCTCAGCTTCTGGACAAATTAAAGAAACGGAATTTTTGGGTAGTTTCGACCGCCGACCAAGGAAGCGAAGATTGGTCCAAGGTTCCTGCTTGGGAGGACCTGGTCATCCTGATGGGAAACGAAGGGGAAGGAGTCAAAAGAATCCTTCTGGAGAAATCCGATTTCGTTTTACGGATCCCTCTTCACGGTCATATTTCCTCTCTGAACGTCACAGTGGCGACCGGGATCGTTCTGGACAGACTCAAGAATCGCCCTCTTCCGTAATCCGATCGTCATCGGAACGGACGTTTTTCTACGCTATCCGTACGTTTTTACTGCTTGCGAAAGCGCTGCGAGTCATGCGACTCTTAAGAAATGTTCGGACATCTCTCCTATGGGATCTGCCTCCTCCTATTGATTTTCATCGGCTTTCCTGCCTGCAAGGTGCATGACTTAAAAGCCAAGTTAACGCCCCACCATCACGAATCGGCTACGGACAAACTGATCAATTATATCCTTTTCGAATATTATACGGAAACGAACCATGCCTTATACCGGTACGTCAACATTCTCAGTCCGGTACCGGCCACTAAATCCCAGATCAACGCGGATTTTTTCGGCGATCCTTCCGTCGGACAGGTTTCCGGAAAAACGAAGCTGATATTCATCCACGGTTGGGATTTTACGGAGCGGAACACGGATCCCCCTACCGACAAATACACGAAGGTGACAAAGCTTCTCGGCACCTGGAACCAGGCCTTGGAATTTGCCGATAATAACGTATCCAATGTGTATTCTAATTATGAAATATACGTTTTTACTTATAGAACTTCCGATTACGTCGCCAACAACGGAAGAAGGTTCATAGACACATTAAATACCTATTTTGCCACTGCAGATAAGGTGATCATCCTGGCGCATTCGATGGGTGGCTTGGTATCTAGGGCGGCCCTGTATCATCCGAACAATACGAAGGATGTCATAGATAATATTGTCAGTCTGGGAACTCCTTATTACGGATCTCCCTTTGCCTCTCCTCAATACCAGAACAACGATCTTTCCTCCATAGGAAGTATCGTCGGATTCGTCACCGGCACTCCGGGCGGAAAGGATTTAGGTTACACGAATGGGGGCACATTAGGTTCGAATCCGCTTCCGGGCCAAACGATTTCCGGCTCCTACAATCCTTATCTGGAAAGTCTACTAGGACAAACGTTTAGGGACTCCAAGGTTTCGGTCTATTACGGAGATTTGGCCGGATCCTGCTCTGGGCATGACGTGATTTATGCCAGTGGTTGCCTCATTCTGAACTCGACTAGCCCTCAGTTTCCGAACACCGACGGAATCGTGTCCACCTATTCCGGCCAACTTTACGGTAATCCGGTGGCGGGGAGATTCTCCCAATCAGGGTTCGACCATTCCCAAATGTCCTTCCGAAACCCCGCCAACCCTTCCAGTACGGCCGCCGTCCAGACTTTCTTTTCCACCGTAATCACCTATACCAACGGTCTCTAAAAGACCCCGAAGACCGAAAATCGGGCACGCGATCAAAGCCTGACTTTGATCCCCATTTCCCGCATGTTTTTTTTGGTTTCCTCAATGGTGTATTCCCCGAAATGGAAGATGGACGCCGCGAGTACCGCATCTGCCTTTCCCCTCAGTATCGCTTCCACCATGTGCTCCGGATTTCCCGCTCCGCCGCTAGCTATAACAGGTATTTCTAAATTAGAAGAAAATGATTTTAAAAGAACGATATCGAAACCTTTTTTGGTCCCGTCCCTATCCATGGAAGTCAACAGGATTTCTCCGGCCCCCCTTTCCTGGGCTTCCCTACCCCAGTCCAGAGCCTCCCGACCCGTTTCCGTACGCCCCCCGTGCAGAAAGACCTCGTATCTATCCCTTTCCTTGTGGAATTTCACGTCCACTGCGCAAACGATGCATTGCGATCCGTAAATTTCTGCGGAAGCGGTAAGTAATTCCGGATGCTGGTACGCGGCGGTATTGATGGAAACCTTATCCGCCCCTTTTTCCAAAACCGCCCTTACATCTTCCAGAGTCCGGATTCCACCGCCTACGGTAAAAGGGATAAAAATACGTTCCGCGACGGCTTCCACGAGATGAATTAAAATATTTCTCTTGTCACTGGACGCAGTGATGTCCAAGAAACAAAGTTCATCCGCGAGATTGGTCTCGTACACCACTGCGGATTCGACCGGATCTCCGGCATCCACTAGATTCACGAAATTGACGCCTTTGACGACACGCCCGTCCTTGATATCCAGGCAGGGAATGATTCGAGCCGTCAATTCGCTCATCGGATCGTATCCGGTAAATCGACCTTAGGATCGATCCGAGAAGAGAGAGCCTGCACAAACGAGAAGATTTTCCCTTCCCCCAATTCCGGTCCGGTCACTTGTAACCCGATCGGAAGTCCCTGGGAATCCTTTCCGACCGGAAGAGATATGGCGGGAACTCCAGCCAAATTCACGGACGTGGTCAGAATATCCGCCTTATACATTTGGATCGGATCCGAAGTTTTTTCTCCGATCTTAAACGCCGTGGTGGGAGAAGTCGGCTGCAATACCAAATCCACTTTGGAGAAATATCCTTCGTATTCTTTCCGAATAAGCACTCTTGCTTTCTGGGCTCTTCCATAGTAAGCGTCGTAATACCCTGCCGAGAGAGAGAACGTACCTAACAATATCCTTCTTTTGACTTCGGGTCCGAAACCTTCGCTGCGACTGGCTACGTACAGATCTTCCAATTTTCCCGCAAGATCCTTTCTGGATCCGAAACGTATACCGTCAAAACGGGAAAGATTCGAAGAACATTCCGCAGTCGCAATGATGTAATAGATCGGAATCGCCGAACCTAATTTCGAAAAATCCAACTCGATCAGCTCGGCCCCTTCGGCCTTCAATTTCTCTAGAACCTCGGAATACGCTTTTGCCACTTCAGGGGAGATTTCGGAACTCATCTTCATGACTCCCAACTTCAAACCTTGAATCTTCAAGGATTGCTGTTTAGAAGGATCATAGGAGGAAATATTCCTGGAGCTGGCGTCTCTAGGATCCTTTCCGGAGATCACGGAATACACATCCACGACTCCCTGCAAATCCTTGGACAAAGGTCCGATCTGGTCCAAGCTAGACGCATACGCCACCAACCCGTATCTGGAAACGGTTCCGTACGTGGGTTTCAGTCCGTAGATCCCGCAAAGGGAAGCCGGCTGCCGAATCGATCCGCCGGTATCCGATCCCAAAGCGACCGGAACCATAGACGCGGCGACGGCAGCTGCGGATCCTCCTGAGGAACCTCCCGGAATCCGAGTCGTATCGAACGGATTCGTAGTCACCTGGTAAGCCGAATTTTCGGTGGAAGATCCCATGGCGAATTCGTCCATGTTCGTCCTCGGAAACAGTACGAATCCTTTTTCCAAGAGCCGTTCCACTACGGTCGCGTTGAACGGAGAACGATAATTCTCCAGAATACGCGAAGCGCAAGTGGTGAGCATGTTCGCCACACAGATATTGTCCTTGATTCCGATCGGAATACCGTCGAACTCGGAGAGTGGCTTTCCGTTTTTTCTCCTTTCCGTACTTTCGGATGCGGCTTTGAGTACGAACTCTTTTTCGTAGGAAAGGAAGGCCTGTATTTTCGGATCGACCGACTCGATCCTTTCCCAAAGGGATTCCGCCAATTCTGTTGGAGTGAATTCCCCCGAATTGAGTCCGCTTTTTACCTGAGAATAATCCAATTTCCAGAGGGTTTTCATGTCTCGATCACCTTCGGTACTACGAAATAACCGTTTTGAAAGTTAGGGGCAAAGGATTCGATCTCTTGGCGAGTCAATCCGTATTCGATCTTGTCATGCCGCACCGAATTTCCCGAATTTGGATACAGGTCATCCTCCGTGATAGAGCTCACGTCCAGCTCCTTGATCGTATCCACGTAATTTAGGATTTTATTAAAATCTTGGAGAAACGGTCCGACCTCTTCGGAGCGTATCCTAAGTTTAGCCAGGTCTGCGATCTTTTTCAGGGATTCTTCGTTTAAATTCACGAGTTCGTTTTCTCCTTTTTCCCGGATCCTTATCAATAGGCGTTTTTATCCATCAACCCCATAAAAGGAGTGAGAAGAATGATCTTAATGTCTAGCCATAAGGACCAATTTTCGATATAATAGATATCCGCCGCTATCCTTTCCTCGATCGAGGTATCTCCCCTAAGTCCCTTCACCTGAGCCAATCCGGTGATTCCGGCCTTTACGGCGTGTCTCCGCATATAATGCCTATGATCGCTCTTGAATTTTTCTACAAAGTGAGGGCGTTCCGGTCGGGGACCCACGACGGACATATCCCCCAAGAGCACGTTAAAAAACTGCGGGGTTTCGTCAAGGGAGGTCTTTCTCATGATTTTCCCGATTTTCGTGACCCTTGGGTCGTTTTGGACGGTCCAAGTGGTTTCTGACCTGGATTTTTCCTGGACGACCATACTTCTGAATTTGATCATCCGGAAACTTTTATTGTCCAACCCAACCCTTTCCTGCATATAAAACACGGGACCTTCGGAGGTCAATTTAATGAGAATCGCCAGAACAAGATAGAACGGAGAGAAGAACAGGATAAAGACTAGAGAGAAAAGGATGTCGAAACTCCTCTTAATGAATCGATTGTATCCCAAACGAATCGGAATATTCCGGATGCTGATGACAGGGAGTCCGTCCATTTCATCCACCCGCCCCTTAGCGGTGATGAACTCCTGGAATCCCGGGATCACTTTCAGATCGATTCCCTCCGTATCGCAGGAATCCAAAACGTCCTGTAGATATTCCCCTTCCTCGTTGTTCAACGCATAGACGACAAGATCCGGTTTTACTTCCTCCAGAACTTTTTCGATTTTTTCGGCTTTTCCCAAAACCTTCATCTCTTTCCGAAGAGGTTTTACATTCTTACCGGAAACGTATCCCACGATCTGGTAGCCGTAGATTTGGTGACGAAGAACGGAGTCGGCAAAACGACAGGCGGTTTGTCTGACTCCGATCACGAGCACCCTACGCAGATTGTATCCCTTACTCCTAAGATATCTCAGGACCTGTCTGGTCAGAAAATGGAGAATAGTGGTCGAAAAAATATTCGTACCGGCGAATGCAAGAATGAAGGTCCGGGAAAACCTTTCGCTCCCGAGATCTCCGCGGAAAAAGAAAAGCAATGAAAGAACCAAAAGCAGGTTCAGAAACACCCCGCCGAAAATCACCAAAAACTCGTCGGCAAAGGAGAGACCTCGTCTCGGATGATACAGGTCCACCGAAAGGAAGACCAATACTTGCGATAAGGAAAGCAGAAGGGAAAGGATCGCGTAACTTTCCGTATCCACATACGACCGATCAACTCCGCTCGGGTCCAGAAGATGGAACCTCAGAAAGAAAGCGAACAAGCAGCTTCCCAAGGAAAAAATCACATCCAGGAACACGAACAGAAGTTTAAAAGTCTGACTCCTCTCTTTAAGCATTTGTCACTCCGAATCCACTCCGTCCAGAGCGCCGGCCCGCAAAGGACGTTTTTTGAACCGATAAATACGCATCCTTGTCAACTGAGAGGTATCTTCCGTCCCTATGGTCAGGTCCGTCAAGGAAACGGAAAAGAATATGGACTGGTCGTAAAAGGTCACCTGGCTGGCCCCGGTGGTTCCTCCCGGGACCGAGCGCAAATCGCTACTCAAGCCCAGTTTTAAATTCATGGTATGCAGATTGTATTTGATCACGCCCATGACCCGGTTGATGTTCAGAGCGGTGCTCCTCTGAGCCTGGGTTCCGTTGACTCCCGTTCCGTTGGCCAGATCCTGCCAAATGTTGGTGGAATTCATATTCATGGAGGTAAAAGGCGCCGTAGGGTCCTTATCCACGATATATCTTTGGTAATAATAGCTATCCGTTTGGTTGGTATATCTCCACGGTTCGGTTACTCTGGAATCCAGTTCAGCCTCGAACCCGAGCTCCCTCGTGATGTCCACGCTGGCCTTTAGGAAAAAGCGGTAACTATCTATCATAGAAGCGTAATAGACATGATACCAGGTTCCTCCCGCTTCGAATTCCCGGATATAGCGTAAAAACGGCAATCTGAACCCGCCGAGTTTATAGGAAACCGTCAGGTTATTGGAAAGAGGTCGATGCAGAGGCGTATGATAAACGAAGTCATTGTTGAAAAAGATTCCCGTATAAAAGCTTCTTTTCCTTTCGAGTAAACTTCTTCTCCTGCGACTCAACCCGTCCAGAAAGTCTATGTAACCTGCAAACCGAAAAACGGTGTAATACCAGCGATCTTGGCTGGTAGGCTGAGGCTCATATTGGGAGGAAAAATTCCTGAGGTCTCGCATCGTTTTCAGGGAAATTTCGAAATTCTCCAGAGCGTAACTTTCCAGGGAGAGTTCCAATTCGTGCTGCCGATTCTTCATCAAAACCGGATCCTGCAAATCCGGTTTTTCCGCTTCCACCTTCCTGTATGTGGCATTAAAGAAGAGAACCGGCGCTCCGATCCTCAGGTTCGTGTTCGTACGAAAGTATTGGTAGCTGTCTCTCGCGAGACTTCTTTCCAACGCGGTAAACGTGGTTTGGGAATTCTGACTATTGGACGGAATCGCCGCCGATTGTTTTTTGGCCCCGTAATACAACGTAGGAGAGAGGGAAATATAACTTCCGAAATTCATCGAAGTCCTGAATCCGGTCTCTCCTTGCAGAAAGGTCTGAGTCCGCAGTAGGTTCTCCTTATAGTTTCCGTTGGGATCCTGATAATTTCCGTCCGGGGTGGGGATCTGCAGAGTCTGGCGGACCGGTGCTCCGTAAAAACGAAGAAGAGAAGTGGTAAGATACGTATCCCAATAAACCGGAGTATCGAAATAAGGAAGCCTGGTCAGTTCCGAGTTGTTCTTGATCGTTACGGAAGGTAGAACGTCCACCGTCGGAAAATATCCGGACTTGTTCTGCGGACTCAGAATATAAAAGAGCATATTCCGTTTCATGTTCACGTTTACGGAAAGATCCCCGCGGTTCTCCGTATAATCCGCCTTCCATTCCAAGTTATTCCTGACATACCCGAACCGAACGTCCCTGTACGTATACAAAGACTGCAAACTGTTACTGGGTTGGTATCTGTTTCCGTACTCGTATTCGAAGAGTCGATTGGTATAGTTCTCGTATTGGATCGCGAAGTTCCTGGTTACGTCTTTTTCCGTGTTATTCGTTTTGGAATTCAGGAAAATTCTCGCCTTTCTCCAGGGCTCGCTTTGCTGTCCTATGTTCGGATAGCCCAGCCAATTCGTACCCTTGTCCACTTCGTTGGTCACCGCAGTAGTGGCCAAGCTGAATCGATCCTGAAAAGCGGAAGTGATCTGGTAGTCCTTATGGTTGGCATATCCCAAATCGATTAAGTAGTTTAGTGCCCCGCTCTGTTTCCACATCTCGAGCTGTACGGCTTGTCCCGTCTTTTCATAATAATCCGCCCGAAGTTTGTATCCCATAGGAGCCAGAAAGTTGGTGGGTAGAGCGGACCACTGATACGAGTTCTGCATGAACAACCCTTGCGTGTTGTTCTTTCCCATTTGTGTGATCCACCCGTTGCCCAAATTATTGGTATAAAAAGCCGGGAGCCAAAAAACGGTTCTGTCACCGATCTTAAACTGTACGTTGGTGGCGAATGCGGTCTGATCCTCGTACAGAATCACCTTCCTGACTTCGAAGGAATAGTGGGGTTTTTCCGCATTGCATCCGGTAAAATATCCCATCTCAAGCAGATAGCGCTTATCGTCTAGTTTCTTGAATTTTTCCCCGAAAAAATACGCCGGAGCCATGCTTCCTTTGGTTTTATAGACGACCCCTTTATCCAGCTTATAATCGTAAATGAATTTGTCGCCTTCCACCTTGGCTCGGCCGTCTTCGAAACGGATTCCGCCTTCCGCGTAGATTTCCTGCCTCTCCGAATCCACGGAGATCGTTTCCGCTTCTAAGTGTCCGCTTCTTAATTTTAACCTGACCCTTCCGCGTAAAACAAGAACTCCTCCTTTGGTTTTATCCACCCGGAGGAGCTCTCCTTCCGCCGCATTTTCGATCACGATCGGCGGGTCTTTTTTGGGAGCCTGCGGAATCTGAAGGTTCTCGGGAGCGGAGAGATCCTTCTCCTCCAAAAAGGCTTTCAATCTCTGTCGTTTCGTATAGATCGATCCTTCCCTCGTCAAGCCCAGGTTTTCCAGTTGTTCGTCGACTTCTCTTTCGGTAAGAGACTCTATGGATCGGGAAAGTAGTTTATTCCGGGTCTTTACCGCGGATTTGGAGGATTCGTCTTCCCCGCTAGCGGAAGAATCCGCGCCGCGAGGAGTGCGTGTGGGATCCGCTCCCTGGGCCCAAGTGACCGTAGGGATAAACAGCAGAAGTGTGAATGTGCGGATCCAGAGGCGCATTCCAATCAAGGCCACAATCTACGTTCCGGTTAGGCCTGCATCAATTTAATTTATAGAAGATCAAGACGGCTGACCCCAGCAGGATCCGGTATACCCCGAAAGTATCGAAGGAATGGGATTGGAGAAACCGAAGGAACCACCGTATGACAAGAATGCAGAGTAGAAACGAGGCCAAAAATCCGAACCCTAACACCGGCAAGGTGTCTCCGTTGAGAATATGCCTATGTTTGTAGAGTTTATAGATCCCTGCGCTTAACAAAACCGGAACCGCAAGAAAAAAGGAGAACTCGGCGGAATGACGGGCGTCTTTCTTCAAGAACCTTGCCGTCACGATCGTCGCAGCGGACCTGGACATTCCCGGAACTAAGGCGGTGCATTGGAAGATTCCGATCAGGATCGCATCCTTCAGCCGAATCGGTTCCGGATTCCGATCAGCGTTCTGTTTCCGAAACCATGCTTCCGCCAAAAGAATCAGAATTCCTCCCCCGACCCAGGCGGAACCCAAAATCAACAAAAGGTCCTCCCTCGCTTTGATCTTGTCCAAAAATCCCTTCAAAAGAAATCCGACCGCAAGAATAGGCAGAGCCCCTACCAAAATCTGAGACACGAAAAGGATGCCGGTTGCATCCTTCTCTTTGCCGCGAACGTAATTCAGACTAAGAGTGATGTGATGTAAAAAGCGGTCCCGGTACAGAACGATTACCGAAAGAATCGCTCCGCTCTGGATAAAAATATCGAAAAGATCGTCGAATTCTCCTCCTTCCGCAAAAGGGAAAAAGGAGGAGAACAGGAACAAATGTCCGGTTGAGGACACCGGCAGGAATTCCGTAACCGCCTCGATGACGCTTCGGAATAGGGCGTTTAGGAAAGATTCCAAATCTAAATACGTTTCGACTTTCCGGAAATCATTTAGCTTCGGAGGATTCTTTTTTCTCCGTTTTGGCGGCTTCCGGGAATACGATATTTTTGCTTAAGTAGTTTTCCAAATCGAACTTTTCGTTGTGCTTGATCGTAACTCCTTCCTTGACCCTTTCCAATACTTTGGGATAGACTTCCATAGAGCGACGACTTTTGATCTGCGCTCTCGCAAGCAAAAGACAACGATCGATCGGAAGGGTATTCACTTCCGCATTCCGTTTTCTTAATTCACCGCACTCCGTCTGAGCTTCTTCTTCCGAAATCTTTATCTTGGATTCCACTTGCTCGGCGATGTAGAGGTTGGAAATCAACTGCATCTCCTGGAACTTTAAGATTTCCTTAATATCTGCCCTTTTGGTAAATCCGCTTTTGTCCGCGACCAACTTGATCATCATCATCTGGCGATAACGATCAAAAAAGGTTTTTTTCTGAAATTCGTCGCGGAGAGGTCTCATCTGTTCGGGAACTTCCGCGGCATCTTTCGTAATAAAATCTATGATGTTCTTTTTTTCTATGTTTTGAGTGCGGCTTAGGGTATCGATTGCGGTCTCATAAGCGCTTTCGAAACTGCCGACGGTGATCTTCGTTCCGTCAATGGATTCGATCACTGGAGTACCGTCTCCGCATCCGATAAAGAAAACATTGAAAAAGAAAATACTGAGCAAAGGAAGTATGCGTTTCATATAAGGAATTTCCTAAGCAAAAATTAGTGATCCACTCCTTCTCGTCTATTACTTTTTAACGGGCTGCATCTCCGTCAGAAGATACACTAGATTCGATAATTTTTCTTTTTGATTCGCCTTACCGGGAAGATAGAGTAGCACGTTCGGTTCTCTCGGATTCATGGTCAGGCCGACCCTAGCTGAGATCAAGTTCACGATTTTCTCGTAGCTTCCTAGGAAATGCGGGCCGGATTTCATTCGAATTTCTTCTCCGACTTCGGCTACAGTTTCAAAACCGATACGTGAGGCAAGAGTGCGGATCTTTTCCAACAAAAGGAAGGTTTTTGCCTCTTCCGGAGGCTCTCCGAATCGATCCACCATTTCGGCGGAAATCTCTTCGATCTCGTCCATGTCTTTCGCACCTTCAAAGCGCTTATAAAACTCGATTTTCTGACGTGTATCCGGTATGTACGTTTCCGGAATGTAAAAATCCGTTTCCAAATTGATCGCAGTTCTGACTTCTACGGGAATTTCTTCTCCCCGAATTTTTGCGATGGATTCTTCCAGCATCTGGACATACAAATCGAATCCCACTTCCATGATATCGCCGGACTGTTCCTTTCCGAGCAGATTTCCTGCGCCGCGAATCTCCAAATCCCTCATAGCGACCTTGAATCCGGAGCCGAGTTCCTGGTACTCGTAAATCGTGTTCAGCCTCTTTTCCGCATCCTCGGTTACCACTCGATCTCTCGGTAAAAGCATATACGCATAGGCTTTGCGATCGCTGCGCCCTACCCGGCCGCGAATCTGATACAGCTGCGAAAGGCCGAACAAGTCCGCCCGTTTTACGAGCAGGGTATTCACGTTCGGGATGTCGATACCCGACTCAATGATGGTGGTCGTGACCAGAATATCGTACTTTTTGGCGTAAAAATCCACCAAAGTCTCTTCGATCTCGTCTTCCGTCATCTGGCCGTGAAGAACCCCGATCGAAGCCTCGGGAACGATTTCATTCAAGCGCTTGGTTTCCCGCTCTATGGATTCCACACGATTGTAAAGATAAAAGACCTGCCCCCCTCTGGAAAGTTCCCTTCGGATCGCGTCCCTCACCAAATCGTCATCTTCTTCCAGTACGTAGGTCTCTACACTCTGACGGTTTTTGGGAGGAGTCGCTATGATGGAAAGTTCCCGGATTCCGGTTAAAGCCATATGCAGGGTTCTCGGAATCGGCGTGGCGGTCAGCGTGAGCACGTCGACCAAATTCTTCAACTTCTTGATGGATTCCTTATGGTTCACGCCGAATCTCTGCTCTTCGTCGATGATCAGCAGCCCTAGATTTTTCGGGTGAACGGAATTGGCGAGAATCGCGTGCGTCCCGATGATCATATCCACTTTTCCTTCGGAAAATTTCTTCAGAACCTGTTTCGTTTCCGAGGCGGTACGAAGTCGGGATATGAGCTCGACGGAAATGGGATAATTCTCGAATCTCTTCTTAATCGTATTATAATGTTGTAAAGCCAAAATGGTGGTAGGCGCAAGCATAAGGATTTGCTTCCCAGCCATCGAGACCTTAAACGCCGCGCGAATGGCGACTTCCGTTTTTCCGTATCCTACGTCCCCGCAGATCAGACGATCCATCGGCCTTGGAGACTCCAAATCTTTTTTGACAGCTTCGATCGCGTCTATCTGATCCGGGGTTTCCTCGTATTCGAATTCCGCCTCGAATTCCTCCTGATAGATCGTGTCTGGAGGAAAAGCGTAACCCTGGAGCTTTATCCTGTTGGAATACATGCGGACCAGGTCTTCCGCCAAGCCTTCCACCGCTTTTTGAACCCGGTCTTTGGTTTTTTTCCAGGTGCTTTTTCCTAGACTGTCCAGCCTGGGCTTTTCCGTTCCCCCGACGAAACGTTGCACCAAGGAGATCTGATCCAAAGGAACGAAAAGACTGTCTCCTCCGTGGTATTCGAGTTTAAGAAAATCCCTTTCCTTTCCTCCCGCATTTACCCTTTCTATCTTGAGAAAACGCCCGACTCCGTGGTTCACGTGAACGATAAAGTCGCCCTCTTTCAGATCTAAGAAACTCTGGATCGCTTTACTATTCTGTTTTTTGAATCTAGTTTTCCGTTTGTATTCCCGGCCGAATACGTCGTTTTCCGAAAGTAGAAGGATCTTTTCCTCTTCCCAAATAAAGCCGCTACGAATCTCGGATACCGCCAAGAAGACATCCTCTCGTCCCTTGGAGAAAAGGATCTCCTCAGGTTCGACGGACTCCGGATTTAAAAGATGAATGTCCTCCGATTCGAACAATCCCTGTAGTCTCTTCGTCTGGGCCTCGAAGGAGGAAGTCAATAGGACGGTCCATCCCCCATCTTCCCGCAACTGAGCGATCTTTTCCCTCACTTCCCTTATTTTCCCTTTAAAAGAAGGGGCCTCTTTCAAAGGACAGACCAAGTCCTCCGGGCCTGACGGCGGAAGTTGGGAAAAAAGGATACCTTCCGCATTCTCGACCGATTTGAATTCCTTTTCTAGAGACAAGAGAAAAGAAGGTGGAGCGCACAACACTTCTTTATTCCTTTTCTCGTAGAGCGACTCGAATTCTCTTAACAAATTCGCGAGTTTTTCCTGCGAATCCTTCGGAGAAGGAAACAAAAGTAGCGGCGGCTCCTGAAAATAGGACAAAAAGCCGGTATTTTGCCGCACGAAAGGAACCAACTCTTCGAAATAGGTTCCTCCGGAGTCGTCCGGAATTTCGGGAAGATGAAGGGAAGAATCCGCTTCGGATATCAATTTCCGATATGCGATTTTTTGTTCCTCTGTAAGGACGTATTCGTCAGCGGGTAAAATCCACGCGTTCTCCATGCTTGACAAGGATCTCTGCGTTGCCGGATCGAAAGTGCGGATGGATTCGATCTCTTCTCCGAAAAAATCGATCCGAATCGGATCCCGCGAAAGAGACGAGAATACGTCCAAAATTCCGCCCTTCAGACTGAATTCCCCGAACGCTTCACATACGTCTTTTCGGGAATAACCTAGACGCAATAGCTCGCGAAGTAAAGCTTCCAAACCGAACTCTTGTCCGACTTCCAATTTGATCGTTCTACTTTTCAACGCCTCGGGTGCCGGAACGGATTTTAGAAAGCCGGCCACGGACGTGAATAGGATCGCCTTTTCACCGGAAAGAATCTTGGCCAAAACCTTGATACGTTCCCGTTTCATTTCCTGAGGGTAACGCATATACTCGTACGGTAGAACTTCCTGACCCGGGAAATAATGGGTTCGTTCCGGTTTGAGAAAACTGAGGGATTCGCGATAAAGAAACTCCGCTTCGGTATTGGTGGAGCTGATTACCACTACGGATCGCGGACTTATATCTCCGATCAGAGAGGCCAACAAGCCGTGAACGGAAGCAGGAGCCGAAGCGATTCTTCGGAGGTGGTTCCAGGATTGCAGTATCTTTTGGGAAAGCGGACGCTTCCAATCGGCGGCGGAGACTTCGACTCTTGACATGAACTTTCTAAGATATCCGAACGGTAGTATTATCGATTAAACGAACTTGTCCGACGAAGGCCGCCGCGGCCAGAAGTACTTCGCCTTTCAAGATCTGTAATTCTTCGAGTGTGTCCGCATCCAACACCTCCAGATAATCCGTCCGAAGAGAAGCGGAGGAATCCAAGACGTCGGACATGACGACCCTCACGGCTTCCGGATCCTTTTCCCCGTTTTGAATTAAGCTTTCTCCCAAGCGTAGCGCTCGAGACAATAGAAGCGCCTCATCCTTTTCCGAATCCGACAGTCTAGCGTTCCGGGAACTTAAGGCTAGGCCCTTGGGATCACGCACTGTTTCCACTCCGATGATCTCCATCGGAAAACCTAACATGCGCACGAATTCCTTTACGATCAGGTACTGTTGGTAATCCTTTTTGCCGAAGTAGGCCCGATCCGCCTCGACTGCATGAAAAAATCTGGATAGAACCAAGAGCACTCCCTCGAAATGCCCCGGTCTCGTAGTCGCATCCAGATTCCGCATCAATCTGGGGATCCGAAGTTCTATACTCGGAATTCCCCCAGGATAGACGGTATCCTTGTCCGGCAAATAGACCAAATCCACCCCGACGGCTTTGCAGAGTTCCAAATCCGTTTCCGTGCTGGTCGGGTATTTGGAATAATCTTCAGGGTCGTTGAACTGAGCAGGATTTACGAAAATGGAAACGACCGTTCTATCGTTCTCCGAAACGGAACGAGAAAAAAGCGCTCCGTGTCCTTCATGCAGAAACCCCATGGTCGGCGCAAAGCCGATTTCCGCACCGTGATGCTTCCAGCCCTGGACGACTTCTCGCAGTTCATTCGGATTTTTTAATACGATCATATGGTTACTTTCCGGTAATACGGATTTTCACGGAATTCCCGTGTTCCTCGTCCAGCCCTTCGAATTCGGAAAGAACTTTTACGTGCGGGTACAGTTCCGTCAAGGAAGCCGGATTCACTTCCTGGTACGTCACTCTCTTCAGAAAGGTGGCGACGCCTAAGGAGGAAAAAATTCGGCTTCCTCCCGCCGTAGGAAGAATATGGTTCGTTCCGCTGATATAATCCCCCATGGCAACCGGAGAGTACGGTCCTAAAAAGACGGAGCCTGCATGTTTGACTCCCCGGAATAATTCCTGATAATTTCTGGTTTGGATCTCCAAATGTTCGGGTGCGTATTCGTTGGAAAATTTTAAGCAAGCGTCCAAGTCGGGAAAGACCAAAATCCAACCCTCGTTTTCGATCGAAGCGGATTTCATCTCTTTCCTCTTGGGCCTTTGTATGAGAGCCAGATCCAATTCCTCCGAAACCCGTTTTGCGAATTCCATAGAATCGGTGCAAAGGATGGCCGCGGAATCTTCTCCGTGTTCCGCTTGGGAAAGAAGGTCCGCCGCAACCCAATTCGGATTCGCGGAATCGTCCGCGATGATCAATACTTCGCTCGGCCCGGCCGGACTATCGATTCCGATTCTTCCCTGCCCACTCAGGATGATCTTGGCTGCGGTCACGAATTTATTTCCAGGACCGATGACGAATTCCGATTTGGGGATGGTCTCCGTACCGAACGCGGCAGCAGCGATTCCTTGCGCTCCTCCGACAGTGATGATCGCATCCGCTCCTGCTACCTTTGCCGCGGCAAATAGACCGTCCGGAATCCCCCCTTTTTGGGGAGGAGTCACGATCTGAACATGCGGAACTCCGGCGATTTTCGCCGGAATCACTCCCATCAGAATGGTGGAAGGATACAATGCCTTCCCGCCAGGAGCATAAACGGAAACCGACTCGATCGGAGTATAACGGATTCCTAAACGATTCCCCGAAACGATCGTATCCAATGGAGCAGGAAATTGCGCCCTATGGAAGGCCTCTATATTCTCCTTCGCTTTTTCCAGAGCGTTTTGGAGATCGTTCGAAACGGAACCTTTCCATTCCGAAATCGGATGATAAAACGATTCGCATTCCAGCTTGTCGAACCGGAGGGTCAATTCCCGGAGCGCCCTGTCCCCTCCAGTACGGACCGCGTCCAAAATCGGAGAAACCAAAGGAAGAGTTTCTCCTAGGTCTTCTTTGGCACGCTCTAAGATCGGCTTGAGAGAAAAGCTCCCGTCTACTTCCCGGATACGAATCCCCATAGGGGACCAGTTTTTTTCTTTCCCTCTTGTCCGCATCCCGAAAATCCTGGGAAACCCCATCCGATTTTATGAAAGTAATCTGTTTAAATTGTAACGGTATCCGTGCCTCCTGGACCAAGGGACTAGGAGAATTCCTCGAACAAGAAAACCCCGATTTGGTTTGTTTCCAAGAAACGAAGGCGCAACCCGACCAACTTGCTCCGGAACTTTGGGAGAAATTGGGGTACAAAGCGTATTTCCACTCCGCCGAAAAGAAAGGATATTCCGGAGTGGGCCTCTGGACCAAAAAAGAGCCGAAACAGGTAACCTACGGAATCGGGGTGGAGGAATTCGATAAGGAAGGAAGAAGCGTTCTCGCCGATTTCGGAGGGTTTGCCCTTTGGACGGTTTATTTTCCCTCCGGAACCACCGGAGATGTACGACAAGCCGCTAAAATGCGCTTCCTTGCCGAATTTTTAAAGATTTCGCAAAAAATGAAAAAAAAGCACCCAAACATCATCCTCTGCGGGGACGTAAACATAGCCCATACGGAAAAGGACATTCACGACCCGAAAGGAAACGCGAAAAGCAGCGGATTTTTACCGGAAGAAAGAGCCTGGCTCACGGACTTCCTAAAAACGGGATGGCTGGATTCCTTCCGAGCCTTGTACCCGGAAAAACAGGAATATTCCTGGTGGACCTTCCGGGCGGGAGCCAGAGGAAAGAACAAGGGTTGGAGGATCGATTACTTCTTTGTTCCGGAGGAATTGAGAAAAAAACTGAAAAGCCTAACCATCCAAAAGGACCCGATCCTTTCCGATCACGCCCCCATGATTTTAGAAATTTCTTTATAACGGGAATTTCAAAAGACGAAAAAGAAATCTATTTCTTCGGAATCTTTAGGTCGAACTTGGGAAGGTTCTTTTTCAGGAATTCCGTAAGTTCGGATTCGAAAATCAACACGGTATCGGTGATCCTCTCCGGGGATTTGGAGCGCACCATTTTCTTTTGAAGGAGTTTTCCGGAAAATAAGATCGGATCCTTCCAAAAGGGAACCCGTAATTCCAGGGTCGCGTTTTGACCTTCGGGTTCCGGATGAAACCGATCCAAGGTCAGGCTAAGAGAAGTCCCTTCGATTCCCGCCCAAGTCGCCGGAAAATGACCGGATTCGGAATGCACCTCTACCGGAACTTTTACCGTTTGGAAAAATCGGTCCTTGAATTCTCGTACTAGCCTGTCCAATCCGGGGATTTCCACGAGTCATTACGTCCCTGATCTTTACTAAGAAATAAGACTTTGTGCAATGCAAACAAATTTCCGTTTTCAAAAAAAAAATCGGATTTTTTCTGCTATTTTTTCCGGAAATTCGAAGAAAATAAAAAAGCCCTCCCGGAAATTCCGGAAGGGCCGCATAAAACTTCCCGATCTGGGAGGAATTATTGGTTGCTTGCCGCGTTGGAAGCCATGCTCAGAAAGTAACCGTTGGTATCATACCAAGTTTGTCCGGTATACAGCGCATTCGTCGCTTCCAAGTGATCCACACCCGAAGTTAGGATTCCGTAAGAAGGTCCGCCCATCCAAGTACCCCAAAGTTGCGAGGAAGAAGGAACCACTCCGTCGTTCGCGATGCTCAGTCCGTAGAACGGAGCTCCGATCGCACAAATCGGATAGGTCAAACCCATTGCAGGGTGTTGGATTAAATCCGGAACGGTAATAATGGATCCATAGGAGAAATACTTCACGCCGGAAGCGTTCGGAGTAACGCTGTTAAATGCAGCCAACCCGTCGGTCGTCAGAAGTTTCAACCCTGCGATCGCATTCTCGTTCGATTCGCCGTAAACCACTCCTACAATCGCGTTGAGCACGGTTGCCACATAAGGCAATGCCCAACTCGGAATCACTGCCGCTACTACGTTTGCCACCGGGCTACCATAGTGAGGAGTATTCAAAGTGGTAAGACTCGCAACTCTACCGGACATTCCAAGATTGGATACCATATAACGTGAATCCAACCCACCTTGGGAATGGCCGATGATATTGATCTTGCCGTTATAATTGTTTGCCGCCAATGCGGTTAAGATTGCGGTCTTCAAAAGGCCCGCTCTATTTGCGGAAGAATCCATCGCGGTAACGGTAGGAGTGATTACCGTAGCTCCTTGCGACTGGAGGTAAGCTGCGTTTCCGCCCCAATAGTCAATGATCCCGGAGTTGCTTCCCCATCCGAAAATTCCATGAGCCAATACAATGGGATACGAACCGGAAAGTGGTTTAGCCGAAGAACCGCCACCGGAAGCCATTAACGAACCTGACACTAGAAAAACTAGTAACGAAACGATCCAAATCCTCGCTACACGAAACATCTTAAACCTCTTCTCTTGCACTATTCTCTTGAGGAAGCTTTCCCTCCGGCCCTTTCTGTGTTATGGGTCCTTCTTCAGGAACGAGCGCCTCATTTGTTTCTCTTCGTTTTCCGCATTCATCCGTTTTTATTTATTCAAAACGTTTGATATAAATTATACCAAACTTTTTATTTCGAACAACCCGGATCACCACACCAAAGTGGCGAGAGAGATAGAAACAGCAATGTTAAGAGAAGTCAATCAATTAAAAAGTTTTGTCTCCAAAATTTAGGGTGTTTGAATTTATTTATATCAATCAATCGGTTTAAATTAAGGCAGCTCGGGAGGGTTTTGAGATCGATTCGGATGGAATTTCTTCTCCAGGAACCTTCCGATTCCGGTGCAGATGGAGTCCTAAAACTGAAAACGGGAACTCAGGACTTCCGGTTCAAGCTGGAATACGGGGTCGCACGGTTTCTACCGTTGGCTTTGGATTGATACAATGCTTCATCCGCCATACGAACCATATCTTCACGGTTCATTTCGTTTTTGTTTCCTTGGCCGGTAGCTACACCGATACTCACGGAAACGATTTCCAACGTTTCGGACATTTTGTGCGGGATCTGCAATTCCAGGATCTTCGTCCGAACCTTCTCCGCAACGACCATGGCCCGCTCTTCGTCTGTTTCGGGCAAAATGATCGCAAATTCTTCCCCGCCGTATCTTGCCGCAAAGTCGCCGGCTCTTTTCGCGGTTTCCTTTAAAACGGATGCGACTTTTCGGATGCAATCATCCCCTGCTTGGTGGCCGTACGTATCATTGAACCTCTTAAAGAAATCTATATCGATCAATAGGAGAGAGATCGGTTTTTCGGAGCGACTGGCCCTCTTCCATTCCACGTCCAGAATCTCGTCGAAAAATCTTCGGTTCCAAACTCCGGAAAGCCCGTCCGTTCTAGAGACTCGAAGAAGGGTCTGGTACGCTTCGGAGAGTTTGTCCGTGATTTCTTCCAGATCCTTTTCCCTTTGCCGCCTCTGCACCATCTCGTGCCTCAGTCTAAGAGCGGAACGCACTCTCGCCCTAAGTTCCGTGGCGTCGAAAGGCTTCGTAACATAATCCACCGCTCCCGCTTCGAAAGCGGATTCCAAAGTGTGGGTATCGTGTATGGCGGTGATGATGATCACGGGAAGATCTGCGAGTTCCTCCCGATCCCCGAATTGGCGGAGAAGGTCCAGCCCATTTTGGCCTCCCGGTAGGAGTATATCCAGCAGTAACAGGGATACGGGTCGCCTTTTCTTCGGATCCCCGCTCAAACCCAACCACTCCAAAGCGGTCTCCGGATTCTGCGTGGAAATCACTTCCCCATAGCCCGCCTTTTTTAGGATCCTTTCCACCAAAAGGCAGTTTTCGGGGGCATCGTCTAAAATCAAAATTCGGTCTTTCCGTAGGTCCGGAGAAGTCATCGTCTTTTTTCCGAGCTCTGGCAGCGAATTTTGCATCTACTCGGCTTATTTGACGACCAATTCTTTTGTTACACTCCAGTTTCTGGAGAAATTTGTGGAGCTTTTCGAAAAGTTCTAGAAAGTCGAAAAGGAGGCGTTTCGCCTCTTTCATTCCAGCGAAAATTCCAGAGCGAACCTGGTTCCCCAATCCCCCGTATTCAGATCCAAACCCGCTTTGAGTTGTTTAGCTAGGATTTTCACGAGTTGCAATCCGAGGGTTTCTTTTTGTTCCACCTCGCTTAAATTCCGAATCCCCTGTCCGTTATCCCCGATTTCCAGTTTTACGGTATTTCCCTCCCGGCCCGCGCTCACGAAAAAGGTTCCGGAATTTTTCCGTTGGTAAGCGTATTTCAGCGAATTCGTCGCGATCTCGTTCAGAATCATTCCGAGGGGAATCGCCTTTTCCACCTCTAAACTCAATTCTCCTACGTCTACCTTGCGTTGGATTTTTTCTCCTGTTCCGTAAACGTTCCACAGATTGTCCAAAAGCTTGTCCACGTACGAACGCAGATTGACTTCCGCTAGATTCTTGGAATTGTACAATTCGTTATGCACTAAGGACATGGAGTAGATCCTACTCTCGGTGTCCTTCAACTCCCGAATAACCACCTTGTTCTTCGCGTAATTCGTCTGCAAATTCAGAAGGCTGGCCATGATCTGCAAATTGTTCTTCACCCTATGGTGGATCTCCTGCAAAAGGATTTCCTTATCCCGAATGGATTCGCGCAAGGATTCTTCGGCCTGTTTCCATTTGGTGATATCCACCACGATGGCTAAAACGATTTCTCGATTCCGCAATCTGAATTTATAGGAAGTCACCTCTACTAGGATCAGCTCCCCGTTCTTTTTTCTGTGAACGGAGGCGATCGGATGATTCTTTCCGCTTTTGAGGTGCACATGATCTTCCATCGCCTTTTTGGCCTCGGAAGAGATGCGTATGTCCGAAATAGCAAGCCTTCGAACCTCCTCCCAGCTGTACTCGTACAATTTTTCCACTTCTTGGTTCGCATCTATGACTTCCAGTGTTTCGTAATCATAGACCCATACTGCGTGCGGATTATTCTCGAACAAAAGCCGATATCTTTCCTCGCTGTCTCGGATCGTCGCGGCTTGTTCGTTCAGACGGAAAAGGAATTCATTCCGTTCTATAGCGTATAGAATCGATCTATGCAAGAGATACGGATCGAACCTTCCTTTGATCAGATAATCCTGAGCGCCTGCCTTCAAAGCTTCCGTTGCAAGGCCGGAATCCTCGGACCCGGAACAAATCACGATCGGTATCCTCGGAAATTCCAAACGGATTGCATCGAACCCGTCTAACCCGAAGCTGTCCGGCAAGGAAAGATCCAATACGATACAATCCAACCCTCCGAAGGAAGTTCTAAGTTGCTCCAGTCCGGAACCGACGGTCTGCGCAAAAGAAGTCTCCAACTCGTTCCCTGCGGCATCCTGTAGATAAAGATCGATGAGTCTCGAATCGGCAGGATTATCTTCGATGATGAGAATCCGCTTTGCTTTTACCAACGGGGGGAACGTCTGCATAATCATTTGGGCGGCAAGCTGGAAGTTTCGAACCAATACACTCTAAGAGAGCGCATCGCATCCACGAAGTTTCCGAACTCTACCGGTTTTTGGATGTACGAATTCGCGTGCAGACTGAAGGTGGCAAGAATATCCCTTTCCGAATTGGAAGTGGTAAGCACGACCACAGGTATCCTGCGAAGAACCGGATCCGTCTTCAGTTCCCGAAGCACTTCGAATCCGTTCTTTTTCGGGAGATTCAAATCGAGTAAAATCAAATCGGGTTTGGAACTCCCCGAAAAAATCCCCGTTCCTTTGACGTATTCGATCGCTTCTTCCCCGTCCTTGGCTACGATCAGATTCTTTTCCCTAGGCATCTCCCCTAAGGCCTCCAACGTAAGTCGAACGTCGGCGGGGTTGTCCTCCACGAGAAGGATATCGAACGTTTTCTTTGCGATCGCGGTCATTCGCTTCTCCGTTTAGGAATCGTGAAGAAAAACTCGGAGCCCCGCCCCGTATCGGAGACCACCCAGATCCTTCCGGCATGGTTCTCTACGATCCTTTTGCAGACGGAAAGGCCGATTCCGGTTCCGGGATATTCCCCCAAAGAATGCAATTTTTGAAATATAATAAATATTTTATCGAAGTACTTCGGATCCATTCCGATACCGTTATCGGCCACCTTAAATTCCCATTCCTCTCCGCTTTCCCGAGCCGAAACTGAAATGACGGGCCTTCGTTCCTTGCTTCTGAATTTTACTGCATTGGTAATCAGATTCAGGAAGAGCTGGCGAATCTGTTCCGGTCCTCCTTGGATGATCGGCATTTCGCTTTCCAGACGAAAATCCACGTCCGCAGCGTTCAGACCCGTGAATAGATCGTCCACCACGCCTTTTAGGAGATTCTCTATTTGAATTTTTTCCCAGACTTCGATTTTCGCTCCGAACCGGGAATACTTTAGAAGAGACTCTATCAGATTTTGCTGGCGTTTTACCGCATCAACCGTGATCTGGATGAATTCCTTGCCCTCTTCCGGCAAATGGGAAGAACATCTCCGTTCCAAAAGTCGCAAATAACTAGCGATCGTGCGTAAGGGTTCCTGAAGATCGTGGGAAGCTACGTATGCGAATTGCTCCAATTCCTGGTTCGTGGTCTCCAGATCGTTGATCGCCTTTTCTAGGGATTCGCGAGCCCGCACTTTGTCCGTAATATCCCGGATCACCATGACGGATCCGATATCATTTCCGTTCTCATCCTTGGTTTTTTTAAGATTGCAGTCGATTCGGACCCTTTTTCCGGAACGAAGGATATGAATGACCTCTGCGCTTGCCTGTCCGTACCTTTCGTATTCCTCCATAACGGCTTTTTGATTCTCTTCCGACATCCAATCCCGCTGAAACAATTCGGAATAATGCTTTCCGATCGGATTTTCCCCCCACTCGATCTCGTACATCTCTTCCGCAGGCTTGTTGTAGTAGATGATCCTGCGCTCCGAATCCAACGCGATCACTGCGTCGCTGATTTGGGATAAGATGGCAAGGTTGAATCTTTTTTCCTTCTCCGTCCGAACTCTCTGCGTCACCTCGGCACCCGCGACCAAAACGCAATCCTTACCGTTAAATTCGAAACGAGTCGCCGTAATATCCATATAAAACGCTTCCCCGTTCTTTTTCAGGTGACGGACTTCGGGAATGAAATTCGGTCCCGATCCGGTTCCACGAATCCTGTCTCCGAGCTGTAGGGAGTGTTCCGGAGGCATCAGATCCAAGAGAGACTTCTCCAAAAACTCCTCTCCGTCGTACCCGTACGCGGATTTTGCGACTCCGTTCGCCTTTAGAATGGCGAAGGAATTGTACTCGAATAGGAACATGATCTGCGAATTATGTTCGAATAAATTACGATAATTTGATTCGCTTTCCGCGATCCTTTTTTCGAAAGCTTCTCGGATCGTGATTTCGTTCGATACACCCAAGACTTGTGTAATTCTCCCCTTTTCATCGAACCTGGGATAAAGCCTCGTCTCGAACGAACGGCCTTTGATCCGGAGAGTGTACCGAGATTCTTCTCCCTTTAAAGAGGCTCGAATCGCCTCCATACTCTCCGGGTCTCCCTCGCTTCTTTCGAAGATATTCTTTCCGACCAAATCCTCCGTTAGGAGTCCGAGACGCTTTAAACCTCCTCCTTCCGCAAATGTGACCACGGCAACCGGATTGAAGGAGAAAACGACGATGGGCAGGCCTTCGATAGCGGTTCGAAAATCCCGGGAGGATTGTGCAAAGGCCAGTTCGGATTTTTTTGCTTCCGTAATGTCCAGACTGAGTCCGATCATCCCTTGGATTTCTCCGTCCTCGTAACGAAGGGGAGAAAATCTGCTCCGAAAAATTCTACCGGAAAATTTTGCCTCCGCTTCTACTTCTTCTCCGAGCAGAACGGACTTTAAAATTTGAGTCGGACTGAAGATTCTCAAGCCCCCGTTTCCGGAACGAACGGTTGCGGTCCAATCCAATTCTTGGATAGAAATTCCGACCAGGTCCTCGCTTTGGAATCCGGTCTGGGCCAATCCCTCTCCTTCTAAAAAATCGATCCGACCATACCGATCTGTGGAAAAAAGAATCAAAGCCTCGGAATTTAAAATATATTCTAATCTGGATTTATAGCATTCCCCACCAGGAACCGGAATCACGGGAAGAGGTGAAAATGTTTCGTGTAAAATTCCCATAATTTGACCCTGTGCTTCTCGAAGTTCGGAAGTGTGGGTTCAAATTATGGCAAAAATGAGGATTTTACAAGTCTTTTTCGATCAATTTTATTGCAACTGAATCTTTTTGGAAAACTTCAGACGAATTTTCCCTCAAACGATTTCCAAAGAGGTAATCACCACTGGTTGCACAGGACGATCTCCCGGACCGGTTTCCGTTTCCGAAATTTGCAGCACCACATCTTCCCCTTCCGAAACTTGGCCAAAGACCGCATGCCGATTGTCCAGATACAGATTGTCTCGAACATTGATGAAAAACTGAGATCCTCCCGTGTTCGGTCCTGCATTTGCCATGGAAATTGTGAACTTTTTGTTTTTCAGGTCCGGATGGAATTCGTCTTTGATTTTATAACCTGGTCCACCGGTTCCCGTTCCATTTGGACAACCACCTTGGATCATAAAATTCTGGATCACCCGGTGAAAGACCAAGCCGTTATAAAATCCTTTTTGAGCAAGTTCTATAAAGTTTCCGGCCGTAACAGGTGCCTTTTCGGTATCTAACATAACGGAAAAAGTTCCGCGATTTGTGATAAACTTTGCAAGAGCCATTGGATTCCTCCCTTGGGCAGGATTTTGCTTCTTCTTTGAGAATCAACCGTTTCCCCTTTTCGCTTTCCGGAAGATTTGCTCACTTTTTTAATATCCGATCTCTTCAGACCGATAATTTAACAGAGGAGGCTCGGAAATTTCTTTCCGCTACAGGGCGCATGATTTTCCTTAATACCTGAGGCGTTCGGAAACGAATTTCTTGCATTTCCGGTACACAAATGATGGGATCTTCGATCAAATACATTCCATTTGGAGCCGGGGGTTCGGTGGCCTTTTGGGAACAATCCCCTTCCGAATCTTCCCTATCGGAAGAGACCCTTTTCTCTTGGGCGGAACGCGGCATCCGATCCGTGGTCTGTGTCTTTTCGGAAAACGGTTCTCCCCTGATCACTGCGCTGGAAGAAACCTTGCACAGGGAAGACTGGAAACTCTTTGCCTTAGAAATCCCCCCCGGACCGGAAACGAACGAATCCGTTTTCTTCTCGACCTGGAAACTCCTCCATTCCTCCGGAAGAGACAACCTTCTCTTTTTGGTTCCGGAAGAATGGAACGAAAGATGGGAAGTGCTTCTTTCGAAAATGGTTCTCTCCACCCACCCGAATCTGCAGGACGGGGAATTGGGTTCCTGGTTTCCGTCTCTGTCAGGAGATTCAGAATTCAGATTCCTGAACGATTATAGAAATTTTCTCTCCCGGAAAAAACCTCCCCGCGACATTCCCGAAATCCGCCGAGGAGAATTCTCCCTTTTTTTACGGGAACTTCCTCTGTCCGTAAAGGAGATCAATCTGGGAAAAGTGATTCAGGACCAAGTTCCGGAAAAGCGGATTCCGCAGATCCTATCCAACGGCAAACAGAACGAAAATCGCAAGGAGGAAAAAGGGGAAGTAGAAAAACCGAAACAAGAAACTCCGACGCCGTCCCTCCCGAAAACGGACTCCTCCGAACCGAAAGACGAAAAGAGCTCGGAAGAAACACTTCCCCCGCCGACTCAGACGGTTCCCGCAAAAACTCCGGAATCCGTCGCTCCGAAAGAACCTCCCGCTCCATCCACGGAACAGACTCGAGCAAGGTTCCCTCTGCAATTGAAATTGATGGGAGTGATTTCCCTACTATTAACGCTCACCGTTTCTACGGTCATCCTTTATGCATCGAGCGAATTCAAAAAGAATTATGAGATCCGGGTATTGGAGACGAATTTTTCCCTCGTAAATATTTTAGGCATCAAAGTGAAGTCCGATCTCAAGGACATACGGGACAAAGGAAAATCCCTGACGGAAAAATTGTTGGACCCTCGCGGCCCTGGCGCGTACGCGGACCTATTCTTCCGGAACGAACCCGACTTTTTACTCGTGGGAATCTATAAAGTCCAGGGCGCAAACCTGAAAAAGGAAATCGTTCTGTACAACGATTCCTATCTGGAGGGAATCTCCGCTACCCGGGAAGAGTTGGACTCCGCAATCCGTGAAAAAGAAAACACCCTCTTAAAGGCGCTCAACTCCGAGGGACGCATCGATAATCTTACGGCGGATTTTAAAGAACCGGCTTTCTCCATAGCGGTAGCGGACTCCTCCAAGAGCCGCATCCTGGTATACGTTCTGCGGTCGGAAAGATTATTAAGCGCATTCCAAAAACAAGATATTAATGTCCCCTTCTTGGTCAACGGGAACGGGGATCTGATAGCCCATTACGACCCGCAACTCCTGGCCTCCCAGACGAATCTGGCGGACCTTCCCATATTCGAAACCATGCTTTCCGCGGTTCGGGAAGACAGTCAGCAGACCAGATACCAGGACGGTCTCGGCACGAAATATTACGGGTCCTTCCAGAAAGTAGGTTTCGGAGGCGCTGGAGTGATCGTCACCGTTCCAGAGGAGAAAGTCTTCGAAATGGTGTATAGGATCCAGACCAAGAACCTTCTCATCATGGCGATCGCTCTCTGTGCGGCTCTGATCGTAGTCTTTTTTCTGGCCAGGAACATTACGATTCCTTTATTATCCCTTCTCAAAGCGACGGTGGAAATCGCCAAAGGGAACTTCAAGATCGATATCAAGTCCACTACCAGGGACGAAGTCGGACTTTTGACCGACTACTTCGTGAACATGGGTAAGGGTTTGGAGGAAAGGGAGAAGGTCAAGGACGCTCTAGGTCGTTTCGTCAACAAGGAGATCGCCGAAATGGTCCTGAACCAGGAGTTGACCCTGGGCGGGGAGCGGAAGATGTGCGCGATCTTTTTTTCCGATATCCGCTCCTTTACTGCGATTTCCGAAAAACTCCAACCGGAAGAGGTGGTGGAATTCCTGAACGAATACATGACCGAAATGGTTCGTTGCGTCAACGAAACCCACGGAATCGTGGATAAGTTCATCGGAGACGCCATCATGGCCACTTGGGGAGCTCTGAAATCCTCGGGAGAAAAGGACGCCGAAAACGGAGTGAACGGAGCCTTGTTGATGCGGAAGGCGCTGCAAAGGTTCAACCAGGGGAGAGGTGGGGACAAGAAGCCGGTGATTCGGATCGGTTGCGGCCTGAATTACGGTCCCGTCATCGCGGGACAGATCGGTTCGGAAGAAAGATTGGAATACACTGTCATCGGAGACGCAGTGAACCTGGCTTCCCGAGTGGAAGCGTTGAACAAACCCTTCGGAACAGACATACTCATTACGCAGGACCTTTATAATTTCGTAAAAGACGTATTCTCCGTCGAAAAGATGCAGTCCATCAAAGTGAAGGGAAAAACGGAGCCCCAGGTGATCTACGCCGTTCTGGGAAGAAAGGACGATCCGGAGGCCCCGGCTTCCGTGGCGGATTTGCGCAAACTCCTCGGGATAGAGTTCGACGCCAAAAAAGCGGGCAAGAGCGGGGATCCGGAAGAGGAAGTGAAGTATGAGATACTTGACTGACGGACGATACGTAGTCACCGGCTTACTCCTCCTGCTGCTGTTCTTTTCCTCCTTATTGTATCTTTATGCAAACGCGGGACAAAAACGGGGAAACAATAAGATCGTCGGCGAATTGAAATCCAAGGAGCTGAAGATCCTCCGAAAACTGGATTCCGAAGTGGTTTGGGAAGAGCTAGACCAAAACGACCCAGTAAGATACAGGGACACCATTCGTACGGAAGAAGGATCCCAGGCCATCCTATTGTTTAAGGATGGAAACAACTCTACGGAAATAAGAATGGACGAACGAAGCATGATCCTGATCGAGGATGTCGACAAAATCAGCTTCGTGGCAGGTTCCTTGTCGGCAACGAACAGCGGAGGCGGAAGTAACCTACAGATCAGCTCCGGAGACACCAAGATCTCCCTTGGGAACTCGAACGTAAGTCTTTCCAAAAACGAGGACCAGGCCCTGAACTTGGAAGTCAAAAACGGGGAGGCGAAAGTCGTCTCCTCGAACGGAGAAAACATCCTAAAAGGAAACCAAGCCGCGGAATTAAAGGGGAACAAGGTGGAAGTTCGAAACTTGACTTTAGAACAGTTAAGTCCGAGCGACGGAAAGAATCTTCCTCTGAAAGGAGAGTCCCTTTCCGTACTCTTTACTTGGAAGCAGGAAAAAGGAGTCAAGAACTACAGATTGGAATTGGCCAAGGATGCCTCCTTCCGATCCGGTTTACGGAAATATTCCTCCAATCTTCCGGAAGTAACCGCAAGTCTTCCGGCAGGACTCTATTTTTGGAGGGTCTCTGGCGTGAACCCGAGTACGGAGAAAGAGGAATCCAGCCCTGTCCGCTCCGTTCGAATTCTCCCCTGGGTCAGTCCCAAATTGATCTCTCCTTCTTCCAAAGAAGTGTTTTCCTATACCTCCGACATTCCCGGAATCCGGTTCCAATGGACCGTCTCCGATCCCACTTCCAAATTCACGTTAGAAGTCGCGGAAGATCCTAGATTCCAACAGATCGCTTTCAAATCAGAATCGAAATCAGGTTTTTTAAAGTGGGACCCTAAGTCGGACGGCAATTATTTCGCTAGGCTCCGGATGTTTTCCGATAAGGAAGGATTTTTGGAGGAAAGTTCCCCTATCGTTTCCTTTTCCATTCGCAAAGTCACAGAGACGGAACCGCCTAGACTTCATAGACCGCTTGCCGGAGAGGAAATCGGCCTTCGTATTTTTAAATCCGGGAATTCCTTTTTCAGCTGGTCTTCCGGCAGAGAATTCAAGTCTTACACGCTGGAAATCGCATCTGATTCACAATTTCATAAAACCCTTTTTTCTCAATCCACTTCCACGAATTTCCTAAAACCGAATTTCGACTGGCAGGAAGGCGTATATTATTGGAGGGTCAAAGGGAATCAGGAAGGGAGCAACGCTCGGGAGTCCATTTCCCAATCCTTCCTGCTGAAACAATTGGATTCCGTAAAACTTACTTATCCGAAAGACGGAACCCAATCCGGCCATCCATCGGACGGACGAATGACCTTACGCTGGGATCGACCGGATCCGAGTGGACTCTATCGGGTGGAAGTTTCCCGAGATTCCTCTTTCCAATCCAAAATATCCGAGTCCACCGTACGATCCGGCTCCGTTTCCGTACTGTTACCCGCTCCCGGCGATTTTTATTGGCGGGTCTCTCTCGTTTCTCCGAATGGAGAATCGCTCGTATCCAGTCCGGCAGCTTCTTTTAAAACCTCGGACTCCGCCCCTTTCGTATCTCCGACCTATCCGAGAGAGCGTGACAAAATCGATTTAGAGGAGAAAGAAAGCCTGGCGTTCTATTGGGAAACGCAAGGAAAAACGGACGGTTACGTATTGGAACTCCTGGAATCCAAAGGAAAAAACTGGAAATCGGTGTTTAAAAAGGAAATTCAGGGAGAAACCTATGAATTTCGGGAGTTGTACAGATTAAAGGAAGGAAAATACCAGTGGAGACTGAGTGCAAAATACAAGGATGAATCCGGGAATGTACGCGTCACCCTTCCGGTCTCCCGGGAATTCGCGGTAGTCGTTTCGGCCAGCTTTAAGGCTCCCGATATATTGACTCCGAAGGCAATTTATGTCGAATAAACCGTTTCAAAATACGATCCGCATTTCCCTTTTTTCCCTTGCGGCGGCCGTCTGGTTCTTTTTACCTACGTCCTCCTTTGCCAAAGACTCGGAAGAAGGAGCCAAGTTAGAATGGAGTTCCATTCCGGACGCGAACGGTTACCTGGTAGAAATCAAGGATGCAAACGGGAGAATCACCCGGCAAAAAACCAATGCCACTCAGATTTTCATGGACCTAAGACCGGGAACGTATGAGCACAGGATCGGCGTCCTGAACCGGTACGGCCGGGTTTCCATATTTTCCACCTGGATCCCCTTCGAAGTCATCTTGTCCAGACCTCCCGTCCTGACTTCCTCCACCCGGAACGCGTACTTAGCCAAGGATTTTCCGGAAGTATTGGAGATCAAGGGAAGATACCTGAATGAAGCCACAAAAATCACTTTAAAAAATTCGAATGGAGAAGAACTTCCCGTCAAGTCCGTGGAATTCAGGGAACCGGATTCCTTGGTCGTTTCACTGGATAAAAAAAAGATCCCGGAGGGAAGCGTTTCTCTGAGACTGGAAAATCCCAGAAACAAGGTGACGGAAACGGAAGCTTTCCTAGTGGTCGCGGAAACCCCGGAACGGTTGGCTGCGTTGCAGAGGCAATACCTTCCCCAGGAACCTTCCTCAAAAGAACCCTTTCGTTTCGATTACGGTGCGCTCGCCCGGTCTGCAGTGCTACCAGGATGGGGACAATTGTACCAGGGCAAATCCAAGGTTAGATCCTTTGCCTTTCCGATCCTCGTCGCGACAGCCGGTGCGTTCACGTATTTCAAAGGCCAAGAATATCTTCACGCGGTCAAAGATTATGACGCGGCCAGAAGAACGAACATAATGCTGAACTCCGCATTTGCCCAGACCGGAAATGTGGCGATTTATCCTTTGGCAACGATCAATTACTTTCAGATCCCGTCCAAACTCGGTGCGGCCTCTTCCGCGTACCACCAAGTGGAACTCTCTCTTGGAATCCTGGCCGCTCTTTATCTCGCGAATTTAGCGGACGCCGCGTTCTTTCCGGGTTCAAGACAGGTGAAAATAGAAGGGACCGATAAAACGGCGACCTGGTCTCCTCTACTCAGAAATGAAAGAGATTCCAACGGCTTTACCTATGCCTCCGCAAACCAACAATATTTACGGCAGCGGATGGAAGTCGGAGTGCAATTCTCCTGGTAAAAGACCTCGGCATACTTCGCCGGCCGTCCAAATCTCCAAACGACAGGCATCTGGTAACGTCGGCACACCGGAGGATCGGAGATCCGATCGGACCTTCCTAAAAATTAGGATTCCTTAGAGGCGAGGATCTCCCACTCCGAAACTTTCTCGAATAATTCTTCCTGGATCCGCTTCAGCCTTTCCGCGGAAAGTTTTGCCTCGCTCGGAGAAAGAAGGGTCTGAAGTCTTTCTACGATCTGCTTTTCCTCCGACTCCAATTCGGAAATGTCTTTTTCCAGTTGTTCCAGCTTTCGTTTTTCCTGATAGCCCAGTTTCTTTTTCGCCGCAACGGGAAATTTGTCGGTCGGGGGTGAGTCCGGTTCGGAGGAAAGATCCTTATCATCCGGATTCTTTTCCTTATAGGCCTTATATTCCAGGTATTCGGAATAATTCCCCGGAAACCTCTCCACGTTCCCATCGCCATTCATGATAAAAATATAATCTACTACCCGGTCCATGAAATAGCGGTCATGGGACACTGCCAATACTACTCCCGGAAAATCCTGTAAAAAATCCTCAAGAACGGATAATGTGGGGATATCCAGGTCGTTGGTAGGCTCGTCCAACACGAGAAAATTGGGATTGCGCATAAGTAGCATCACCAAAAATAATCTGCGTTTTTCCCCTCCGGAAAGCCTTTCGATCTTAGTGGACTGCAATTGAGGGGGAAACAGGAATCTCTCCAAAAATTGGGACGCAGACCAAAGAGAACCGTCCGCCATCCGAACCGTAGGCGCCACCTCCTCTTTCAGATAATCCAGGACTCTTTTTTCCGGAGGCAATCCGCGGTTCATCTGATCGAAATACCCGAACGTTGTATTTACTCCGATGGAAACGTCGCCTGAATCCGGCTTTTCCCTTCCTGTTACAAGATTCAAAAGAGTGGTCTTACCCGCCCCGTTAGGGCCGACAACTCCGATCCTCTCTTTGCTCTTGAATACGTAGGAAAACCCTCCTATAAGAGTAGAAGAATAGGATTTTTTAATATTCTTAAGTTCTAATACTTTTCCTCCTAACCTCCGCCCGGAAACCGAAATATCCAGAACGATATCCTTTCCGGTTTTTTTCCGGTCCACCACTTCCCAAAAACGGTCAGTCCGTGCCTTTTGCTTGGTTCCTCTCGCCTTCGGTTGCCTTTTTAGCCATTCCAATTCGCTCCGTAAAAAGGACTTGCGCTTTGCTTCCTCCTTTTCCTCCACCATCTGGATCTCCACCTTCTTTTCCAGATAAAGATCGTAGTTTCCGGGAAAAACCCGAAAAGCGGCCCTATCTATCTCCAGAATCCTACCGGCGACCTCCTCCAAAAAATAACGATCATGCGTGACCAGCAAAACCCCTTTGGCGGTCTGCTTCAAATAGTCCTGTAACCATAAGATCGCGTCTATGTCGAGATGGTTCGTAGGTTCGTCCAGAACGAGCAGATTGGATTCTTCGGTCAAGGCCTGGGCCAGTGCGACTTTTTTTATCATCCCTCCGGAAAGTTCCCCCATCTTCCTGGAGAAATCCGGAATATTCAATTCTCTTAATAGGTTTTTCAGATCGGATTCTAAACCCCATGCCTGTTTGCGATCCATTTCTGCCATCGCATCCTGGTATTCGTTTTCCGCGTCCGATCCGCCCTTTTCCAATAAGGTGCATGCGATTTCATATCTTTTGATCGTAGCCATCAGAGGTCCGACTCCGGAAAGGATATGTTCCAAAACCGTATTGTCCGGCAGAAAATCGGGAAACTGAGGTAGGAAAGAAATCTTGAGGCTTCGGTTTCGGATTACCTTTCCTTGGTCGGGTTCCTCAAAGCCCAAAAGAATGCGAAGCAAGGTGGACTTGCCCGAGCCGTTGATTCCGAGTAGGCCGGTTTTTTCTCCTTCGTCGACTCCGAAGCTGACGTCCTGAAACAGTTTTTTTTCCCCGATTGCTTTGGAGATTTTATCTACAGAGATTAAATTCACTAGCTTTACAGGCTTTTCTTTGCCGCAGGCCGGGCAACCTTTTTCCCTTTTAAGGAAGACCTGAAAGGAGGATTCTATAATGGGCGCCGGATTCCGACGGGAGAAGTTCCCAATCCGCCTTTAATTTTCCCAAAAGCATTCCGACCAACTGAAGACCCAGACTCTCGGATTGCCGTATATCGAAGCCTGGCGGCAGTCCGATTCCGTCGTCACTCATCTCTAAAATCAATCGTTCGTCCGCTCTATAAATGGCGATCCGAATGTTTCCGGTCCGATCCCCGGGGAACGCATATTTCAAACTATTCGATACCAATTCGTTTAATACTAAAGCTAGAGGAATCGCGTAGTCCAAATTCAATTTCAGTTCTTCGGACTGGACCAGATACTTTACTTTCCGACTAGCGCCGTAGGATTGCACCAAAGCGATCAGCAGATTGTTCAGGTATTCCCTGAAATCCGCGTCGGAAATGGATTCGTTTTGGTACAGTTCCTTGTGAATGAGGGCCATGGAACGGATCCTTCTCTCGCATTCCTGTATGATGGAAACCAATTTCGGATCGTCGACGAATTCCGCCTGAAGACCGAGCAGACTGGAAACCACCTGGAGATTGTTCTTTACCCTATGATGTATCTCTTTCAGCATCATTTCCTTTTCGTTTAAAGAAATTCTCAACGTTTCTTCGTATTGGTATCTTTCGGTCACGTCGCGAATGACCTGAGTCGCGCCCACCATATTGTGACTAAAATCGCGAATGGAACTGTAGTTGATTTCGAAAACGAGATTTTCGTCGATCAAACCGGAAACCCTTCTCTCCACACGGAAAACTTCGCCTCTTAGCGCCCGGCTCCAATTTTCTACGACGGTATTTCTTTCTTTCGCGTCCGTGATGAATACGTCCGTGATATAGTTTCCTTCCGTCACCCTCTTCCCGTAAAGCCTCCAAACCAAGAGCTCGAAAGAAGTGTTGCAAGCCATGATCCTCATGTCCATATCCACTGCGCATATGGAATCGTTGACTCCTTGTAGAATCGCTTTAAGGCGATCGTTCGTGAGCATGATTTTCTTCCTGAGGTCGGTCAGTTCCTGCTGGGACTTTTTTCTCTCCGAGATGTCTCGGAAGATCACCTGCATAAAGTCGCTATTTCTCTGCTGGAATGCGATTCCGGTGACTTCCACATAGACTTCCGTCCCGTCTTTTCTCAGAAATTTTTCCTCTATGGCGGCCGCTTGGACCTTGGATTCCAAGGACTTACGAATCCTTTCCGCCATCAACGCTCTGGAATCGGGATGCACGAAATCGGAAATCGATCTCCCCTCCACTTCCTGCGGAGACGTATACCCCAAGATCCTAAGTCCGGAATCGTTCAGGTAGATGAGTTTTCCGTTCGAGTGGAGCCCGATTCCGTCGGGACAAACCTCCACCAGCTTTCTATATTTTTCCTCGCTCGCAAGTAAGGCCGTCTCCCACACGGTTCGGAGCGTGACGTCTTTCAAAAAAACGACCGCTTCCTTGATCGTGCCTTCCCTTTTTAAGGGAGCGAAAGAAACTTCCAGTTCCGAATTTTTCTCCGTAGGGAAAAGACGGCTGAAATGCCATTTTACCTTTTCTCCCGCAAATGCCTTTGCCAATTGAGCTGTGAATATTTCCTTATGTTCCGGAGAAATCAAGGAAGACAATTCGATTCCTTTGAAAAGCGAAATCCCGAACTGGTTTTTGACCTCCTGCCTCCCGGAGGAATTTACGTATTGAACGTTGCCGGACCGATTCAATTGTACGACCCATTCGTCCGTACTATCCAAGAGAATTTGAATATACTCCAGTTGGTCTCTAAGAGCGATTTCGTTCTTTTTTCTAAGATGAATGTCCTGTATGGAACCGTACACCCTGACCGTATCGGAATCGTTCGGATCCTTATATATTTTTGTGACGTCCCGAATCCAAACCGTCTCTCCTGATTTGGTAATGACCCTATATTCCGCCTGGAATGGAAGCCCTCTTAAAGAAGCTTCCTTTTTCGTTTCCAAGATTTCCTGATCTTCGGGAGGGACTGTCGGCCAAGATTCCCATTCGATTCCTTCCGACGGTAAAGGCCCGTCGAATTGAAAGAATTTCAGAAGGCTTTCGTTTGCCCATGTTAAACGAAGTTCTTTTTTCTTGGATAGATCGAAACGGTAGATCAGATCCTGTGCGATCTCCGGAAGAACGGACTGCAATTCCGATTCGGAAGCGATCGCCTGATTTTTTTTGCGAGTCCAATTCCGAATCCAGGAAAACGCCATTCCACCTCTCCTAAGGGAGACGGAGGAGTTCTCCCTTAAGGACAATTACTTTAAATTCGACATTTTACTCGATTTATTTTTGCGAAAGAAATCCCCTTCCTGGAAATTCCAGAAAGGGTTGCAAACTCGGATCCTTCCTCGACGCGCGTGTACGGCGAGGAACGAGGTCGAAAAAATATGTTCTAATCGAAAAAGTAGGATCCGAATCTAAGGAAAAGTCTTTTCGGAAAGAAATTTCCGGTAGATTTGCGAAACATCCTGCGGTTTTTCCAGCATAGGAGCGTGGCCCACATCTTTGAGAATGACTTTTTTCGATCCAGGAATTCCTTTCTCTAAAACGTCCGCACCGGAAACGTTCAGGACCCGGTCCGTATCGCCCCAGAGAATCAAGGTTTTGGCCCGAATCTCCTTCATATGTTCCTGCAAAGGAAATCCTTTTCGAATATCGTTGAAGATGATCTTATTGAACGGAGCGTTTCGAATGGCCTTTTCCGCAAAATAACTTTTCATCGGAGAAGGAATCGGAGGCGGATGTACGAAAACGAACTTCATCAATTCCTCAAAATCCTGCTGGTTCGTTATGATAAGAGTGTTCTTTCCCTTTTCCATATTTTTCGAGAGTTCGCTCTTTACCGGACTATTGATTCCGCCTGGAGCGAATAATCCCAAGGACAATACCTTTTCCGGATGTTTGGCTGCATACACTCCGGCGATACATCCTCCCATGGAATTTCCTACGATATGAAATTTTTCCCATCCAAGTCCTTGGGCGAACCTGTCCAAACGTTCCACCTGTTGGTCGATGGTATAGCCTTCGTTCGGGAGTCTGAGATTCTCTCCGAAACCGGGAAGGTCCGCGGCGATCACTCTGTAATCTTTGGTCAGACCCGCCGAGAATCGGGTCCAATTGTCCTTATCCGCGCCGAAGCCGTGAACAAGTAGAATCTTCTCCCCCTTTTCGTTTCCACCTTCCAAATACGTCCAGTCCCAAGGATTTTCTTTCAGCTCTTTCCGCTCCAGGCCTGCCTTCCAACGTTCGAAGCCGAAAGCCAGGCTTGCTACGGTATTGGAACAGGAAACGAAAGTAAAAACGAATAGAGAAAGGAGGAGAGAGAAACGGACAGGCATTTTTTTCATTCGGAATCGTCTCGAATCAGGAATATCGTTTTTTCAATTCCCTCGCGTACGCAAGGTCTTGGGTCAATAAGCGCATTCTTTTGACCAGATACGTAGTGATACTTTTGTAAAATTTTAAGGCTAATTCCTTGTCTCCGTCCAGGGTCTTTTGCAAATGCTCGTATGGAATTTCCAGCAGTTCGCAGCGTTCCATAGCCTCCACCGTTCCGGCCCGTTTCCCATGGTCCAAAAACGGAAACTCTCCGAAATGATCCCCCGTAGCGATCGTGGTCACGTTCACATCGGTTCCCTTTTCGGTGGAAGTGACGATCTTCAATGTGCCGTACATCACTACGTAAAACGCTTTGGCCTCGTTTCCTTCCTGGTATACGGATTCTCCCTGCTCTAAGATGGTGTATTTGGTCTTTTCCGCCAACTTGGAGAGGTCGTCCTTGGAAAAGCTCGAAAAGAGATAAATGCTTTGCAGAATTTCTTCGATTGAATGTTGCATAGAATTTCCTTAAGAAAGACCGAGTCTAGTTTTCGGAAAAAAACCTTCAAGCCACTTTCCCGGTTTGCGCACAAAGCTTGGATTCCCGTTCGGAATGAAAACGTTTTTTTACGGGAATATTTCTTGTCCCGAAGTTTGTAGAAAAAGAACTTGCAGCCGATTGTAGGCGACGGGACTTTGCAAAAGAGCCCGCCATTATAGCGGTCGCTACAGGATTTGAAAATATGGATTTCTCCTTCTTTAGCCAAAACAAAGAACTGATCGGGATCATCATGATGCCCTTTACGTACGGATTCGTGGGCTGGTTCACGAACGTAGTCGCCCTGAAAATGACTTTTTATCCCTTGGAATTCGTCGGAATCCCTCCCTATCTAGGCTGGCAAGGAATCGTTCCGAAAAAAGCGCAAAAACTCGCGCTGAAATCCGTGAACATCATGACGGAGAGACTGATTAAAGTGGAAGATTTCTTCTCCAAAGTCGATCCGGAACAGTTGGAAAAAGAGTTCCAGCCTGTGCTGGACGGACTCGTTCCCTCCGCCACCAGGGAAATCATCCACCATATCAACCCAAGCTTACGCAAACATTTGGAGAACGGACACGAGTCGGAGATCGTGAACGCAGTTCAGGAAAAATGCGCTCATACCGTTCGGAACATCATGGTCCAAGTAAAGGAGAACGTATCCTCCGTCTTCAACTTCCGGTCCTTGGTTCTGCGAAAACTTACCGGCCCGAATGTGAAACGAATCGTGGACATTTTCGAGGAAGTCGGCTCCAAGGAGTTTACGTTCATCGAAAGATGCGGTTGGTATTTGGGAGGTGCCTTGGGAATCCTCCAAGCCTTACTTTGGGAAGTGCTTCCGATCTGGTGGACCTTACCGATCCAAGGAATCATCGTAGGATACGTCACAAATTGGGTGGCGCTTACCATGATCTTCCGTCCACTGTATGAAAAGAAATTCGGCCCCATCAAATACAGAGGCCTTTTTTTAGCGAGGCAGGAGGAAGTTTCCAAAAAGTATTCCAACGTTTTCGCGACGCAGGTATTGACCGCAAGGAACGTCTTAGAGGAGATCCTATACAAAAGAGCGGCACGGACCCTCGTGGAAACCATCCAATCCGAGACCGAAACCGCGGCTCATAAAATGAATCTGAACGAAAGTCTCGATGGGGAAAACGGAAAAGGAGAGGACTCCGATTTCGAAAACACCAAGAAGGAAGTCATACGCAACGTGAGCGAGACGTTGGCGAACAGTTCCACGAAACTGGAAAGTTATATGGGTCGGGCGATGAGCATAGAAAACAATATGTTCAAACGCATGAAGGATCTTCCTCCGGAGGAGTTCGAACCCATCCTTCGCTCCGCGTTTCAGGAAGACGAATACGTTCTGATCCTGATCGGTTCCGTCTTAGGTGCGATCGTCGGTCTGTTCCAAGGCTTGTACATGCTTTTCGTAGCGTAAACCCATGAAAGAAATCAAAGTCTCGGACGAAGATCCCGAAACCTTTCTGAGAAAATTAAAAAAAGCGGTGTCTGGGGGAGAACTCGGAGCCCTGACGAGCTTCGATTTACAAGGAGAGGATTTTTGCATTCGGTTTTCCGGATTGGGAGAATCCAGAATTTGGTACAAATTGGAGAGGCGCGAAACCGGTTTTTCCGCGGTCAGAAGAAAGGAAAAGATCGCTTTACTCCATCACCCCTTTCGTGGCGAGATGGAAAAGAATCTGGGAAACATCCTCCGCCGTTTAGGAGCGGAACTCTCGGAATGAAATCGAATGCTCGACAGATCTCAAGAACCGAAACTAGCCACCCTTCCGTCGGGCATCCGGATCGCGTACCGAAAATTCCAGGGTAAAAGCAGAATCCCCTTATTCTGCATCCATGGACTGACGGGAAATTTAAGAAATTTTGAACCGATTGCCAAAGGCCTTTCCAAGAAAGGAATCACGGTAATCACGTACGATCTGCGTGGCAGGGGAAATTCGGACAAACCGGAAGGACAATATTCGGCAAGAGTCCATGCGGAAGATCTAAAGCAGCTTTCCGTTGTTTTGGGTTACAAGCGCATCTCCGTTCTTTCCCACTCCTTGGGCTGCTGGATCACCCTTCGTTTGGCGGAATCCCATCCTGAAATTCTGGAAAAAGCTGTGTTAGTCGACGGAGGGGGAGCGCTTTCCCCCCGAAGGAAATTTTCCAATTTATTGATGATCCGTTCCTCTTTGGCGCGGTTAGGCAGAACGGTACCGAGCAAGGAAATCTACTTGGAGGAAGCCAAAAAATCTCCGATCCTTTCCGCTTGGAACGACGATATTCGGAATTTTTTGACCTACGAACTGGAACCGGTCGGAACTCTTTCCCCTTCCCTCAATCTTTCCAACGGGTCAGGCCCCTTAGGTCCCGTCCGATGCTCCCTCCCTCCCTTCGTTGCGGAGTCCGAACTGGAAAGCATGGGAGGATCCATGGACCCGGCCAAGATACTTCTCGGATTTTGCAAGGAACCGCTCCGAAGCTTCCGGATCCTAAAAGAGAATAACCGCCTTCCTTATTCCGCTCTGAACTGTCCGGTCCTAGCCGTTCGTGCGGGAAAACCGAACCTGAAACCCGGGGACGAGCTACTACCGGATTCCGCCATAAAAAAAATGGAGAGGGAAATCAAATTGTTCCGGGTCTTGGATATCCCGGACAAAAATCACTACGAAGTGGTGCTTCTGGAAGACGGAAGAAGAGATAAAGAAATTTATAATTTTCTAATTCGTTAAATCGGAAAGCCGGTGTCGGGATCCGCGGCGATTTTGCCTTCCGTCCGGAATAGGACGTATATCAGGAATAGAATCGCGAACAAGACCGCGCCGGCAAACCAGCGGTTATATTCCACCTTCGAAAAAATTTCCCCTTCCCCTCCTTTAGGAGTCGTTTTGGGTCGAAGCGGAAATCCGTATTTTTTCGCTAATTCCTCGATCTCAATCAAATGAATGACTGGAATGTCCTCTTGCAAGAAGCGGGTCATAACGGAATCGATCTTGGTCGCTCCGGGTGCCAAGGAAAGATTTAACCCGGGTTTAAAACTCAGCTTTCCCGCTCTCGTGCCTACGGAGATCGCTCCACCGCCTACGTTTATGTATGCTTGGATCCGTTCTCCCTTGGCTTCCTCCTTGAATTTGCGCATCCTCTCCCCCACGCTGGATGTGAAGGAATTTCCGCTCAGCAGAGGCAACGAATTACGTTTAACCGCTTCGTTTAAAAGAATTTTTCCTTCGGGAGAAAGGCCTAGAGCCCTATCCTCCAAACCCCCGTAGCTCAACGCCGCGGATCTGTACGGAAGTATCTTTTCCAGGAACAATACCCTTTCCATATCCGCCCAAAGAAATTCCGGATCGTTCGCTCCCCATTGGGAAGACGAAAGGCTCGAAATCGGAACCAACTTTAAATGCAGAGCTTTCCCCGCGGCATACACGCAGATATTCAAAGCGGGAAAGGATCCCGAAAGACCCACTGCAACGGTCCCGCCTTCGTTTACACCAGCCTGTTTTAGGAACTCCACTACGAGTCCCGCAAAATTCGGATTTACCGAGGTTTGCTTTGCGGTCAAGGTTCCCGTATTGCTTGTGACCGGCGTAAGGAAGGAACCGATGAGGCCGGAATGGGAAGGATCGAATTCGGAGTCGGAGATTTTGCCTTGTTCCGTCCGAAGTTCCCGGATTCTTTGGAAGGCTTCTCCAGCCAGCCTCGCAGCTTCTATCTTTTCCGAAAAATACGGCTGCTCTTTCCGGACTTTGAGGGTTTCGACCGCAAAAAGACCCGATAGAGAAACTGCGGCAATCAGTAGATACGCTCGGATGGTGATCGAGGTCGACCTCCAATAGATTTCCTTCAAGGTTGAAAATCCCCTCCTAAAATCACGATGAGGGCCAGACGCACGATTACGGAACCGGTCAGTAGCACGCATATCGTTTCCCAAATTCCCTGTCGATCCATCCATAGTGCGATCAGACCCGGTATGATGTGCCCCACTACCCTGGCTTCCTCCGAATCCGAAAACGTCGGGGAAAAAACGGAGAAGACAAGATGGTTTCTGCGTAGAAATTCCTGGACCAACGCTCCCAAGAGGAAGCCCGTCAAAAGCAGAAAAGCGGTCTTTCTTTTTCCATACAGGATCGTGACTCCGGAAACCAACCTCCCGAAACCGAAAGTCAGACCGCCTAAAGAAAGGGTCATCAGAATATTGAGCGGGCGGTGCAATTGCAAGGCGATATATCCGGGAACGACCAAGCCTCCGGCGGCGATCCCAAAGAACTCCGCAAACGCCAAACTCACGAACAACCCGATTCCGATCGCAAGAGTCAGTAGATCCATGAATCCGATCCGATCCTCTCGCTTCTGTTCTTGAAGGTCTTAAGCAATTCCAAACCCAATCCGCCGATGTTTCCGATTCCTACGATCAAAGCGGATCTCTCCGGAAAATCCACCGCCTTTTCAAAAACTTCGGATTGCGTGGCGCTTTCTGCGATATGCACCTTGGAAAGCGGAATCCCCGTTTCCCCTGCTCCCTTTAAAAAGATATGAGTCCCTTCTCCGACCACCAAAAAAGAATCCGGCGACTTTTCCGACCAACGCCCCACCTCGCGGCCCAATTGCAAGGACCTGTCCGGCCGATCCGCTCTGCAATGAACGATCGCTATCCTACGTTCCACGGCAGGAAAGGCGGCTAATGCTTTCTCCCAGATCTTTCTCGTCGCCGACGGATCGTTGGCTGCGAACCCGTTGACGAAATAGATCCGTTTTCCGAAAAAATCCATTTTATGAGCCGTGGTCGCGCCGGGATCGGGTTCCGCCTTTTTCATTCCCTTCAGTGCGGTAGCTCGATCCACTCCGATCGACTCGCAGACTTTCAGAGCAAGAATTATATTTTCATTATGCTCCAAATAGGAAAAACCCCTCAAATCCTCTTTCGATACCGAATCGATGTCTTTCTTTTCCAAAGAAATCAATTCCGTGGACCGATCCGAACAGATCTTTTTGATCAAATCGGACAGCTCCGTCTCCGCACTGAACAATTTACGACCCGGCGGAATGCTTCCCCCCAAAGCCAAAGCTACTCCTCTTTTTCCCGGTCCCATAACGTCCAGATGATCCTCGCCCACGTTCGTAAGAACTCCGTGGGTCGCTTGCACCAACCTACTCTCCGAGATCCATTGATTCACAGGATGCAAGGCCATACACTCCAGAACGACCGCGCGAACGTTTTTCCCGGCCGCCATTTTAAGTATTTTAGATTGTTCTAATATATTTGCTCTTCCCCTCCGGTAAACCGAAAATTCCCTACCGTCAGGTGCGATGATTCTGGGAGTCGTCCCCGTGGTTTTTGCCAATACGGAAATCCCTCCTTCCCTAAGACCGGAAGCGATCAATCTGGTTACGGAACTTTTTCCTCTAGTCCCGTTTACATGAATCCGGATCGGAATGCGATTCAGAAGGACCTTATGGTTTCTATATTCCAAAACGCCGTAAAGGCACAGGCATAAGAGTATGAGAGTTAAGACTATGATTCCGACCACGTACAGCCGACCTAACCTTGCAGAAGGAGGGGGCGAACGATCTTAGGATAAAGCCACGGATACAAGGGTGATATCATCCTGAGGCTCTCTTTTTCCTAGATGAGCTTTCATATCCTTTAACATCCGATCGTGCAATGCTTTGCCTTCCAGTCCGGAAGTTTTATAGATCGCTTCTATCCTTTCTTCTCCGAACGGATGCTGCTCGGAATCGAACTCCTCGAAAATACCGTCGGTCACCATTAACAGCGAATCACCGGACTTATAAGCCCGGATTTCTTCTCCGAATTTCATTTCGCTACTTAAACCTACTAGGGAACCGGTTCGTTCCAAAAGACGAGTCTCGTCCTCCGTTTTCCAAAAAACGGCGGGGTGACCCGCCGACGCGAATTTCAACTCTTTCCGATTCACGTCTATGTCCATGATAAAGCAGGAGAAATACATCTGAAGACTGCGGAAATTTCTGCAATAATCCATATTGATTCCCGCCAATAGTTCGGATGGAGAAACCGCCAAATATTTGATCGGTTCGCACACCCCTTTAATCGTCATAGTCACGAGTGCCGCTTGAACTCCATGCCCGGTCGCATCCGCGAGCAGGATGCGAAGGATTCCGGGACGAACTTCGAATACGTCGTACCAATCGCCGCCCACGTCCATAACGGGAAGATAAGTGATGAAAGTGGACGCCCCCCGAATGGACGTGTCGATCGGAGGCAAAAGGCTTTTTTGCACTCTCTGTGCCAGACTCAATTCCTCCTTCATCAGCTTGTAGAACCGGGAAAGTTCTTTCGACCTTTCCCTCACCTGGTCCTCCAAATGGTGCAGTAGATGGTTTCTTTCTCTGTCGACCTGCCTCAATTTTTCCACGGTGTTTTTCAACTTTCTTTCTGTTCGGATCCGTTCCGTGACGTCTCTTACAATCAACGTGAATCCGTTTCCGGAGGAAGTCCTCATTTTTGAAACGGAGACTTCGAGGATGGGTTCGGTTCCGTCTTTTCTTTTCCCGCGGAAGGGCCCGAAAATTCCCTTATCCGGAGTCTCTGAAAGTCTCTGTACGACTGTACTCCCCCATTTTTTATGTCTGTCCGGAACTAGGAATTTAATATGCCTACGAATCACTTCCCAACTGCTATACCCGAATAGAGCTTCTGCGGCAGGATTGATGAGTACGATCTCCATATCCGAATTCAAAGAAAGGATCGGTTCCAAAGAAGTTCGGACCAATTCGGAAAGCCTTTCTTCGGACTCCCGAAGTTTGACTTCTCCTAATTTTCTGGCAGTTACATCCCGAAAGTAAACGGCCAAATCGTCATGCGAGGGGAAAAGCCTGACTTCGTACCAGGTTCCATCCGTAGGATCCAGTAGTTCCAAATCTTTATGAATTCCAGTACGTCTGGCATCCACAATTGACGGAAACAAAGGTGTTCCCGAAAATTGGGGAAGAATTTCCGTAATCCTTTTTCCCACCAGATTTTCACGCAGGACGTCCAGCAAATGTTCCGCTTCGAAGTTTGCGTAAACGATCCTGAACTCTCCGTCCAAAGACAGGAAAGCGTCCGTGATTCTCTCCAAAATTCGAATTACGTCCCGACGGGACGCTGACTGGAATGCCGCCTGCGGTCCGGAAAAATTTTTATCTGGCTCGGACATAAACGACCCTTAAAATTCTTCGAATCCGGAAGATGGTCAAGAATTCTTTTCGGTTGCAGGTAGGATTATATCGAAGCGGGTAAATTCCCCTTCCGCCGTTTCGAAATCGATTTCGCCGGCAAAATCCCGTACGATATCATAACTGACGGAAAGCCCTAGCCCGGTTCCGCTAGACGTGGCCTTGGTAGTAAAGAAAGGGTCGAAGATTCTGGATCGGTTTTCCTTTTTGATTCCAGTTCCTGCGTCTTCCACGGAGACTTTTACGTAATGCGTCTCCCCGCGTTTCACTACCGATTGGTAAATACGTATTTTCTTATTCGGATGCGAGCCCGGGTACTTATCGTTCAGGGAATCCCGGGAGTTCGTAAGCAGATTCAGGAAAACTTGTTTGAGTTTATTCGGTTCCGCTTCGACGTAAGGAATCTCGGAATCCAGACCCGATTCCTGCAATCCTTCGATCGAAATTTCGTCCTTGATCATAAAAGGCAGAAGCAACTGTACGGCGGAGAATAGAATTTCCCCCATTTTACATTCGACTCTAATGAGTTCTTCTTTGTGAACGAAACCCAAAAGATTCCGAACGATGACGGAGATACGCTCGCTCTCACGGATAATGATATCCAAATTTTTTCGTAAGTGCTCGTTCGCGCCGATTTGACCCCTTACGATCTCCGCATAATTCAGAATACCGGTCAATGGATTGTTGATTTCATGTGCCACGCCGGCCGCTAAAGTTCCGAGCGCTTCCAATTTTTGTCTGCGTCTTTGAAGTTCGATCCGCTTCAACTGATCCGCATCGGATTCCTTCTGCTCGGTCGTGTCGGTTATCAAAACGATAATCGAATAAATTTCTCCCAGTCTGGTAACGGGGGAAACTCTTATAAAATAATGCCGTTTGACTCCGGCAAAGTCGCTCCATAGCTGCCAGGAAATCGGACTTTGCGTGTCGACGACCTGCCGAAGCAAGGAACGAAACTTTGCTCCTTCGGAGGAATTCAAAACCGAATACACGTTCTTTCCGAGATACCGATCGACGCTCGTCCCGCTCAGAGTCTTACTTACGAACAATATGTTTCCGTTTAGATCCAAAACCGCGACGGAGTCCATTCCTTCGATCAGAATCGATCTCCATCGATAGTCCGTATCGGAAAGCTCGTAATCCCGTAAAAGACCGTCTTCGTTCAACTCCTGAAGTTGTACAAGGATCCTATTTCGGTTTTGCCCCTTCATCAGGGTTTGGACTCGAACATAAACGTTCTTAAATCCACTTTTGGTTCTGATTCTGGTCCTGAACCGAGTCGCAACGGATTCTTTGTTTACCGATAGGCTCTGGAACAATTCCGCAAAACTGTCGCGGTCGTCGGGATGCGCAAACTCGGACCACTTCAGATGTTCTTCCACTTCCGCTTTTGGGAAACCGGAGAGAATTTCGAATTGTCGGTTGATTAACTGAAGGATTCCGGTAGGGCCTATTACAAGGGACGGAAGAGGCAATTGATCGAAGAGACCGTCCATGAATTCATGCGACTTCTCTAATAAATTTCCATCCTTCCTCACCGTGAAATCCCCTATAATATTTGAGGGGAGGGAAGAATAAAATATTACAATATCGTAAAAAAATTAAAATACCGAGACCGGCGGCTCGGTGACAAGAGCTCGCCGGTTTGACATAAAGATGTCAGTATACTTTCAGTAATTCCACTTCGAAAATCAGGGTGGAATTGGGTGGGATATCGGCTCCGGCCCCTCTGGATCCGTATCCGAGTTCCGGAGGAATGGTCAGTTTCCTGATTCCGCCTTCCTTCATTCCTTGGACTCCCTTATCCCAACCCCTGATCACTTGGCCTGATCCGAGATCGAAATTGAAAGGTTGGCCGCGGTCCTTGGAACTATCGAATTTTTTACCGTTCGTCAGCCATCCGGTATAATGAACGGTTACGTTAGAACCGTTAAAGGCTTCCTTGCCCGTACCTTTCTTGATATCCTTTACGACTAGCCCCTGAGCTTGGGAGAATAAAATCCCCGCACCCATCGACAGGACCAAGCCGATCAGAATAAAAACGGAAACTCTCACGTTGATTCCTTTTTTTGTCATTTTCCTCTACCACCTGTTCGTCGAATACCCGAGCCGGAAAACCCTCCTTTCGTTTGGCTGCCGAGCACCTTCGTGCCTCCACTGCCTCCCTTTAAGGACTGCTTTTTCTCGAACTCTTTCTTCCATTCTTCCGAATCTACGACTGCCAGGGTTTTTCCTGAAATTTCTTTTTTATTCAGAGCGTTTAAAGCCTTTTTGGCGGATTCGTCCTCCATTTCCAACGACCCGTATCCCAAAGAGCGTCCGGTCAGCTTATCCCTTTTGATCGAAATGTGCTGGGTTTGTCCGAACTCGGAAAACAATTTTTGTAAGTCCTCTTCGGACCAATCCTGGGGAAGGTTTCCCACGGAAATTTTCATATCGCCTCCTGATTCTTTCTTTCACGACGATTCCGTTCCGTCCCGCTCAAAGAAAGCGGGCCTTTGTGGATCCATTCTTTAGGATCGGTCGGAATCTGAAACTCGAATTCCTATGTTCCGCTTTGAAAATCGAACCCTCCCCCATCCTTCGGAACCGCGGCGGAAAAAGGGAAATCCCTCGAAGGAAGACCCCCAAAATTTAGGTTGTGGCGGCCTCTCGCCCGCAGAATATTCAAAAAACGACCCTTCGGGCGCCCTCCAACCCGACGAAGGTAGGTACTTACCAATATGGATATTTTTCTGATCATCGTAGGAGTCATGTGCATCCTCGGAGTGATGGACCTCGTTGTAGGGGTCTCCAACGACGCGGTGAATTTTACGAACTCTGCGGTGGGTGCGAGAGCCGCTTCCCGCCGGTCCATCCTGATCATCGCATCCATCGGAGTGCTGGTCGGAGCCATGAGTTCCAGCGGAATGATGGAGGTCGCTAGAAAAGGGATTTTTCGACCGGAATACTTCTCTCTGGCGGAGTTGATGTTTCTCTTTTTGGCGGTAATGGTCGCGGATATCATCCTTCTGGATCTTTATAATACCTTAGGACTCCCGACTTCCACGACGGTTTCCTTGGTCTTCGAATTACTCGGCGCCTCTCTGGCGATCGCATTTCTAAAGACCGAAACTCCGAACGACGCGTTCAGAATCATCAATGCGGAAAGTGCTCTCAAGATCATCTTCGGAATCGTACTCTCGGTCATCCTTGCCTTTTTTGCCGGAATGATTCTGATGTTCCTCTTCCGCCTAGTCTTTAGTTTCAAATTGGAAAAAACTCTCCGTCGCTTCGGCGGTGTGTTCGCAGGATTGTCTACGACAACCGTCTTATTCTTCGTAATTTTGACTGCGATGAAAGGCTCCACAATGATCAGTAAAGACGTGCTGAAATGGCTGAACCTTCACTTCGGTCAGATCATTCTTTTTTCCTTCATCGGATTTTCTGTGCTCTTCCAGATTCTGGTGCTTTCCGGTAGAAACGTTCTGAAATTCGTCGTGCTCCTCGGAACGGCGGCTCTCGCCATGGCTTTTGCCAGCAACGACTTAGTGAACTTCATCGGAGTTCCCATCGCAAGCCTCCAGACTCACGAACTGATCCGATCCTTAAATGGGGATTCCGGTGCCCTAGCGGCGGGTTTGGCGGGAGAAGTACCTACGCCGAATCTTCTTCTGTTTCTCGCGGCTCTCGTAATGATCATTTCCCTTTTCCGTTCTAAGAAAGCGGAGACGGTTACTCTGACGGAAGTCAACTTGGGTTCCCAAGGGCAAACGATCGAGACGTTTCAAACCAGTTTAGCGGCAAGGGTATTCGTTCAGATAGCGCTAGGAATCTACCGACCTCTTCGGGCGATTCTTCCGAAATCCCTACGTTCCTGGATCGCGGAAAGGATGAAAAACAACGCTTCCGAGGACATCGTGCGGATCCATGAATCGGACGCCTTCGACCTCTTGCGTGCCTCGGTCAATATTCTGATCGCATCCGGTTTAATTCTGATCGGAACCATGCAAAAGCTCCCTCTCTCCACCACCTTCGTTACCTTCATGGTGGCGATGGGAACATCTCTCGCCGACGGTGCATGGCAGAAGGAAAACGCGATCCACCGAGTCAGCGGAGTACTGACCGTTGTAGGCGGTTGGTTTATGACGGCGATCTTTGCGTCCGTGCTCGGCGGAATCATCGCGGTTTCCTTCTTTTACTTCGGATTTGCTGCGGTAATAGGAGTCCTCGCCTTGACTCTTTTCCTCGTCGTCCTATTCGCGAAAGTACACGGACAACGAAAAGCGACTTACGACGAGAGTGTGGAAAAGTTGGTCAATCTGACCAACCATCCGGAAAAGGCCTTAGCCAAAACCGTTTCCTCCATTTCAGGAAGTCTCATCCTCGCCAAGAAAGCGATGAACAACGTCTGCTCCGGATATATCAACGGGAAAAAGAAGGATTTCAAGCAGACGGGAAGACTTCTAAAAAACCTGAAAAAGACGTACGAGAGTTCGATCTCCGGTTTTCTGACTTTGGCCGAAAGACATTTCGACGAAAGCGAATTCCAGTCCATCCATCCGATGACCGGCGCTCTCGGTTACATCGACCGGATCTCCGAAAATATTTCGAATATACTCAGGAGCAGTTCGAACAGCATAGATTCCCATCGCACCGCATTGAATAAGGACGAACGTGAGGACCTGAAAGACCTGCGCAAACTCGCCGAGGAAGGGTTCGAACTTTTGGTGGATTCCGATAAAATTCCTAGCCTACTGGAAAAAGCCAGATCCAAAAAGAAACTCAAAGAGCTCTCAGATATCAAAATCCGGATTTATAAAAACCAGATGAAGCGGATCCGAAAAGGAGAAAGCAAACTGAAATCCAGCGTCGCCTATTTCGTAATCGTCGAGGAGTTGGTGGACATTAACGAAAATCTAATGGCCCTCGCCGAGGATTTGGCGCAAGTGATTCCCTGGGCGGAAAGCAAGAAAAGAGCCTTACAAAGATCGGCTCCTCATATCGGCAACGGCAAGATTTCCACATTTCCGGCGCCGTCGGCAGGAAAGCAGAAGAAAAAGAAGAAACAAAAAACCTGAAAAAGAAAACCCGCCTCCGAGCGGGTTTTCTTTTTTTACGGTGACGCTTTCAACCGAAAAGGATCGGTCCAAAAGCGGTTACGAGTAACGTGAGGAAAAGTACTACGATCGGGATAACGATATGTTCGTGCCTTCCGAGAAATCCTTTTCCCTCCAAAGTCGTATCCTTTACTAAAAGTTCCCGGACGACGTGTTTCGTAAGTAAGTGGTTTAAAGCCACGGGAGGAGTGAGGTATCCCAATTCGAAGGAAACGAGCGCCGTCATCCAGAAATTCAAAGGATGAATTCCGTTGGCCTTCGCGATCGGATAGAGAGTAACGGAAACCAGAATCACCGCTCCGTACGGATCCATCAGCATTCCGATAATCACCAAAGCGATCGTAAGCACCACCATCGCGGAAATCGGAGAACCTAATTGCGTGGGAAATAGATTGATGACCTCGGATCGTTCGAACACTCCCCCCATACAGGCGGAAAGACCCATGAGTAACAAAAGAGCGCCGAGGTGGGATCCCGCATCGTATGAAGTTCTGGAAAGTTTTACCGCCTCTCTCGCAGGCTCGGTGATAGGATGCGAAGATTTGGATAGCTTATAATCTATGGACAACAGCGCAAGCATCGCGAGAGGTAGAATGTAAGGCGCGGTATGTTCGTCGAAATGAGTACCCAATCCCAAAACGATGATGAGAACGATGGAAACGGAAACCAGCATATAGATGCTGAAAGGCTTAAACGCTTTCCAGGTTTGTTGCCACGCATCGGTCGCCGGACGTATTTTCCAGGACTCCTTTCTCGTAAACCAACTCACTAACAGGAATAGGGTGGAAGAAACTGCAAACACCCTCCAACCCCAATGGAACAGTTCGTCCGTAGTTACGTCTAGATTTAAAGACGCGACGATGACTACAAGTAGGCAAGGAGGTAAAACCACTCCGAGACTTCCGGACATGGCTGTCGCCGCAAGAGCCCTTTCCTGTGTGGCGCCCGCCCTTCTCAACTCCGTAAAAATCGTGGCGCCTAACGCTAGCACTACGATTCCGGACGCTCCACTGTAGGCCGTAGGAAGTGCCGCGACCACTACGATGATGACAGCCATTAATTCCGAAGGAAGTTTCCAAGGATTCAGAAGATCGAAAAATCTATGTCCTAGAGAAGTATCCCGGAGGAGAATTCCCGTCCATACGTACAATCCGATCTGGATGTAAAGAGTCGCATGAGCCGTTAACTTTTGCAGATAGATCGCCAAACCTGCCGGGTGGTGTTCCAAAACGAAAAAGTACAGACCGCAAACGAAAGCCATCCAACAGTAAAGAGGAATACAAAGAAGGATATGCGCAAGGTTTCCCTTCTTTTCTACTGCTTCCTTTCCAGGAGCGAACACCGGATGACGGAGATTGTACAGGTTCAAAAAGGATAAAAAGGCCAAACCGGAGATCCAAAGTACTTGGATCTGCGCCTCGACTCCTTTTTGGAGGGGAAGCATGTAAGCTGCGGAGACGAGAACGATCAGATTCGCCGCGATCTGGCTGAGTTCGGTTACGAATTCTTCCCTAAAATTCTCGGGGTTTCGCAGAGCGATATGATATCGTCTCGTAGTGGAAACGGTTCCTGCAACCAGAAGAAGCACGACCATCGTCATCGGAATATAATCCGTAGCAAAGATCGTAATCCAAGAAAGGCGTCTTTCAATACCGCAGTACGTCGCTTGGGTCCAGGTCAGATTCGCAGCCAGCTTGGCCAATTCTAACTGGGTTTCCGTAGGTCCGGCGGAGGAACTCGGCTTAACGGCCGATCCCATGTCCAGTTCTTCCAAAAGCTCGGAGTCCGATTCGCTTACCTCCGCTCTCTGGTCGCCCGCCGTAGCGAGACCCGCCATGCAGACATTCCGGATCATCGCATATTCCGGCCAAATACTTCCACCCAGACCTAGGAGCCTAGCTTGTACGAGCTGGGCCCCGCTTTGGATCAAAGGTACGAAAAGGAAAAACAATACGGACCAGGAAACGATCTTTCTCCACATATGAACTCTATCCTCGGGATTTGCGGTCGACTGATAGTCGCGGAAAAAGGATTTTCCGCGACCGAATTTTATTTTATTTTTATGGAATGGAAATCGGTTTATTCCAAATTATCGGAACATTCCGTCGCGCTCGGGTCCGTCTTGCAACGAACTCCCTTCATCAGCTTTAAGATTGCCGGGTGATATACTTTCTTATCGCGAAGCTTGATCCGGACTTCCCTGAATTTTTCGAAATAACTTTTGGCCAATTCCTTGGGAACTTCCAACCAGAATTTTGCCGGAATCTCTTGCTCTGCTCTCTTGGTCAAAGCGAGCATAGAATCGAATTGGGAGGACGCCCAGCTTCTGGAAGTGTTTCCGAAATTCTCCGGAAAATCCTTGTGCCGTGCCACGATCTGGAAGGTCAATTGACCGATGGGAAAACGGACGATACCTCCGTTCGGAGAAATTCCCTTCATAAGTTCCAAAGGCTTGATCCCGATCGCGGGAGAATAACAAGCATCCGCTCTTCCGTTATTGAAAATACCTGCAAAAGTAGCGATCTCCGCCGGGACCATGGAGGCGCCGACGATATCCACCATCGTAGTGGCGGCCTGGTCGTAGGTCAAAGTTGCGATCTTTTTGCCTGCCAAATCTTTGATGTCTTTTAGATTTTTATCTCTCAGCAAAAGATACACTGCCCCGCCCGGAAACATAGCCATGGTTTCGTAGTCTCCGTCCACGTTCAACTTGCGTGCTTTCGGATTGGCCAAAACTTCTATCGTTCTATGCAAAAGATCGTAACTAGGAAGGGCTCCGATCGCTTCGATGGATCCGGATTGAGGAACATATCCTCGAACCCTTAAGGAAGTTAGGAATGCCATATGGCATTTGCCCGCTTTAAAATCGCTATTAGCGACCACCTCGTCGGTATAAGCTTTGAGATCCAGACGGATCCCCCAAGTGAGAGCCTGTGCTTGGTATCTCTGCGCGGATTTGTACACATCCCCATGAGCGCCGGAAGGATCGAAGACGCACATCGTGCGATCCACTGCCTCCGCCGCGTCCGCATTTCGCAGTCCGATCGGACTTCCGAATGCGGACAAAATCGCCGCAAGTAATATCAGTTTTTTCATTTTCATTTTCTCCTACTCTTTCGGAATCCCGCTTCGAATCCCGAAAGTCTATAAGTCCTTTAATAAATCGTCGTCTTCTTTCGCGTTCTTACGTTTCCCGCCCGGGAATGGACCGAAATGAATCGGCCCCCTATGTCCGGTTTCTTTCACCCAAATTTTATCCGACTCGTGACGGGACAGACTCTCGGCGAACGTCTCCAGCAAACGGAATTCCTTTTTAGGCGGAGACTGCTCGAGAGATTTCGCGTGTTCTTGGATCAACTTTTTCATCAATTCCAGATTTCCTCTTCCGGCCACACCTTGGAGCTGGAAAGCGCGGGAAAGTCTGACTCCCGCTTGGTCGCCGATTCGAACCGCCTCTTCCAATTGCTTGAACGCGTCCTTTCCTTCCGGAGTAGCTCCGGGAACCGAAAGCCAAACCACCGCCTCGAAGGCCAAGGGTGTACCCCACCATTTCTTAGGTTCCAGGCATTTGGAAGCTTGCGAAACCACGGAAGGGATTTCCGTGGTAATGCCGGCGTATCCTTGCGCCGCACGGTCGTGCAGGATCGCGAGCAGTCCGGAAGCCAGGCCGACCATAAAATAGAATTCTTCCTCATCGTTCATAGAAGGGCATTTGCCCTTCCATTCCCCGAAATATTGCAAAAAGCGATTGTAGGAATCTCCATATCTTTTTGCCGCAAGTCCGTGTTGGCGGATCTGGATCGCTTGAAAATCGGAGGCTTCTTCCCCTTTTCCTTTTTTTACCGCAGCTAAATAAGAAAGTTCCGCCTCCTGGGCTTTACGTTCCGCGCAGATTCCTGCCCCCATTTGCGCGACCATAACGGGCAATTCCACGGAAGTACCCACTCTCTCAAAGGAGGCGATGAGAGGCCCTAAAGCGGTGCCTCCCGTACAAACGGAATCGATATCATCCGAGGCCAAAAGATACGGGACAAGGTTGTCGGCAGCATAAGAATTCAGAGTCCGCCCGGTAACGCGATACACGATGGAGCAGTTAAAAATGTTTATTGTAACAATCGTTACAAAAAAAAGAGTGAGTTTCTTCATGTCGAAATCGGATGTGCTTTCCAAATAGAGATAGGGGAACTCTGGAAAACCTATGGAAAGGAGGAAGTTCCGTCCAACTATTTTTTTTCTAATGATTGTTTTATTCTAAATTCGCGACCAGGTGCGAGAAGAATCCAAATTGTTCGCTTTTTAAGCAACCGAGTTTGCGGTTCGAATCTTTTCGACCAACGCAACCGTATCCTGCTCCGGTTCCACCCCTAGCTCCTTTTTTAGGATCTTTTTCAGATCCTCGAATTTTCTGAGGGCTTCGTTCTTCCGGTCCAATAATTGCAGAGCCTCGAAGTGGAATCTCCAGGCCCTTTCATCCAAATCATCTAGCCGAATCCAACTTTCGGAATCCAGAAACAGTTCTTCCGCATTCCCACTCTTTTGGGACGATTCGCAAAGGATTCGGTATGTTTCAATCAGGCTTTTTCTTAAGTAATCCCTCTTCACATCGGATTCGGGAAAATACAGATCGAATTCGAAAAAGTCCCCTCTGTAGTGCTCCTGGGCATTTCTGAATCCGACAAGAGCCTCTCCTTCTTTCTTATTTCTCAGCAGACGATTGGCCTGCTCCAATTCCCGTTCGAATTCCGAAAAATCCACGATCACCAGGTCTGGATGGAAATACAGTCTATCCTCCGCAAAAACTAAGGCTTCCGGATTTCCTAGAATCTTACGCAATCGGAACAATAACGCGTGTAGACTATTCAGGGCATTTTTTTCCGACATTCCGGGCCACAGGTTCTCCAGCAATTCCTCCTTATGGATTCCTTTTCCGTAACGAACCACGAGGAGCTTAATGAGTTTCAGAAGTTTCTTTTTGCTGGAATATTCGGAGGGAGGGATTTTCTTCCCGTCCAATTCCAGTTCCAAAGGCCCCATGGCCTTGATTTTCAGGATTTGGGAATTGGATTCTTTCTTTCGGGTCGGTACCTTATCCGCCGGAAAATCCGATCGGGCAACCTCCCCGCTCCTATCCTGCGGGGATTTCGGACCGGATGTCGGAGACTCGGTGGACGGGTATTTTAACCATCTCGAGATCGATTCCTTGAATTCCAAACGCACTTCCCGCTCGGATTTATTCACCGTCAAGAAGCTGTCCACGGAAAACATCAGGATGAGAAAACTGAAATGAGAGGTGTACGGTAGCGGAAGGACGTCCGTAGAAACCAGAATGTCCATAATGACGGAAGAGCAGAATAGAAAAAGACCGAAGAGAAGAAACGGATTCTTAAAATGGTTTTTCCGGAATTGGTTCATGACTTTGAACAGGGTCCAGAAAATCATTAACATTCCCGAAAGATACAGATATTGGACCAGGATCGGTTGCTTGGTTTCGTAAATGACGATGCCTAGAGAAGGAAAACTTCTAGGATGAGACAGCTCCATCGTATATGCATTCGGATCCGTAACCAATATCCCGGAAAGTAGAAGATTCAAAAAGATATAGAGATAGGTGAAATCCCGGCTGAAAATCCTCCGGTAGCTATTCACAAAAAGCACGAGAGCGGTGCCGAAAAAAGGGACCGCGGTATTTTCCAATCTCTCCCAGACCAACGCTTTTTGAGCGCTTTCCGCATTGATGGTCTGTATAAAAAAGAAAAGGTATGCTCCGTAGGAAATCTGCAAAAATGCGAAGTGGAGCAAATAAACCTGCTTTCGGTTCCGAAGAAAAAGAACCAAATGGTGAAAGGTTCTATAAACTAGAACCGTAACGACCAAATAGCAGGAGAGTTGGTAATATGTCATGATCGACTTTCCTTTTCTATCTCACAAGGATTCCTGCAACCCATTTCTTAGAAGGAGATAAATTTTGTGAATAAATGCTCACAATTTACAATTCCTATCGCTATTCGCTATAGCAATAATACATTCATCCGAATCTAAAACACAAAAGGAACAGGAATAGAAGGAATAGTTTTCGATTCCGAACAAACAATTCTAAAACGACCGAACCAATAAAAAAACCGGAAGAAAAAGTTCCGGTTTTTTTATAATTAACGTTCACAATAAGCGCGAGAGATGGCCCGCCACTCTACTCTAGGGACATACGATCAAAGAAGCAGGGTCCGAAACCGCTTGTCCCACGAATCTCATCCCTCCTAACAAGTACGGATCGCCCGTCTGAGGAGTGCTCAACGTAAAGAACTGAACCTTATCGCTAGTCGCGCTGATTGCACATGCGGTGGAAAGGTTCAGAGGAGACGAGGTCGACGCAGGGTTTCTCAATTTCGGGAAGGTAATCGTAGAAGGCATGGGGATTTCCTTCATGATACTGTTCACCATGGGGACGATCAAGGTGGTTACCAACGGGGAAATGACCGCTTTGATTCCTTCCGGATCCAGCCCGAAAGGATCGTACGTCGCTCCCTCCAGAACTTCTACCGCATAATTCAAGTTGTTCACGGGATCCAATATAACCTGGAGCGCATTCAAATTCGCTAAATTAGGATTTCCGGTAGGATTCGAGAATGTTTTGAAACGGAAATCTGCGTCCGCGGCAAAACTGATTCTCACGGTTCCGAGAGCCTGCTGCGTCCCGTTGGGTCGCGTATCCGCGGAACAGTCCGTCAAATCGTCTCCGGAAAGTCCGGTGCAGGACGCCGGTTTCTTGGCAATGATCTGCAACTGCATTTCCGTAAAGAAAAGTCTCATCTTAGGGACTCCCGACGAAGTCATTGGCTTGAAACTTACGTTCGGCGCATGGATGGGAGAAAGCACCATATCTATATCGTCGTAAGATTTGACCGGAGGCGCCAATTGGTTCGAGGAATTCAAGCCTTGCAGTTTATTCCTACCCGGAACCAAAATCGTTACTAAAGGAGAAGCCTTAAGAAAGGAAGTGGTCAAAGCAAAGAGAGGATCCGATCCCGCGAAGGAATTCATCCCGTTGATGAATTGCTGATTCAATGTGATGTCCAGACCTCTTCTCTTCCAAAGGTGATATGCCGCCTGAGAGATGGTATCCGTATGCATGGAAATCAGGAATCCGGGATTGCCCGAAGACTGGGTGAATTGATACCCGGAAGGAGGAGGATTTCCCGCGTTCCAATTCCGAGTGGATACCATTCCCGTCTTGCCCGACTGCATACGTAGACCAGCGGCAGGGGTATAACCGCTCGTAAAAGCGAAGTCCAGAGAGGAAACCAACCCTTTGTTCGTGCCGTCGTCCTTGATGATCGCGTCCGTATTTAACTTAAACCTGACCGTTAAAGGAAATCCACCCAGAGGAGCGGGAAGATAATCCGGCAAGGAGATGGTGACTCCCGTGTCCCGGAGATCCGCGATCACCGAATTGAGTACGTTCGGCGCGATCCGGGTCACGATGTCCTTCAACATATATTGGGTGATGATCTGTTTTACCAAAGGCACAGTCGTTCCCGCCATGTCTTGGATGGATTGGCTACCTACGATGGCGGCGATCACCGTGCCGAACTGTTCGCTTCCTCCTAAATACGTCATGGGAGAAGTCCACATGAAATCGGAAGTATCCTCTCCGGGATATAGACCGGCCAGAGAAAGATGGTTCGGGTTCGACCAAGGTAGAATAAAGAAATTATTCAGATTGGAAACGATGTCGGACGCGCTTGGATTGTCGGGAAAATAAGAATCGTTGATCGTAAACGGAGTGCGCACGTTCATCGTGATCAATCCGTCCGTTCCCACACTGATTACGTTTCTTGCGCGAGCCGTAGCCAACCTAGGCTTGGAAAGTTGGACGTTCTGCCAATCGTATCCGGTTCCGTTCAACACCCCTTCCACGGCAGGATCCCAATTCAATTTGGCTGTGGTCGTAAATATCAATTGTGCTCCCGGACCCATGAAAGTTCCGAACCAATCTTCGAAACGGGAAACGACCAGAAGGTCCACTTCCACATATCTGGATTTTAAATCCAAACCGAGGCCGGGAGCCACGGAACCCGCTCCCGGATTCACTTTCAAATCGGCGGCTACGTTTCCAAGTTGGGTCCCTACTCCCGCGGAACAGCCGTATGTGGAATTATTGGAACCGCAACGAACGAATTGAGGAAGTCTCATATCCGTAACATAAACGTCCATATTCACTGCGGCGTTTCCGTTAGAGATTCCTTGGTTCGTGATGTTCAGCGTAGCGCTATATTTGGAAAAAGGCCCCGGAGCGATCGCGCTTACGTCGCCGAACGTCTTGAGACATGCGATCCAACTGACTGCGTTATTGATGTCCACAGTATCGTTGCACATAGTACCGATATTTCCTTTCGGTCTACCGTAAGGAGAGAATACTGTGGAAGTATATCCGTCGTACTGTTTCACGTCGGTAGGATAATGACAATAGCTCCAAGCGGGATCGTTCCAATGAGTGATTGCCTGGCACTTGGCGGTGTCTCCCGCCTTACAAGCGTTATAGTCGTTCCAATTCCAGCTGGAGTTCGGATGATAAGGAGCCCCATAATCGTTCGGCCCTCCGTTATCGGTAGGACCGCACTCCGCAGGACGGACCCAGCAATATCCTCTTCCTTCCCCTCCCGGTTTCGAACCGAATACGGAGATATAAGAATAATTCTGAAAAGCGGAGAGGTTCGCGTTTCCGGACATTTGTCCGTCGGGTTTCATACAAGCTTCTCCGATCGTCCACTGCCCGTTTTCGTAGAATTTCCTTTTGGGATAATCCGGAAGACCCAATAGGAATTCCTGGAAAGTTCTAGGAACTCCGCCGGAATCCAGAACCTTAAACGCTCCGGTCGTGAACTTCTGGATCGCTTTCCCCAAAAAAGGCAGCATCTGTGCCTCGTCCATAACGCCGTTCGCGACGTAAGGAAGAATATTATCCGCGTTCTCCAAACGACCGAAATTGAAGCTGAAATATTTTTGGAATCGTTTCCCGTTCGTAGTCGTGATCTCGTAATAATACGTATTTCCTCCGATCGTGGGAGGAAGGGGAGAATTACTCAAGTTCAGAGTGATCGGACTGCTCATGGAACACGGCGGTGCGGAACAGACGGATTGGGAATTCGAAGAGCCTACTTTTTTCAGGTTGATGGTCTGGATATAATTGTTCGCCACCACCGGGCTTTGAAAATTGGAAGCCAATTGCAGAGGAGCCGACTGGTCAAAGGACATATCGTTATTTCCGTTCAGGACATATTGGCTTCCTTGGGTGATCGTATTCGTCATGCTATAATCCACGGCCGTGCGGAATTGCACCGAATATTGTTGCAAAGCCGTTCCGGATATGGTCAAAGCCGATGAAGTGATGGTGAGAGTGTAGACTTCCGCGGGACGGAATTCCCGATACGAATTGAAACGTAGCTTTTGACTACTCATCCAATAAAATTCCCCGCCGGGATTCGGCCCCAGCATAGGCCCCTTGCTTCCGACGATGGAAAAATTCGCCTGCGTCAGCGTCTTATTCATCGGATGGGAAAAACGGATTTCCAATTCCTTATAACGATCCACATTGTCTAGGGAATTGATGAACAGTACGGCTTGGGGATTCGCCGCACCGAAATCCACAGGCAACTGAGCTACATCGTTATCTACGCTGTTATAGGCCGGTTGCAGATTCGGGTTTGCTCCGGAGCCGCGGCCGAAGGAAAAAAAGCCCAAATCGAAAATATCGGAGAGATCTAATCCGCTTCCGTTCTTGGATTTACAGGCTCCCGAAAAGGAACCCAAAAGCAGGATCAGGACGATCCAAACTGCCTTCCCCGGAATACCCGCCGATCTCAAAGTGTTTTTTTCCCCGGTTTCCATCTCTTTGTCTGATCCTTTTTCCGTTTTTTTGAAAAGATTGCGTTTGATTCCGTTGGTCTTCATACTTCCTTCCTCACCGTGAAAAGATCAAAGTCAGTCGGTTCCAATACGTGTCCGAATTTTCGTCTTGGTTGAATCTATCGTAGAACGTAAAGCCTCCAGGCATCTCCTTCCTTCCGCCCGCAGCCATATCCGCGAAGATTCCGGTCAAAACCCCTACCGTATAAAGCAAGGAACTGGAATCCTGGTTGGGGGTCTGAATCATATCCGAAACGATCAACCGCTTCAGATCGGTAAAGACTGCTTTCAGAGGATACGGGGTGCTCATATCCGATTCCAGATAGGAATAGAATTCTCCGGTTTTTACGATTCCGAGTAGTACTCCTACGACGCTCCTTCCGTTGGGGGAAGAAATGTCCAGCAGGTCCGCGGAATCTCCGCTGATCAAATTTGTGATTAGATAATCCTGGTTTCCGTCGGAGTTTCTGAACAAGGAACCCAGGAGGTTCAGAATTCCCGCGATTTGAGCATTGCTAGGCACGTTGTCGATCACCATATCCAAGGAAAAATCGATCATCGGAACGAGACTATATACGGATTCCGTGGAGAAATAATCCCGGAGGCGCACCGCCCAAGCTCCTACATGGTCCCAGCTCGTGTCATACACGTTCGTGGATCGAGTCGTAGGATAACCTGCCAACAGATCTCGCACAGATTCCAAGTAGGTCTGTAGGTTGTACTGAATTGCAGTGGGGGAATCGCTAGTGACCTTGATTTCTCCTAGGAAATCGGCCAAAGAGGAAAAGGTCAAAGCGGCGCCCGTCGCCCTTGCGGGGGTTCCCATTTCGGCCAACATAGTCACGAAGGTGGAGAGAAGCTCGGTCCGGGACATCAGATTCAAGAGTCCGTCCTGGTACCTCCTTTCGTTTTCCGCTAGGAGAGAAAGAGGGGACCGGATCGGCTTTTGGGTGACCGGATCCAGATACCGGAACACGTATTCGCTCGGACCGGCGGAATTGCTCCGGATGCTGGAGTCCGAATTCATAATTTTTACTACGTCGATCTGACGACTACCGGAACCGGTTTCCGGGTCCGTAATTCTTCCCAAAAGAGGACGGGTCAAACTTCCGCTCAATCCGGTCAGGATTTGAAACGGATTGTGAGTCGCATCCGCTTGGTCGTCCAGAGTTTGAGCCAAAGCGACGATGAGAGGAAGCAACCGATTTCTGCTATCCCAAGCGCTGTCCACGGAAACTCCGTAGGTGGAATCGGCAGGAGATGCCAATACCCGATTCGAAGTCAAAAAGGAAAGCCTTTCCATCACTCCGAAATTGGCTGCAATCGATTCCGGAATGACTCCGTACGAGGAAGTCGGAGGATAAAAGATACTATAAACGCTCGTATCACCCAGACTGTTAAACGTCAGTGGACCGGATCCTGTGGTACCGTAGTCCCAAGCTTCCAGATAAAACATGCTGTCTCCGGGAACGTCCGAGTAGTTCGCTTGGAGAACGGGAATCCCAGGCTGGCGAAAATTCGGTTGGGTGGAACTGGCACATCCGGGTTTCAGATACGTCTGCTTTACTCTCCAGATCGCATTGATTTTGTCCGTGCAATTCGGACCGTCCTGTAGGATAGGAACGGCTCCCATGAGTCCGGTCAGACCATTCCCGATCAAAGTCACGAATGCCGCCATCTTGTAAGGAACTCCGACTCCTAGAGAAGCGCGCAAAGGAATGACGGCCACCATCCTCTTTTCGTGTAAGAGCCACTGGAAATTCTTATAAATCGCTTCTTCGTCCGAATTCACGGCTCTCTGCGTTTGATCGTCCTTATTGATTTCCCAAACGGGGATGCTCCACCCTTTGGCTCCGGACGCGTTCGCTCCCGAAGAAACAGGAGCGAAGGAATTGTCGGAAGAACTAGCGGAAGTCTCCCTTCCCCCCGGACCCACCCAACGACAGAGTCCCGTCCCACTGCAAGTACCGCTAGCAGTGTCAGAAACCTTGATTCTGTATTCGGAAGTGTTCCAGCTGGATTTGTAGATGAGATCCACTCCGTTGGAGTCCTTGTACATGTTTCCGTCTATCGTATAAATCGCACCGGAAGAATCCGTCCTGTTCTTGTTGTAATACGGCCCGCCGCCCGACAATAAGACTTTGCGCACCAGTTTCATGATAAAAGGGATCGTCTTGGTATAAACGGGATCGGTCGCAGAAGGAACGATACTTGGATCGGGAGCTTCCAATAGCGTCAATGTGGGAGTATTGATGGAGATGGAAAAGGCGGTCGGATGAGAAGCGTCTCCGTTTCTGAAAACCGCACCGTCCACGGAGCTCTGGTTCATAAAGGACTTGATTCCTATATTACCCGTCATGGTGGAACCTAGAGAATAAATGCTGTCCCCGACCGTTAGAACCCCTCCCGTCATCGGTCCACCGTTAGCGGAACCGTTCGGCTCCAGTCTCATCATCGTAGTGTCCGCGGGATTCTCCCAACGATAACCGAATTTATCCGAGAGAGTCAGTAGGAACATCAAGGATTCCAGAGCTGTTACTGGACTACTGCTCGTATCGTTTACTCTGTCCTTCCCTTGAGCGTCCATACGGATCAGTTCTTTCAGGGAGAAATCCACTCCGCTGATGTTCCTGGAAAAGTCGAAGTTGGCCAAATTTTGCGCCAACTTCAAAGAGAGGACGGCATTCGGATCGGAAGTGAAGGTTCCTCCCCTGGACAGCATCGGTTTTAGGAAACGAAACGCCTCCGTCAGAACGATCGAAAATTCGGAAGGATATACCGGATCGGTATAATCCGTAAGAGTGGGATCGGAGTACACGGAACCTTGAGCAGTATAAAATTTCTGTAAATTTATGATCAGCTCCTTCAGAACCGTGTCCGAGGATTTAAAATCGCTGAACCCTGCCCTCTGTTGAAAGGATTCGCCTACGGAAGAGATGATCTGAATGAGCTTCTGTTTCATCACCCGATCGGCGATGAGAGACGGATCCACCATTCCCTCGAGTAAACCCTGTAAGGCGCCCTTAGCGGTAGGATTTTGGTTCAAAGCCTTGTCCAGCACATCCTCCAACTCTACGAACAGGATCCTGATTTCCGGATCCCGTAATACTGCGGCGAGTTCCTGGAATTTGGTCTGCATGTCGCTTTTCGAGTAGGTGGCGTACATGAAAGATAACGCATTCTGGCTAAGCGGAGCCAGGCTTCTGAGCACCGGCTTGGGATACGTTCTCAGGTTCTCCAACCAAGGTTGCAAAGTGTCGAATGCCTGGTTCGGAGCGTTCTGGATCCGGTCCAGAAGATCATGGACTTTCAAGAGGGATTGCCTCACATGCGCTTCCGGTTTGAGAAGCATGTCGCTGGAGGAACGGAGAAATCCTACGATATCGTCCCGGTAGGGAATCGTCATGGAACCTTCCAGACGATCGTTGAAGGGAATCGGTTGGAGACTTTGGAAGCCTGCCTTCAAAGAAGGATAATTGTCCAAAAGATTGAACAGCTTCAGCCCTCCGTTGTTTTGGAGGTTGTCGAAAAAACTGGAGGGATTGTCTATTGTCCCCTCTTTGGACTTACAGGCCAAGGAGAGGAAAAGTGTAGTATAAATCCAAAACCGCTTTCCAATCATCTTCCGCTTCCCTTTCGCTTTTTGGAGCTTCCGGGACAGCATAACGAACGCTACATAGCATCCTCTTATATCACTCTTATATTTCCACTGGCGGAGAAAAAAAAGAGAAGGTTTCCAAGGAAAATTTCCCGGGCAGAAAAACCCGATTTATTACATACCGATTGTTATAAAAAAATGAGATTTCTTGGCTCAGGTCCCAAAATATCTTTTGAGACTCGCCGTTTTTGGAAAACCAAAAATCAGCAGACCGGACCCTTCAATTACGCGACCAAAAACGTATGTTATCTAAGAAAAACCAGACAAATTGGCCCCTTAACCAAGGAGGCAAACAGCTCCTGCGCTTCTCCTGGAGGGGGGGGGATTTTCTTGACAGAGCAAAGACCAAGACTCAGATTCCTCGAATGCCTTTTTCCGGTGAAAACATGACTCATCTTGTATTTTTCACCTCCCTCCTTTGGGGAATCCTCCAATTCGGCGCCTATTTGGGTGCATTGATGTGCGTCGGCCAAATCGTTCTCGAGAGAAAAACCGCGCTCAACCGACTTTTGGCCGTATTATTCGCCCTACTCTGTGTATTCCAATCCTGTTCCCTTCTCTTTCTTTCCGGGGGATTTCAGGCCTATCCTCATCTCAGTGCAATGTACCTTCCCGCCCTAGGATCCGTGGGTCCGGTATTGTACGGAATCCAAAGATTTGCGACAGAAAAGGAAACGGATGCCTTCGGAAGTTTCGGCCTAGACAAAAAGCACCTGGCTGTTCCCCTGCTTTTTTGGCTCCTCTACCTTGGCAGCTTCTTCTTACCGGAAAAGACGGTTTCGGAATCGATCGGAAATTTCCTCTCCTCTCCCGGGATCCGAAAAGAAGAAATAATTCTATTCTTTCCGTTATTCCTACTCTCCGGCTATGTCTTTGCAATCCTGTCCGAAAGTTTGGACCTCTTCCGAGCGGAAGTCCTAAGCCAGGAATGGACGGCGAGAATCCTACTTTTTCTCGTATCGGCCACCTTGATCAACCTTGCCTTAGGAGCCGTCTATCTTTGGACCAGAGAACCCGTGTTCCTTTTGTCCAACGCTTCGATGATGGGAGCCAGCCTTTGCCTTGCCTATTTGATCGGACACAAGCGTCCCGAATTTTTCCGAACTCTACAGGAAGTAGCGCAGGCAACCCGGCAAAAATACGCCCGTTCCTTGCTCCTGGAACTGGACCGGGAAGCGCTGAAAGAGAGTCTGAAAAACCTGATGGAAAAAGAAAAACTCTACCGGGACGAAGAGCTGAGCCTAGCGGATCTCGCGGACGAACTTGCACTTTCGACTCACCAGATTTCGGAACTTCTAAACCAGGAGCTAGGCAGGAACTTCGCCGCTTTTGTGAACGATTACCGGATCCGGGAGGCTTGCGAATTATTAAAATCCCAACCGGAACGGTCGGTCCTGGACATCGCCTTCGAAGTGGGTTTCCGCACGAAATCCTCCTTCCACAGAGCCTTTCAGAAACATACGAATAAAACCCCATCCGAATTCCGGAACGAGAAGGGTGCGAATTTATAGTTTGAGACCGAAACCCCCGGCTCATTCGATCATTTCGGACGACTGGGATTCTAAAACGGAGTATCCTCTACCCGACGAAAAAACAGGAGAACACCGATGACAACGATTGCAATCCGTCCGGTTTCGACCAAGCCCGCTTCGGCACTTTCCGACCGGGAAAAAAGCAAAAAAATCATGAAATGGATCCGCTTCCGGGATAGGCAGCTCCGGAAAAAATTCGGATTCTTAAAACACCAGAATGAAATCGGAGCCGCCATCACTTTAGGCTCCGCGTTCGGTATGATTCTCTTCGCGGGTTTGTATCTCGCCGGAATCGTTCCTGCCTGGGCCTGCGTGATCGCCAACGCGATCTTCGCCTCCTTACTTCACGAGATAGAACACGACCTCATCCACAACCTCTACTATAAGGACGATCTCTCCAAACAGAATTTCCTATTCTGGGTGGTATGGATCTTCCGAGGAAACACGGTTAGTCCTTGGTACAGAAGAATGATCCATACCTTACACCATAAGGTCTCCGGTCACAAGGAAGACATAGAAGAAAGACTGATCGGAAACGGAATGAGATTCGGAGGGAAACGCTTTTTAACGATGATGGACGGAAATCTGTCTTTCCTATTCCAAGCACGTCGGTTGAGAAAAGAAGCTCCCAAGTTCAAAAGAAGCGAAATCGTGCGTTCTAGTTGGCCGTACCTCGTCGTCTTTTATCATCTCTGGTACGGATTTCTCTTCCTGAACGGATTTTACTTTCTCAACGATTTTCTCGGAAAACCGATTTCCGTGCCAGATTGGTTGGATACGGTACGTTCCTTTTTGAACGCCTCCGCGGTCGTCTATACGATCCCGAATTGGATCCGCCAGACGAGCATCCAGATCGTTTCTTCCAACATGCATTATTACGGAGACGTAAAGGGTTTGTACGACCAAACCCAGGTTCTGAACTCCTGGCTGCTTCTTCCACTTCACCTTTTCTGCTTCAATTTCGGAAGCACACACGGCATCCATCATTTCGTGGTGAACCAACCCTTTTATTTGCGGCAGGCGGTGGCGCCTTTCGTCCATCCGGCCATGAAAAGGTACGGAATCCGATTCAACGATTTCGGAAGCATCTTTCGGGCAAATCGTCTGGAAAAAACGGAAGGAGTCGGAGTCGCCCGATTGGCATCCTAAAACCCCGTTTTCCGGCGGATTGTTACATCAATTTGAAAAAGGAAATTCGAATCGGGGATTTCCTTTTCTTTTTCCCTCCCTGAGATAAGTTGGGCGAACTTCCATGGAAGAGAGCCGGCTCCGGACCTACTTAGAATTCCAATTCTCGCAGATCATCATCAGCGGCAACGTCCTGTTCGCACACATTCTTCCCTATTCCCCCTCTATGATCACTTGGGGAAGGACCTTGTTTTCCAGCCTGCTTCTCGGAAGCCTATTGTATCTCAGAAAAAGGCCTCTTTTCTTTTCCTCCCCGAAGGAGAATTCGATTTCTTTCGCTCTGGGAATCCTTCTCGCCGTACATTGGGTCACGTTCTTTGCATCGGCTCAGATTTCCACAGTCGCCGTGGCGGTGCTGACCCTATTTACCCATCCGATCTGGACCGTTTTTCTGGAGCCGATCTATTTTCCGGTGAAAATCAAAATCGCCGATTTGGCCATGGCGGGCTTAGTCTGTTTCGGAATGTGGATCCTGGTGCCGAAATTCGAACTAGGAAACGAATATCTACTCGGAGTCGGAATCGGACTCTTATCCGCCTTAACTCTGGCGCTCCGAAATCTTTTGACAAAGAAATATCTTTCCAGCCACGGCTCTTCCCAAGTGATGTTCCACCAAAGTCTCGCTACTTGTATTCTTCTTTCCCCCGTCTTAACGCAAGAATCCGTCTTCCGTACCGGAAAAGAATGGGCATCCGTGTTTCTACTCGGAACCTTTTTTACCGCCCTAGGCCATACCATGTACGTAAAGGCGGTATTCAAAATGAAAGTCAAAACTGCGGGCCTTCTTTCCACGGTACAACCGGTTTACTCCGCGTTACTCGCTTGGTTGATCCTCGGAGAATTTCCGAGAAGGGAGGAATTCTTAGGCGGAGCCTTGATTCTGACCGCTGCACTCGTCGAGTCCCTTAGATACAGGCAACGATCCGAATAAAAGTCATGTCCAAGCAATTCTTTCTCACGATCGCAGACACTTCGGCTCCTTTCTTTCTGGAGCATGCGGAAGGCTCCGTCAATTGGTCCAAAGCCCCTCTCTCCGCGCTGGAAAAAAAGAAGAACGCGATTCCTTCCAAGAAGAAACACCGAAGGGTCCGCGAATCCTTCGGCAAATATACGAAAAGAATCGCGGAGATAGGATTCAATTCCGTCACCGTGGATGAATTGTGTTATCTCGTCCCTCACCCTTTCTTTCCCGAAGAATTGAACGCTAAGATCAGATCGTATCGAAAAAAATATAAGAAATTATTCAAGATAGCTCGCGCGCAAAAGTTGAGAATTTTTCTTACTGCGGATTTCCTTTCCTTTCATCCTACGATGACCGAGAGAACCAAGGGGGATTTGGATGCTTGCATCGATCTCTTTCTGATCGGACTGGACGGTTTCTTTAACGATTTTCCCGAAGTGGACGGAATCGTTCTGAGAATAGGAGAATCCGACGGAGTCGACGTTCGGGCGGATTTTAAAAGCAAATTACTTCTCAAAACTCCGGAACAAACGAACTATTTCCTAAGAAGATCCGTTCCAATATTCGAAAAACATAATAAATTAATGATTTTCCGGACCTGGACCTTAGGAGCCTACGAAGTGGGAGACCTGATCTGGAATCCGGAAACGTATCGGAAGGTTTTCCGAAATATCCGCAGCGATTCCTTGGTGATTTCCATGAAATACGGAGAAGGCGATTTTTTCCGTTACCTTAGGTTGAACCCTCTTTTCCTGCAGGACGATCGCCCCAAATTACTGGAGTTGCAGGCCAGAAGAGAGTACGAAGGATTCGGAGAATATCCGTCCTTTGTCGGATGGCTGTACGAACGCTATCGCACCCAACTACGACACGCCAAGAACCTCGTGGGCCTAAGCGTTTGGACCCAAACGGGCGGCTGGTCCTCCTTCCGCAATTTCACCTTCCTGAAAAATTCCTCCTTTTGGAACGAGCTGAATGCCTTCGTCTCCCTGAAGCTTTTTACGAAAGATTGGTCCGTAGAAAAATGCGTCTCCAAATTCTACCAAGGAGCAAGACAGGAAGAATTTTACAGATTCTTGAAATTAAGCGATCGAGTGATAGAGGACCTACTCTACGACCCCGAATTCGCGGGTAAAACCTATTATCTTCATAGGGTCCGTCTCCCTCCTTTATTGCACGTCACTTGGGACAGGGTGACCGTCTCCGATCCGTTCCGATTCCTATATTCCGCACTTTCCGGAAATCCGAATCTATCCATCCGCTCGGGAGAATCCGCCTTTCCATTACTGGACGAAATGAATCGTTTGGCGGAAAAATTGGACCTTCCTTACAATCACGAATTCCAAAAGGAGACGTTTTATCTGCTACTGCTCTGCAGAAAACTTCTCTACAACCGCGACCTCTCCCGGGAAGAGACTTTACTCGAAGAAGCGTTGGAAAAGGCGAAAGATTATCATGAAAGATATCCTGATACGTACCGATTCCATATTCTTCCCCGCAAAAATCTCCCAGGCACGTTTCAAAAATTCCTGCTGCGTTTGTTCGTAAGGGGCCGAAGTCGATACAGGATTCTGGACAGAATCCTGTATCATCCTGCCTTGCGATTCCTATATTATTTGGTCTACCTCAGGATCCGGCGCAGATTGCCCAGTTTTTTGAACCAACAAGCGATGCCGGTTCGGGAACTATTAAGGTGAAATCGGATTGACGGACTCGCGAAAACCGGCCAGTCTTTCCCCATGCTCTCTTTCCGGCTCCGCCTTCTCCCTCTCATTTTCGGAATTTCTTTTTGTTCGATTCTCATCGATTGTTCGAGCACGCAGAGCAAAGAAGACGGACCGAAAAACAACTCCGAACAGAGTTCCGCCGGAACATCCACGGAAACAACCTCTTCCCGGTCCGCGGATCTGGATCTCTCCGCGCAAACGATAGAAGACGGAAAATGCGAGCAAGGAGATTGTGAAAACGGCTCCGGAACGTACGTATATTCCAACGGGGACAAGTATATCGGAACGTTTCGAAACAGCCTCCGTGACGGTCACGGAAAATTCGCTTATAAAAACGGAGACCATTACGAAGGAGAATTCGCGGAAGACAAAAAGGACGGATTCGGGACGTATGTGTTCGCAAACGGAACCGTACTGGAAGGGAATTTTTCCGGCGGAGCGCTGAAAGGAAAATCCAAACTCACTTTTTCCGATGGAAGCGTACTCGATGTGGATTTCACCGACGACAATAACTCCGGGCCTGGAAAATTCACTCGCTCGGACGGAACGGAATCGGAGGAATGCTCCATCCAATCCAAAACATTATTCTGCCCGAAAGAATAGCTCTCTAGTCCTCCGAAGTAGATCTCGATTTCTGCGTTTCCCATTCCTTCGCCTGGGTCGGATCCACTCTTACCAAGGTATGAGATACCTCGAACTCTCCGCTGGCCCAATTCGGCATGGTCCGGAATTCTACGATCCTGTACCAGACTTTTCCGGCTTCCACTTTGAACAGGTGATTTACGCAAAGGCATTTGAACTTGAAACCGAATCCGAACTCTGGAGGAGTCACGGAATGCGGAGCGGCAAAGAAGAAAAGATCTTCTCCGGTTTCGTTCTTGTACACCAGTGCGAAACGTCTTAGTTCTCCGGCGCTGAGCAAAAGAGTCGAACCCTCGATTTCTCCGGAGACCGGGGCTTTTTCCAAAGAGGAAACCGTTTCGGTTTCCCAGAGAGATACGGGGCGCCCTGCGGCAAGCTCATGCAACCGAATCTTTCCCGGGAAACCGCGGGAGTTCCAGAGGATATGAACGGGAACCACTCCTTTTTTCCCTGCGAGATTCAAGGAGAAGGATTCTTTCTTTTCCTCCTTACCGCAATCCATAAGAATCGCGGCGGATACCAAAAGCGCTAGAAGCTGACCGAATTTGTCCAAGGAATTTATTCCTGTCCCAATTCCAGAAGTTTAAAATGGAATACTTTGTCCGGATTTTCGTTTTGGACGTAGATCTTATCACCGAATTTCCGGATGCGAATCGTTTCCTGGAAAATTTTTTCGGTGTCATCCGGATCCGAATTTCCCATATTGCAATCCCGACCGCAACCGTTGCAATCTCCTCCGAAATATTCCTCCTGCTCCTGTTCTCTGGAGGTTTTTTGGCGGACCAGGCCGAAAATCCTGAGTTTCAAACCTTCCGGAGTCGCTTCCTTAATTTCATAATTTCCCAATGCGAAGAAACTTTTGGCCATTCTGTTTCCCCATCCGGTGTCGGTAGTGTTTCCTTCCAAAAACATACTCCCGTCGGATCTCAGGCGGAGGGTCCAGTTGGAGGATTCCAAATACAGTTGGGAAACCTCCTCGCCCGCATTCTCGTTCTCAGCCGGAGGAGGATTGGAATTCGTAGCCTTCGTCTCTTCCGCTACGGAAGCGCCCACCGGAATTTCTCCCGAATACTCGCCTCCTACATAACTCCAATTCAATACGTTCGTAATATTCGCCGCGGCGAATTGGATGGCGTTTTCCTTCGCGATCTTACGCACCTGTTCTATCGGATTCGGAAGGATCCATTCCTCTCCGTCGGAAAATCTCAATTCGCTGATGATCAATCCCTTATAGGTTTTTCCCCCGTAAATGGAATCGACGGTGAGCCTAAGTTTCTTTCCTTCGAAGGGTTTGGATAGGGAAATGGTCTGAGGCCCCATCACATCCTGCACTTCTATCTTGTTCGTGCTTCCGTCGTCTCCGGTTAAGGTAGCCGTTTTCAGTCTACCGTTGGTTTGGCAATGGCTATCGGATCGTTGGTAACCGTTCCAGATCTTCAAGGATTTGATTTTTTGCTTTTCCTTGAATTCGAAATCCAAAACGACCCCGGCGCCTTTCTTATCCGACGCCCAGGCATACTCGTACCTGGAATCGAACAAATTCATAACGTCGTAGGACAAAACGGGCTTAGCCGTTTCGGAGGCCTTGACGGAAGCCTCCACTATTTTCGGTCCCTTCCATTTCATCTTATTCCCTTTTTCGTCGTAGAAAGAGACTTTATCCACGCAGAGGTTCGCGTTCTTGTGGAAGTTGAAAGTGACGGATCTCGCGTTTTTTGGGGAAGGAAATTCCACGATCGCAGAAGATCCCTTAGGCGCCAAATCCTGATTATATTCGTCAAAGTTAATATAGGCGGTGATAGGATCCGTAAACGATTCGCCGCAGGATTCGATTTCGATTTTCGACAAAAGAAAGGCCTCGTCGGGATAAACGTGGAGTTTGACGAAATTCGCCCCTTTTTCCGGTCGCCATTTCTTTCCCTCCAAAATATCGAACGGAAGGCCGCTTTCCATGGAAGTGGCCGTGATCATGGACACAGGCAATTTCTTCCCGCAGAAGACACAAATTAGCAAAAAGGGCAACAAGGCCGGAAACTTCCATCTCATCCGGAACCACCTCCGTCTTTCATTGCGAAATCATATTTTTCCCGAACGAATTTGCAAATCCAAAACGAAAGACCGAAATTGAAAACGTTTCTCAGATTTCTCGAACGGAAAAAGAGCACTAGTTTGGACGTAAAATTGTCCTTGCATTCTAGAACGGCAAAACCAGGATTTCATGTAGGACTCCTTCCCATGTCCATCCCAAGCAGATATTCCATTGCAATTCACGTTCTTTCCTTGATACGAACCGAGGGAGGAGAAGACGTTACGTCCCAATTGATGGCCAACAGCATCGGGACCAACGCTGTCGTGATCCGAGGGATTTTAGGAAAATTAAAAAAGGCAGGTCTTGTACAGACTCGTCAGGGAGTTCCCGGCGCTAAATTGGCAAGGTGTCCCGAAGAGATCCGCTTACTGGAAGTCTACAAAGCTGTGGAATCTTCCGAAGAACTTTTTTCCATTCACGCGAAAGCGAATCCGAAATGCGAAGTCGGCAAGAGAATCCAAGGAGCGCTCGTGAGGATCTTCCAAGATGCCCAAAAGGCTCTAGAGGAAAAATTGAACGACTTTACCCTGGCTCACGTACTCCTCAACATCGAAGAAGAAAAGAAAAAAGGCGCCTAAAAAAGGCGTTCTCTCCCTTTCCCGTAACAAACGATTTTTCTCTTTGACTTCTTTTAAAATTACTTGTAATAATACATATTACAAGTAATTTCGGATCTTAGAATCCCGGAAGTCGGAGGAAAGAATGAAAATCACCGTTTATGGAGCTACTGGAATGATCGGACAAAGGATCGTAAACGAAGCTCTTACGAGAGGACACGAGGTGATCGCGGTGGCGAGGCATCCCGAAAACTTGAAAAAGGAACACAAGAACTTGAAAAAACAACCTGGAGATATAGGGAACCCCGATTCTGTCGCTTCTCTTGCAAAAGACTCCGATGCGGTCGTATGCTCGGTCAATACGCCCCAAGGAGTCGATCCCTCCTGGTTTCGTACCGTTGCCAAGTCTCTATTAGAAGGTACTTCCAAAGCGGGAAAAACCCCAATGTACGTAGTAGGAGGCGCCGGAAGTCTGTACATCGCACCGAATGTACAATTGGTCGATACTCCCAATTTTCCCGAGGCCTACAAATCGGCCGCACTAGAACATAGGAAATTTTTAGAAATCCTAAAGAACTCAGGGGCAACTCACTGGACCTACCTGAGCCCGGCCGCCTTCATCTCACCCGGGGAACGTACGGGAAAGTTCAGATTGGGCCTGGAGGAACTGGTAACGGATTCGGAAGGAAACAGCAAAATTTCCGTAGAGGATTTCGCGGTGGCTCTGCTGGACGAAATCGAATCCCCGAAACACCAGGGCAAAAGATTCACTCTCGCCTATTAGAAACTCAGTTCCCAATCCGAATTTTCCGCAGAGCCGTCGGAATTCCGAAATTTTTTCCCGAATAGAAATTCGGGAAAAAATTCTTTTCTATATCCTCTTCCCGGAAATTCTTCTCTTATGATTTTGCCTTATCTGTACGTCGCGTTTGGCGGAGCCATCGGTAGCGTACTTAGATATTCCATCCAGTTGAACGTAGCAAGACAGGATCAACCCCCCTTTCCATTTGCAACCTTTCTCGTCAATGCACTCGGAAGTTTTCTCATCGGTTGGGTCTATGCCGTTTCGGAAAAAACCGGGCTCCTTTCTCCTGAGTTTCGTATTTTTCTCGCCACCGGATTTTGCGGGGGTTTTACCACTTTTTCCGCCTTTAGTTACGAATCGTTGGCTTTCCTAAGGGCTGGGGAATATCATTCCTTTCTATTTTATTCTTTCGCGACCTTTGCACTTTGCCTCTTCGGAACCGCGTTCGGAATTTGGTTAGGTTCCTTTCTCAAATCTTTCTGATTTTTGCAGGCGAGCAATAAGCGAAAACGCTTGCCATCCGATTCGAAAAAAGGAAACTTCGAAAACTTAAAATCGGTTTAGGAAGAGAACTTGAAACGTTGGCTTAAAATTACGATCGCGATCCTTGTCGTTACTGGAATTTCCTATACCGGCGCCTATTACACCAGCATTCCCAGTTACGAATACCCCCAACATTCTCTTCCCGCCGACTTCGATTCCTTTTACCGAGGCAAACTGGCGGAAACGAAGAGCAAAGGCGGAAAACCCGGAAACGAAGAAAGGTTGGTCCGGCACTCTCCGGGAAAAACGAAAGTTGCCATTTTGTACGTTCACGGATTCGGAGCCTCTAGAGCGGAAGGGGAAGAATCCATGGATAGAGTCGCGGCAAAATTGAAAGCCAATCTCTATTATTTAAGGCTCCCGGGACACGGCACCAACAACGAGGATCACCGCGACACGGATTTTCGAGAATATTTGAAAACCGCGGAAGAAAGCCTACTCATGATGGACAAACTCGGAGACAAAATCGTCCTCGTCGGAACCAGCATGGGAGGATTGATCTCCACCTACTTAGCCGCTAAGTATCCCGACAAAATCCATGCCCTAGTTTTATTTTCCCCTTTTTACGACTTCGCCGCTCCTCTTGCCAAAATCTTCTATTACCCTGGCGGACCTTTTTTAGGCAGAGCGATCAACGGAAAAATCCGGAAATCTCCCACCAGAGTCTCTGGAGACGGAATCGGGGATAAATATTACGATTTTTGGTACAAGGACCAGTATCTGGACTCCTTAACGCATATCGCGAACGCCAAAAAAATGATCGTTTCGAGCGGCACATTCGAAAAGATAACGGAACCAAGTTTATTAGTATATTATTATAAGGACGAAAATAAACAGGATAAGGTCGCGAGCGTTCCGGCCATGCTGGAGAGCTTTTCCAAATTCGGAGGGTCCGGTAAGAATCCCTTGAATCGCTCCATCGCGATCGGGGAAGGACATCACGTTCTGACTTCTAAACACGTTTCCTCCGACAAGGAGGCAGTCGAAGCCGCAGTACTGGATTTTCTGAAAAAGGCGGATGTAAAATAGGAAATTCCGTTTCATTTTCAGGAACCTCGAACCTCTACGGACGAACAACGGAAGCCGCAGACCGGATTTTGTCCACAAGTAGGGACAATCCGGAACGGACGAATTTTCTGTGACAGAGATAAAACTTCCTTTCCGCAAAGAGTTCGGGAAGTTCCAACCTCTTCAGTTCTTTGCCGACGGAATATTCCGATAAGAAACCGATTCCCAACCCAGTCTCCAAAGCCTTGACGACCGATTCCACGCTCCTCAATTCCATAACGATCCTAGGGCGGAACTTTTTTCCCAATTTTCTGGTCTTCTTTTCCACAGCTCGCCTAACAGCGGAAGCCGGATGAAAATAAACGAACGGCTGATCCTCCAGATCGGAAAGCCGGATCCTCTTCTTACGAAAGATTTCATGCCCTCTCGAAGCCACCGGCACGATCCTGTCGGAAAGGAATTCCATCTCCACCAAACCCGGTTCGTTTACCGGACCCGTCAAAATCCCGAGATCGGCGTCCCCGCCCAACAAGCTATCCTTGGTTTCCTGCGCGTCCCCTTCTCTCACGGAAAGGGACAAACCAGGATATTCAGTTAAAATTCTCTTGATAATCTGCGGAAGAATCCATGCGGAAACGGTTCCGCCGGCGGAAATCGAAAACGTTCCGCTCAGCTCTCTTCCGGGTTCCTTCATACCTTCCTTTAGTTCCGCCCACAAATCCTTCATCCGTTCCGCATAGGACAAAAACAATTCCCCTTTGGCGGTCATCCTCACTGCCCTAGAACCTCGATGCAAAAGAACACAACCCAGTTCCCTTTCCAAGAGAGCCATTTGTCTGGACATGGCGGGTTGGGTGAGCCCGAGACGGTCCGCTGCCTTTTGAAACGTTCCGCTCTTTACGATTTCGAGAAAGTAACCGATTTGTCTGAATTCCATTCCTCACCCCCTATAAATATATAACTTTTACTTATAGTTTATATTAGTCTAATCTATTTGTGTTATATTAAGTATTTTGTTATCATTCGGGATATCGGGAGGAACGTATCGTGCCTAAAACTCTTTACGACAAAATTTGGGAGGAACATTCCGTCCTCCGCGAGGAAAATGGAGAAAATCTTCTCTTCGTGGACAGGCATCTGGTCCACGAAGTCACATCCGCACAGGCTTTCGAAGGATTAAGACAGCGGAACAGAAAGGTCAAGCACCCTGAGTTGACTCTTGCGGTAGTGGATCATAATGTTTCCACTCGGAATCGGACGGATAAAAACGCGGCAGGGCCCGTGTCCAGACGCCAAATCGAAGCAATCGAACGGAATTGCGAGGAATTCGGGATCCGACTTTTCGGATGGGACCACGTAGATAGAGGAATCGGACACATATTGGCTCCGGAGTTAGGATTTACCCTTCCCGGAAATCTGATCGTATGCGGAGATTCCCATACGGCGACTCACGGTGCATTCGGGGCCTTGGCGTTCGGTATCGGAACAAGTGAAGTGGAGCACGTGTTCGCAACTCAAACCCTGAAACAAAGAAAATCCAAATCCATGCTGGTTTCTCTGGTCGGAAAACTGAAGAACGGAATCACCGCTAAAGACGTAGCCTTGTCTCTGATCGGAAAAATCGGAACCGACGGAGGACAGGGATATGTGATGGAATATTCCGGCGAAGCGGTGCTGGAATTTTCCATGGAGGAACGGATGACTCTTTGCAATATGAGCATCGAAGCGGGAGCGAGAGCCGGACTGGTCGCTCCGGACGAAAAGACGTTCGCATATTTGCAAAAAACGGAACTTTCCCCGAAAGGAATGTCGTTTGAAGAAGCGGTCTCTTTCTGGTTAAGCCTACGTTCCGATCCGGACGCTATGTATGACAAGACCGTATTCTTGGATGTATCCGAAGTGGAACCGCAGGTAACCTGGGGAACGAATCCTTCCCAGACAGGTTCCGTCCTTGGCAGAGTTCCGTTTCCGAATGACATAGAGGATCCTGTACGAAAAGAAACCGCGCAAAAAGCTCTACATTACATGGGGCTGACTCCGGGTACCAGGATGGAGGACATTGGAGTGGACAAGGTTTTCATCGGTTCCTGCACGAACTCCAGGATCGAAGATTTGCGTTCTGCGGCAAAACTCGCAAAAGGGAGAAAAGTCCATCCGAAGGTCCAGGCAATCGTGGTGCCAGGATCCGGCCGAGTCAAACGTCAGGCGGAATCGGAAGGAATAGACAAGATCTTTTTGGATGCGGGTTTCGAATGGAGAGAGCCGGGCTGCTCTCTCTGCTTGGCGATGAACGACGACATTCTTCTCCCCGGCGAGCGTTGCGCTTCCACATCCAATCGAAATTTCGAAGGGAGACAGGGACGCGGCGGTCTGACCCACTTAGTGAGTCCCGCAATGGCCGTGGGCGCCGCGATCCAAGGAAAATTTACGGACGTAAGAGGATGGAAAGAATTATGAACGGTTGGACGAAACACAAGGGAGTCGTGGCGCCTTTGCTGAGAGCGGATATAGATACGGACCAAATTCTGCCGAAGCAATTCATGAAAAAGATAGAACGTAGCGGTTTTGGAAAGCATCTCTTTCACGACTGGAGATACTCGGACGAGGAAGGCAAAATCCCGAATCCGAATTTCATCCTGAATCGACCCGGCTACGCTTCCGCAAGCATACTATTGGTCGGGCCGAATTTCGGATGCGGTTCCAGCAGGGAACACGCGCCCTGGGCGCTTGCCGATTTCGGAATCCGCGCCATCATCGCGCCTTCCTTTGCGGACATCTTTTCGATCAATTCTCCTAAAAACGGAATCGCCTTATTAATGATAGGCGAACCGGAAATGGAAGCACTTCGGAAAGAAATCGATTCGGATCCCTTTGTGGAAGTCGGCATAGATCTCTCCGATAAAACTCTCGGAACGAACCGGTCTAAATTCGGATTCGACTTGGACGAGGATTCGATCCAAAGAATCCGGAACGGTTGGGACGACGTGGACTTGACCTTGGACAAATCCGAAACGATCCGAGAATTCGAGAATCGATATTTCAAGAACCGATCCTTTCAGATGCCGAATGCGGTTCGGTAAATTGTCAGGACGAAAGCCCGGGATTTAATGGTGACAAGGAAACGAGGGAAAATTATCCTATCCGTCTAATTTCTTCCCTATCTCAAGAAGCCGAGGCCTGGAGCGAATCTGGAATGAACGAATCGAATGAGCCGGAACTTAGAATCAAAAAACCGTTCGTGGAAATCCCTCCGGAATCGGTTCGAAGCGGAATTTTTCGGTTAGATAGACAATCTCTGGGTTCGCCCATCCATCTAAAGGAGGGGGTCACGTTGCGATACGAAACTCCTCCGGACCGGAAACGCAGCCTTCTAGACCGATTCTTACTAGGGAGCGACCTAGCATTTTTGATCGGGTATTTCGGAGAGATTTTTGCCAGTAGGAAACAATGCCTGGAGAATCAATACACGGACGAAGTCTGGTTGGAATCCTCCGGTAGAATCCTGGACGTACTGGAAGGTTGCCAGGGAAAATTCTTGATCGAAGGATTGGAACACGCGATCTCTCCGAAAGGTCCTGTGGTCTTCGCGGGAAATCATATGAGCGTTTTGGAAACGTTCGTATTTCCGTTCTTTCTAGTTCCGCATCGTCCGGTCACCTACGTCGTAAAGGAAAGCCTCGTCAAAGGCAACTTGTTCGGTCCGATCATGAGATCCAGGAATCCCATCGCCGTAGGTAGAACCAACCCGAGAGAAGATCTGGTAAAAGTCCTGGAACAGGGAACCAAAATCCTAAAAGGCGGAACTTCGATCGTCGTTTTTCCCCAGAGCACGAGAACCAGAACCTTTCATCCGAACGAATTCAATTCCATAGCCGTAAAGCTCGCCTCTCGTGCAGGAGTCCCCGTGGTTCCGTTCGCCGTAAAAACCGATTTTTGGGAAAACGGAAAATGGATGAAGGACATAGGAAGTCTGTACCGGGACAGAGTCATTCATTTCAAGTTCGATCCCCCTCTTTCTCCCGAACAGGATTCCCGAAAAAACCAGGAAGTCCTCTTGGAGTTCGTATTAAAAACTCTGAAAGGATGGGGAGTCGAGATCAAGGAGTCCGAGGGAGAATCCGAGTAGGATCAGTAACCTCCCCCTCCGCCCCCGGAGCCCGAACCGGAGCTGCACGCACCTAAAACCAATAGGTATTGGGAATTGCAATTCGAACTCGCGTATGCTCCGGCGTTCGCATTCAGACAGGCCAGGTAGATTCCGGTCGCAGCATTACAATTGTCTTTATTGTGTTTCTTATTTTTCCCCGTTCCGTACAAATCATCCAAATTGCTGCAAGTCCCTAAAAACCCGAGAAGCAACAGAATGCACGCACGTACGCTTTTACTCTTCCATATCGTATTCATAAACCAAATTCCAAACTTAAAACGGTTCGAAAGATAGAGAGATCCGAATCATTCTACTATTCTTTCTCTTTCAAATCAACGATTCCAAGGGACCGGCGCAAATCCCTTTCTCTCTTAGGAATCGAAAGAGGGAACGAACGCTAAACGAAACGCAATAAAGCGGGCGACCGCTCGCGGATCTTTCGGATTCGGAATTCAAACGCGAATGTAGCGGAACTGTAACCTGTTCCGGCTTATGTCGTGGTCATATTTGTATCCGAGATGGGAGGGAGGAAATCTCATGGAAAACGAAGAATTGCTGGAATGGGAGACGGAAGAGAGAAGCTACCTTGGCTCCAGACCGAACCTGAAATACGTATATCCGGGCCTTTTCGTCCGTGCTTTGAGACGGATCCACGGATATTCCCGGAAAGAACTTTCTGAGAAGCTAGGAAACGTAGGTGTGGAATACGTTACCTCCCTTGAAAAAGGAACACTGATGATCGGGAAAGACTTGGCGAGGAAGCTTGCGGAAATTTTTGAAACCTCGGCGGAAATATTTATTTAAAGCCGGAATCACAATTCCAAGCGCTTGTACAATCTTTTTTTCACCTACGAGAAACCGCGAAAAACCGGCCCATCCGGAATGGAAACATCCCGAACCGGCCCGAGAATCGGGATTTTATCCTGCAAATTTCCAACCGAAAGATTGCTTAGCCGATTTGAATATGTTACTGTATCAACGATGGCTAAATTTGGAGTCAGATTGGTGCTCGGAATCATCTCTTTTACGATATGCTTCCTCTTCTACTTGCACTTTCTTGATCCTCCTTTTTCTCCTAAAATTACCGACATCCTTTCTTTTGGCGCCTACACCGTCCTTTTTTTGCATCTAGGACTTTGGGTCGGATTAGAGATCGGTTTTAAGGAAAATTCCTTTTTTTTCCGGACCAAAACTTTTTCCCATCCCGGCGAACTACGCAGGTCTCTGGAAGAAAAGAATCGTGCAGAAGCCTTGTTGCAATGCCTATTCAACGGACTCGATGCTTCCCTTCCTCTCCACCAATTGTTGATCAAATTGATGGAAACGGTGGAACAATTTTCCCCCGATACCTTTACATCAGTCGTACTTCTGGATCCGCTCGGAGCCCGGACCGAAAAGGTCCTCTCCCCCAGTCTTCCTCAGGAATACCTCCGCTCTTTGGAAAAATTTCCGATCGGACCGAAGGCCGGATCCTGCGGCACCTCCGCTTATACAGGAAAAACGGTGATCGTGGAGGATATCCGGACGAGCCCGCTTTGGGCGGACTACAAACATCTCGCTATCAAGCATTGTCTACTCGCCTGCTGGTCCACCCCGATCCGATCGCCGGAGGGAAAGATCATCGGAACTTTCGCTATCTATTATAAAACCGTACGGGCTCCTCTGGAACGTGACCTGAGACTGATCTTTTTTGCGGCCTACCTAGTCCAACTTTCTCTCCAATACCAACGATCGGAGGAAGGCAGAAGAAAGAGCGAAAACAAATACCGCGATCTTGTAGAGAACGCCTCCGACGGAATTTTCATCGCCGACTCCGAAGGAAAACTTTTAGAAGTCAATCCCAGCGGATGCAGAATGCTGGGTTACAAACGGGAAGAATTACTGAAATTGAATTTAACGGATTTGGTCCAGGCGGAAGACCTTTCCGGCATGCCGTTCCGTTTCTTCGACTTACAGGACAGAAAGATGATGATCTTGGAGCGCCGTCTGGTCCGAAAAGACAAGACCTTGGTCACCGTAGAGATCAGCGCAAAATATCTCGACTCCGGACTTTTGCAAGGGATCGTAAGGGACGTATCGGAGAGAACGGCTGCGGAACGAACTCTCAGACAGGCGCAAAAAATGGAAAGTATCGGCCTCTTGGCCGGAGGAATCGCGCACGACTTTAACAATCTATTAACAATGATCTTAGGGACTGCGGAAGTCCTACGAACGTTATCGTCTTCGAACCCCGAGCTAAAAAGGCATTCGGAAAGAATCATAGAGGCCTGTGGTCGCGGGAAGGGAATTACGAAACAATTACTCCTTTTTTCGAGCCCCGTCTCCTCGGAAATGAAACCGACCTCTCTCCCCCCGTTATTAAAAGAAGTGACTGATATGATGCGCTTCTCCTTACCTAAGAACATATCCCTCCAAACGAACTTTTCCTCCCTCGATAAGGTTATTTTAGCGGACTCGGGTCACCTGCACCAGGCGGTGATGAATCTGATCCTGAATGCAAGGGACGCTCTTCCGAACGGAGGTCGGATCTCCGTCCAGGGAGGCATCGTGGACGGAAAGACCCTAAGCCTCAAATTTCCCGGCGCGAACGAAACGAATTATGTGGAACTGGACATAGCGGATACCGGCGTCGGTATAGAAGACGATTACAAGGACAGGATTTTCGAACCTTTTTATACCACGAAAGGAAAGAACGGAACGGGTTTAGGGCTTTCCATCGTTCGCGGAATCGTTACGGAACATTCCGGCTTCATCTCGGTGGAATCCGAAAAAGGGAAGGGCACAAAGTTTTCGTTGTATTTTCCGGTCGTCCATTCGAAATCGAAAGAGGAAAATAATATATTAGAAAAATCGAATCATCTGGATTTAAGCGCCCTATTGGTGGACGACGAGGAGTTGGTTTTGGAGGCGCTCGGAGAACTGTTGAGACTCATGGGCGCGGAAGTCCAAACCTGCAAAACCGCCGAGGAAGCGATCCTCTTATACAAAAAAGGCCCGGAAAAATTCGACGTAGTGATCACGGATCTGGAAATGCCAGGAATGGGCGGAGAAGCTCTGATTTGCCAATTATTCGATTTGAATCCGCAAGCGTCCATTATAGTCACTTCCGGCAATATCGAAAGAGAAAAGAAGAAATCCCTGCAACTGAAAGGAGTACGGGGCTTTTTAGATAAACCTTACAAAGCGTCGGAAATCAATGAGATCCTGGGAAAATCTCGGTTCAAAAAGACGGTATAAACCGACTCCGCGTCCGTTCCCAATCAGTGCTTTTGTACCGTATCGGATTCCACTTTTCCGTCAACCAAACGAATTTGCCGGTTTGCAAGCGCGGCATAGTCCGGATCGTGGGTTACGAATAGGATCGTGGTATTGTTTTCCCGATTCACTCTTCGGAAAATTTCCATCGCCTTATCTCCGTTAGCTGTGTCCAAATTTCCGGTAGGCTCGTCGGCAAAAAGAAAACTCGGATTCATGATGAGCGCCCTCGCAATCGCCGTCCTCTGTTGCTCTCCTCCGGACATCTGTGAAGGAAATTTATCCTTACAATTTTCCAAATCGAATTCGCTGAAAAGCTGTCTGGCATACTCCTTTTTAAGTCCTTGTTGGTTCACCTTACGAGCAGGCATAAGAACGTTTTCCATTGCGGTCAACTCGGGCAAAAGATAATGGAACTGAAAGACAAACCCGATATGCTCGTTTCGGAACTGGTGGGTTTCCAGGCTTTTCATCTCGAAAAGATCCTTTCCGTCCAGGATCACCTGACCGTCGCTAGGCTCGTCCAAACCGCTAAGCATGTACAAAAGCGTGGACTTCCCCGATCCCGATCTACCGGTTAGGGAAACGAACTCCCCTTTTTTCAGCCCAAACTCCACTCCCCGGATCACTTCGATCGGAGGCTCTCCGAAACTCTTGCGAAGATTCTTGCAGGAAATGGAATATTCCGTTTTCTCCAGATTCATATCAGGCGCTTCCTCGGATGATCTCCACCGGAGAAAGTTTGGAAGCGGACCTAGCGGGGATATAGGCCGCAATCCCGGAGCATCCTACCGACAATCCGAACGCTTTCAGATAAATCATCCAGTCCCAAGAAATCCGCATCACATTCGACATCATCTGCGTCTTGGACGAGGAAGTATTTCCGATCGGATATCCGTCCAAAAAGAAACACACTATGGCGCCGAGCACTAAGCCTGCCAAGGAACCTACGATTCCCAAAAGCAACCCCTGGATGATGAAAAGACGGATCGTGTCGTTCTCGTCGAACCCTATCGATCTCAGGATGGCGATCTCCCTTTTCTTCTGATTCACCACCATGTTCAATATATTATAGATTCCGAATGCAACTACCAACATGATCGTAAACGTCGTCGTGTTCCGCACAATATTTTGTGTTTTAAATACCGCGAGGACGTTTTCATAGGTTTGATCCCAGCTCTCCACCTTGTCCCTGGTAAAGAAAGCCCATTCCGTCGCCATGTCGGCGGCTATATCCAGCCTCTTCAGACGGATCGCGATTTCCGAAACGACCCCTGTGGAAAGCGTAATTCTCTGTACGGTCCGAAGAGATGCATACGCTGCAGTGTCGTCTATCATACGATTGCCTACGTGAATCACTCCGCCCACTTTTACGTTCGCTGTCCTTCCGTCGTCGGTAACGATATGAACGGTATCTCCCAAAGTCGCGCCCAGTTTTTCCAAGAGCCCCGAACCGGCAAAGATCATGTCTCCGCCTCGATCCAAATCCTTGAAATTTCCGGATTCCACGTAATTTCCGATGGTCGTAACCTTCATCTGCCGGATCGGATCCACTCCCTGTAATTTGCCGGGAAGGCTTTGTTTTCCGAACTTAAAGATCAATTGCCGGTTCAACTGCGGGGCGTAGGCCTCCACCCTTTCGTCCCGGTCCAATTTTCGGAACCATCCGTTCACGTTCGTCAGTTGAGTATTGTCCAGCTTTCCGGAAGGAGGCTTCACCCATTTTAAAAAGGTCGTCTCGGGATAAAAAAGTCCGTAAAACGATTGTTCACGGATCACCTCGTCTCTAGGAGAAATCCGGATCTGCGCGTCGTTATTGACGAGCTGATCCGTGATGTATTCCTGAAATCCGACCATGATCCCCGAAAAAACGCAGTAAGCCGCCGTACCGAGGAGGATGCCTACGAAAGTCAGCACGGTCTGCTGCGGGCGATTGAGCAGTTGACGAATCGCTAAAAACCACACGGCCTCTTATTTCTCCTCTTGGACGTACACGGTATCCGTAGAAAGAACGGAATTTTCCAACACCTCGCACCATTCCCCGTCTACTGCCCCCACTTTTGCAGGTACCCAAATCGTATCTCCGCTCCGTTTGATTTTAATCCTGCCTTTCTGGATGGCCGAAACCGGAATCAATAAAGCCTCTTCTTTTTTTGCGACTTCGACCGCCACATCTGCCGTCATTTCGGGAAGAACTCCTTCCGGCATTTCATTCACATCCACTCTGACAAAGAACTGTCCGTCCGAAGGGTATACCTTCGTGACCTTGCCCGCCAATTTGATTCCACGTAAAGTTTCGAAACTCAACTGAGCCGGTTGCCCTACCTTGATGCGAAGCATGGAATCCTGGTCTAAGGATAGTAAAACATAGATCTTTTTTAGATCCATCATGGTAAGAACGGAAATTCCCGGCATGACGACTTCCGCTTCCTGGTAAGGAAACGTGGTGACCGTACCTGTAAACGGAGCCTGAAAAAGGGTTCCGGAATCCGAAACGAGAAGTTTTGCCCCTTGCGATACGATGTCCCCTTCCTTCACGAATAACTTTTGTATGGAGGAGGCGATTCCGAACTTCAAGTGATACACTCGATCCGACTTGACTGTTCCCAGCGCATATACCAACTCCACGATCGGCCCTTTTTTAGGGTGAACCGTATCACCATGGAACCCCAACCTCCAAACGAGGGTGGACAAAAAAAGTAAAATGAATACGGCGGCGGCGATGAATAAGATCTTCCCCTTTCGAGAGGAAGAAAAAAACCTGAGAAAACTAAATATTCGATCCATTCACCTACCTTCGCAAAATAAAATCAGATTCAAAAATACAGAATATTCCAATAAATAATTTAGAATAAAACGAAATACGAATGATTCATCGAATAAATTCCACCACGTGTGTTCCTTGCCCGAAGGATCTCCGGAGGTTTCCGCATTACGGAACTTTTCTATCAATATATCGAATAGATACGAATTCGACGAAATACGGAAAACGAAAAAACGTCAAATTGAATATTGACAATTGTCTGCCCGAAATGATAGTATGGAATCGTTTCGGAAACGAATTCGCAACAAAAGCGATTTTTTCAAAATGCCGGAAAAAGAAAACGGAAATACCGACCAAAGAACTCTCGAAGGCGACGTCGCGATCCAGAGTGTATTGGAGAATATCCCTGTCCTCATTATGGCCATGGACGAAAACTCCGGGATCGTATTTTGGAACCGGGAACTGGAAAAGATCACTGGATTCACTTTCCAAGAAGCAGTCTCCGATTCGGAAGCCCTCTTTGCCTCCCTTTTGCCCAACACGGAATATCGGAAAACGGTCACCGACATCTTTCTAAAATCCGACAGCCATTTTGAAAATTGGGAAATCGAACTCCAGACCAAGACTCAGGAATCCAAAACGGTTTCCTGGTCCAGGATTCCTTCCCGGGCGCACATTCCGGGCTGGAAGAACTGGATCGTAGGCGTTGACGTCACGCAACGTGTGGAGGTGGAAGGAAACCTCCATAAATCGGTAAAGATCCTTTCCGATTTCCAGACCGCTCTCAACGCAGTATCCATCGTAGCGATCACCGACAAAAAAGGAACGATCATCTACTCGAACGATAACTTCTGCAAGATCAGCGGGTACAGCAAAGAGGAATTGTTGGGGCAAAACCATCGCATCGTCAACTCGGGCTTTCACGATCAGGAGTTTTTCCGGAATTTATGGCAGACCATCTCCCGCGGAAAAATCTGGAAAGGGGAAATCCGAAACAGAGCCAAGGACGGTAGGATTTACTGGGTGGATACTACGATCTCCCCCATCTTCGATGAAAACGGCAAACCCATCCAGTACTTGGTCATACGAAACGAAATTACGGAACGTAAGGAAGCCGAGGAAAAGGCGCGCCAAGCTGAAAACACTCTCAAAACCTTCCAGGATCGGATGAGCCCTCACTTTCTATTCAACACTTTGAGTATCATCCATTCCTACCTCGAAACGAATTCCTCTCTCGCGGATTCCGCCATTCTGATGTTAGCGGAAAATTACAGATTTTTAATCGATAACGCGAATAAACAATTGGTTCCCTTCGATGTGGAATGGCAGTTTATGGAAAATTATATCAATCTGTTGAAATTGAGATTCCAGGATTTTATGGACGTGGAACTCACGAAAGAAGGAGATTTCAGCAGATGCGTACTCCCCCCTTTGATCCTGCAACCTCTTGTGGAAAATTCCTATATCCACGGAATCCGGGACAAGGAAGGACGGGGAAAAATCTGGGTGAACGCGAAAATCCAAGGCAAAAAAACGGTGATCACGATCCGCGATAATGGAGAAGGACTCAAATCCACCGTCAACCATTCCCGAACCTTGGGAAATATCTCGGAACGTTTGAAATATTACCTGATCGGATCCGAATTGAAAATAGACAACCATCCGGACGGAGGCGCCGTGGTCACGGTGCTTTTTGAAGAGCCGAACCGTTCGGAATTCCGGAGGTAGAATGTCCCAGCTGGCCCAAGAGTTGAAAATATTGATCGTAGAGGACGAGGCCCCGACTCGGGAATTGCTCGTGAACTATTGCCTGGGCCGCTCCGAACTCAAACTTGCCGGACTTGCGAAGGACGGGCAGGAAGCCTTGGAATCCCTTCAGAGCAACCGGTACGATCTCGTTTTTCTGGACATCAATCTCCCCAAGCTCTCAGGATTAGAGGTCTTGGAAAAACTGGAAAAAATCCCTTACATCGTGTTTATCACTTCTCTTCGAGACAAGGCGATAGAGGCATTCGAGTTCGGAGCGATCGATTACTTACTCAAACCGTTTTCGCGGGAAAGATTCAACAAGGCGGTGGACAGAGCTCTGGAATTCATCGGAAAGCAGGGAGCCGAGAGTCAGAACTCCTTTAACGAGCACGGTCTATTCATCTTAGAAAAGGAAAATTATTTCCTGATTCCTTACAAAGACATCGTATACATTTCTTCGAGAGATAATTTCAGTATCATCCATACGGAAAACAAAGAATACGTGACCTACAAATCCCTGAAGGCGCTGGAAACGAAACTGCCTCCGAGACAGTTCTTACGCATCTTCAAACAGTTCGTCATTAATCTGGAATACCTGATACGACTCCAGAGCGATAGTACCGGAAATTATACCGTATTTCTCAAAGACGAGGAGGAGACCCAACTTCCTGTGGGCCGAAAATACATCTCCAAAATCAAGGAACTCCTCTAGATTTTGCCCCTGTATTTCCGCCGAAAACCCTCCGGATTGATCGAATGACCCCCTGCCCGTTGACTGGGGAAGCGAATTGCCGTATAAAATACCTGTCCAAGCAACAAAGGACAAACGAGGTATTGATTTATGGCTACCGCCTTAGCATATAAAATCGAAGAAGAGAAAACCCCTTCCGTTTCCGCCTGGTCCACGTTCCCGGTTTGTTCGAAAGATCTTTATAACTATCTTTTAGAGCAGAAACTCGGAAAACGGACCCTGAAATTCCCCAGAAAAAGCATCCTATTTTCCGAAGGAGAAGGAACAAAAGGGTTTTATCTGATTTTAAGCGGTACCGTCCGTACTTACAAAGACTCTCCGAACGGCCAAAGACAACAGACCTTGAAAATCTACTCTCCGGAAAGTTGGGTCGGACTCAGAGACGCGATTTCCGAAGACTCCTACAATAAAACTGCGGAATGCCTCGAAGATACCGTCGTGATCTACATCAATGGGGAAGACGCCAGACAGCTATTCAACCAGGACTACCGCTTCCAAAACGCGATCCTGAAATACATCTCCAAAGAATGCAAATCCGCCGAGAATCGGATCTACTCGATGGGAACGAAACAAGTGCATTCCAAACTTGCGGAGTTTCTACTCTCCCTCAAGGAAAAATATGGATCCGAGATCAACGTAAAATTCAGCCGCGAAGTCATGGCTACTACGATAGGATCCAAAACGGAAACCCTGGTCCGGGCTCTGGCCGATCTGAAGGCGAAAGGTTGGATCGAAATAGATAAGAATTTCATAGCGATTCGAAACGAAGACGCCCTCCTAAAACTGATGGAGATCTAATACCGATTGCTCGGGTGGAAAACAGTGGACGTGAAAACGAAAGTCGAATCTTCCCAATTAACTATTCCCGTCCATTTGGTATCTGTTTCCGCAAGATTGGATCTACCCGCGGGCGCGAAGAAATTGGTACTCCTCGTAGAAGGTATATCCGAAAGGTTGGGCAATCTAGCCAGCGTTCACTTCAGCAAGTTGTGCGAAAAATTACATTCCAGAAATATAGCGACTCTTCAAGTCGAAAGCCTGCTTACGATCCAAGAAAGATCGATCACTTTCAACCGAGTGGATACGATTCTACTCAGGGACCGACTCTTCTCCGTGGTGGCCTGGTTACGTTCCCAGAATAAGACCAAGAACCTTCACCTTTTTTGCTGCGCCTCCTACGACGCGGTCGCCTATGTAGTCAAAGCCGTCCTGGAAAAGAAGATGGAGCTGGATGGAATTATTTCCGTGTCCGGAAATCCCGACGGTTTGGACGGGGACGGTTCGATCCGACTGGCGATGCCTGTACTACTGATCTACGGAGGATTTGACGTACGGAGGATCAAAAAAATGGAGAAATCGCTTCTTCGACCCGTCCGGAACGAGCGCGACTTGGAGATCGTACAATTGTCTTCCGGCTCTTTTACGGAAGAAAAAAAATGGGAACAGGCGATGGATAAAATCCAAGTCTGGTTGGATCATGTAGATCCGTAACAATCTTACGTACTTTTTCGGATTCTTACAGTCTAACGAGAATCTATGAAAATATTTGTTACCGGAGCTTCCGGATTCGTCGGAGGTGCGATCGCAAAAGAACTCATCTCCAAAAAGCACACAGTTTTAGCCCTTTCCCGTTCCGAAACCAGCGACCAAGCATTGCGATCCATGGGCGCGCAAGTCGTTCGAGGAAGCCTAGGTTCCGTCGATCCTTCCCTTTTGAAAGGAGTGGACGCTCTAGTACATTGCGCCGCTTTCGTAGGGCCTTGGGGAACAAGAAAGGATTTTTGGGATGCGAACGTGGAAGGAACCCTCCAATTGCTGGAAGCAGCCAAATCCGCAGGAATCAAAAGATTCATTCACATGGGCACGGAAGCCGCCTTGTTCCACGGCCAAAATATGGTCGAAATCGACGAAACCTACCCCTACCCCAAATCCACTCCGTACCTGTACAGCGAAACGAAAGCGGCGGCCGAACAAGCCGTCCTAGCTGCAAATTCAAAAACGTTTCAAACTTTCTCTTTAAGACCTAGATTCGTATGGGGGCCGGGAGACACGTCGATTTTGCCCGTACTTCTAAAAATGGTTTCCGAAGGGAAATTTCTCTGGATCGACGGAGGCAAGGCCAAGACTTCCACCACGTACATCGGAAACCTGGTCCACGCAACGGAACTTGCGCTCACGAAAGGAAACGGAGGGAATGCCTATTTCGTCACGGACGGTTTGGACCAACCCTTCCGCTCTTTTTTGACGGAGATGATGAGAACGCAAGGAGTGGAATTGCCGAGCGGTTCCGTTCCTTCTGCATTAGCGGGGACTCTGGCATGGATCGTGGAAGGGGTTTGGCGTCTTTTCCGAATCGCGAAGGAGCCTCCTCTAATGCGTTTTGCAACGGATATTATGGGAAGAGAATGTACGATCAAGATCGACAAGGCCCGGAGAGAGTTGGGCTACGAACCGGTCGTAGATGTATCCTCCGGATTAGAGGCGATGAAGGTACAAGTTAAACATTAGAATTCTGTCGGATCGAGGCTCCGAGATTCATTGGCAGCCCGATCCGTTCTTGACTTCTACTTTTTCTGTTCCGCCGGAATGGATTGGTGTCCGGGATGAACCTGGATCTTCGGATATTTCGCGGCGAGAGCCTTCAGGAAATCCAGGCTTTCCCGGTTTCTTTCCGGATCTGCCGTAAAACTTCCCGGGATCACGGAATTTTCCCACCCCCAGCGGGTGTGGCAGGTGTCCCCCGTTACCAATTGCAAACCGCTACTGCTACGCACTAAAAACGCGAGGCTCCCTACGGTATGTCCCGGCACTTGCAGGATATAAAAGGATTGGTCTCCGAAAAAGTCCAACACTCTGGCCGCAGCCGTTTCCGTCTCGGTAAAAGTCAATTCTTCCAAAGCGGGAGCAGGACCTAGCAATCGATCCGTGGTTCCTTGAACGAACAGATTCAGGAAATTTCTCTTCGTGCTTTCTTGTTTTCCGGTGAAAATCGGAGTTCCGGAAGGAAAATCCAAGGTTCCCATAATATGATCCATATGCATATGGGTTAAGAAAATGCCGTTCACGTTTTTGTTCTCTTTCTTCAACCATTCTTCCGAAGTAACGTGAATTTTCAGATCGGCGGTGTTCATTGCGGAGGCTACGATCGAGGAAATCGGCCATTCTTTCGGATCCTTTCTGAATACTTCCGCCACTCCCGTATCGATCACGTAACGGCCGAAC